>CAZXJZ010000022.1:0-36402 GCA_964641065.1 uncultured Hyphomicrobiales bacterium | reverse complement strand
AGATCCAGCGAACTTCCAGTCACTATGGGCCTATCTTGGAACCCAGAATCAAGCCGGCTCGGAGCATTGGCTGTTCGCCGATACCGGTCATCTCGCAACCGCCGGCCACGAGTTGTATGCGAACCTGTTCCGCTCCCTGATAGACAATGGCGTGCCGATCGTCGGTCAAACGCTGACGGCTGAGGTCGCTCAGTTCGCTCCGGTCCCGGGATTGCTATCATATCAGTGGCAACGGCTAGTCGGAAATGCCTGGAGCGACATCGTCGGTGCAACCGGCGAGACCTACACCGTTCAGAGTGAGGATATGAACTTCCAGTTGCGAGCCCAGGTCTCAAGGCCCTACGACCACGGCACCAGAATCGTAACGCAGTATAGCGCGCCGACGTTCGCAGTGGAGGCTACGAACGTGCTGACGGTCGACGATCATTGGTACATTACGCGTGGCTCCACAGCTAAACTTGCATCCACTGCGGCAATCGGAAACGATCTTGGCACCGGCGTTGTTTCTCTAGACAGCGTCGGTAACGCGATCAACGGCACGGTAGCGCTTCACGGCGGATTTATCGAATTCGCGGCAACCTCCAGCACAGGGCCGCTGACGGCACATTTTGACTACCGCATATCCGCCAATGGAGGTAGCGACACCGGTCATATCGATATCTCGTTGATCACCGCGACAGACGGCGACGATGTGATTAGTGTCAATACCGCCGATGGCGAGTCCTCGTTCATCGATGGGCAGGACGGCAACGACACCATAGCGGGCGGTGCTGGTACTGATATCTTGTTGGGCTCTGCTGGAAGCGACTTTATAGATGGTCACGCCGGCAGCGACACGACGGTCTTCAGCGGAGTGCGGGCTAACTATCTGATCACTCAGTCCGGCAGCGATTTCGTGGTGACCGACCGCCGCGGTGACGGATTTGACGGAATTGATACTGTCCGCAATGTCGAATTTTTCCAATTTTCAGACGTAACCGTGACAGCCGCCGATATCCTCCGGCCTGAAATCGAACTGAGCGGTAACGCTTTGAACATTGCGGATGGCGATCTCTCGCCAAATACAGCTGACGGCACCTCATTCGGAACAGTAGGCACCGGCAGCGTAGCCACGCAAACCTTCAGTGTCACGAATCTCGGCGATGAGACGCTGCTCATCTCAAAGCTTAAAGTGCCGAAGGGGTTCGTGCTGACTGAAGCCCTATCAAGCTCCATCGGAGCTGGCCAGACCGACACCTTCACCCTGCAACTGGACACTAAGAAGGTTGGCGTCAAGTCAGGTGTAGTCACGTTCACGACAAATGACGCCGATGAGACCGCATTCAATTTCGCGGTGACCGGAAATGTTGTCGTCATACCACCCGAGATAGAGGTCCGCGGCAACGGTCAAGTCATCGCCGATGACGACCTGACCGCGGATCAGATCGATGGAACAGCTTTCGGCGATGTAGCAGTCGGCGGACTCCTCAGCCATACTTTCACAGTGAGCAACATTGGTGACGGCCTCCTAAGTCTCTCCAAGTTGAAAATACCAAAAGGCTTTGTATTAGTTGAAGGACTCTCGCAGTCGATCGCCCCAGGTCAAACAGACACTTTCGAGGTCAGGGTTGATACCAGTAAGGTTGGTGTGAAGAGTGGCTCCATCACTTTCACAACTAATGACCCGGACGAGCGCTCTTTTAACTTCGCTGTGTCGTCGACAGTCTCAACTCAGCTCTTAGTGGCAGAGGCGGCCCACGTAGCCTCGCCTTTCGATTCCCAAGCAGCGCATGAGTTCGAACTTCCTGAAATCGGCTTGAGCGGCGTAGTTGATGCTAATGTTTGGTGACGCTCGCGCATCCGGCTCCATTTGACGAAAGCTGAATATCACAACCCCATCCAGCGCATCGCGATGCCGGATAGCCAGAGCGACAGCTTGATCAGTTTACGCGCTGCCCAGAAGCGAAGCCGCAGGCCGATCAAGACGAGAAGCCCGGCACGCGACCGGGCTCTCTTAATAGTGGGGACGCTGGTCGGCATCAGTGCCGCGTCTCCAGCATGTCCTCAAGCGCCACCCATGCGGCGTCCTCGTTGCGATGCTTCCCGGGGATGCGCAACCACGCCTCCTGCGCCACGCGGCCAGGCTCCGGCCGATAGTCCTTTGGATCGACGTACAGCCAAGCCATCCGACATCGACAGTTTTTCAACTCGTCGGGATGGACGTCGATCACGAAAGCCACCCAGTCCCATTTGCGCGACTTGATCGGGCCGGCCCGTCCTACGCTGATGACGTGCCAGCCGGCCGGGAGGCGATCCAGATACGGCAGATCGGTCTTACTCATGACCGCGCCTCCGACAGCGCAGCGGCCATGCGACCCAGTAACGTCGCCCCGCGTTCGCCAATGCCGTTGGTCCAGTCAGCAAACAGTGGGCACGCCATTTGATCGCCGAACATTTGAACGCACCGCAGAACAGCGGCGCAGCCCGCGACGGTTTGAGGCGTCATCGCCATAAGGTCGGCAAGCGCACTGTTCTGCTCATCACACACGGCGCTTACTTCTTCGTCCGTGATATGAGCCGGCCAGCCCTCCAATGCGCGCGAGGCTGTGTGAGCCGCCTCATAGCGGCGAACGGCGGCGAACAACTCTGCATCCGGCCCGTCTGAGCCATGCGCAACGCAAACAGCCGCCGCAGATGTCGGGACGGCCAGCACCGCCAGGCCACCCAAGGCAGCCCGGCGGGAGAGGTTCATAGAAGACGGAATCGTGCTTATCTCTGCGATAGCTCGCATGGCAGATTACCCCTGTCGTTCGAGTTAGGGGTCGTCAGGTGGTGCAAACACCGGGCGGCCCCGCCTTCTCCGAAGGCAACCGCAGGTTACGCCCGTTCGGCGAATCTGACAAGGTGCGCGCGTTTGCGCTTGCGCGCAGCTTCGGGGCATATTGCCATGCTGCCTAGCAATTCCAAGCCAAAGAAGCTCCCTACGCCACCTGCGCGGAAGTCTTGGGACATTCGGCCATTACAGCCGGAAGGATCACCGACAGAAGATGATGTTTATCTTGCCGTGGGCAGAGCGCTCACTGCGTGGGAGCGCATCGAGGTTCAACTATCTGAATTGTACCTTTTTTTCATTGGGCGACACTACAGCTACCCCAACGAATACAGACGAACGGTCACAGCATCGTTGCGAGCATATGGGTCGGTCAACGGTTTTATCACTCGCTTCGAGATGATTGAAAAAGCCGGCGATATCTTCTTCCACCCTCGACAATTCGGCCCGCTCCAGAATCGCGAACTGGACCTCAAACTGATCGAGCAAGAGAAGAAACTCCAAAGCAGGTTTTCAACCATAGTGGAGGAAACGCGTGGTTTCGTTGCACGTAGGAACGAAATTGCACACGGCATTGTGGGCGGTGTCAGAACAAGCCCCATCCCATCTTCGCCGCAAACTTATTTTCTAAGCCCGCCGTACTACAACAGTCGGAAATACCCCAGAGGCCGCGATGAAAAAAGTCGCACTATTTTTGAAACAGCGACTTACCACTACACAGCTGAAGATGTTGATTATTACCGCAATCAGTTTTGTGAGTTGCGGAAGAAGATTTTGGAGTTTTTGAGATACGGGGAGCGCGTTCTTTCTGCGGACCGCGCTCGCGAAACAGAGCGCGCTGATCGTCGCCGGCCCCGATCATAGCTTCATAAATATCACGCGCGATAAATCTGGCTGCCACGTGCCCACACAGATCGTAACGGTCCACCAACACGCTGACGCCCGCATCAATAACGTGGGAGGCAATTCTAATTTCAACCATGTTAGCCTTCATTTTGTTCGGCCGGTCCAACGATTGCTTACTTACTTTCCAAACGTCGCAACGCACACAGCCGCGACCAGGATCATGGCGGCGATCAGCGTCATCGATCCGATGCGTTCAAGTCGGCGGGTTGTCATCGCACGTCCCCGTTTTCCTGCAGCCAAACCCAATCAGCAAAAATCCCCTGCGGCCCGTACTTTGACAACGCCCCGTTCCTCGCACGGGAGCGAAGCGTCTGCGTTTTCCAAAACGGGACTTTCACGACACGAACGATGCGCGCCCTCGTGCAACGATAGGAGAAATCGCAGAGCACAGGCCGGCCGGGCTCTGCATCAATGTCGCGATCCCTGATGATCTCGCCCTCGGGTTCGACCTCGTACACCTGCCCCCGCCGGGAGGGATGATAAGCCGCGTAGCACGTCGCCCAATCCAGATCGGTGGTGACATAAGCGACCGCAGGATCATAGGCGTCTGGATTGCCGACATCTTCGAGCTGCTCAATCAGCGAGTGCTGCACCGAATTGGTCTCGGCTGCCGGTAGAATGTATGCGCCGACCGGAAGGCCGGGTTTTCCACCGTGATAGAAGCCAGGGCCGTCCAACGGCACGCTGGGCTGCGCCGCCGGTGCCGAACGCCGCTTGGGCTTCCGTGGCTTCGGTCGATGCTTTTTCATTCAAGCGATCACCGCGTCGGCCGCAAGCACCCGCGCGATCTCGCGGGCCACTGTTGCGGGGCAACCATCCGCAAGTCGCTCGGTTCGACTTCCAGCCGCACACCTGACGATTACCGATCCTTCGCACACCGCGAACGACAGGCCTCCCTGTGGTGTCTGCACGTGCTCCCATTCGATTGCTTTCCCCATGGTCACACCACCCGCACATTGCGGGCCTCGGTCTTGCCGCTGTTTCGCCCGTCAGGGCCAACTTCGAATGCTACGCGCGCCCCTACCTCAAGGTAGTCGCTGCCAGTGTCTTCAAGTTGACGGACATGTACGAATACATCCGCGTCGCCGTTCTCTGGCGTAATGAAGCCAAAGCCCCGGCTCAAATTCCAGTGCTTCACCAAACCGTAGTTCATCAATTTGTCCCGTTGTTAAATGGTTTCGTTAGCTGCCATGCTCAGTCCGCTCGTGCATTCGCACATGCGGCCAGATAGTTTTTGGAGAGAAGATGCGACGGCAGGCCCATCGCCTCGCCTGGCACAAGCGCACGCGCCTTGGCCGGCCATTCCGGGTCCGGGGCGCGTGTAACACCGACGATCTCGTGAATGATCCCCGCCTTAAGGGCGTCGGTAAGCGACAGATCATCTTCGGTCGCCATCTCGTCAATGAACCACTGCCGATCATGGCCCGTACGCTCCACCAACAGATCGACCAGTGCCACGTCCGCACGTTCAGCCTGGGCAGCAGCTTCTGCGAGCCGAAACTCTGTCCAGCGCACGTCGCGATGTTCACGTAGGCTGATTTCGCACTGGTGGATTTTCAGCGTCGCTTGCGGCCATGCGACCCGCACGTCGCAAGCCAGAAGCGGAAGCATTGCCGCCGACATGCAGCTGCCGCTGACAACGCGGCCCCGCTTGGTCTTGGCTGGGTGCTCCCGCAGGAGCGCATAGATTTGCATTGCCTCCCCGTAGTCGCCGCCGACCGAGTCGATGGTTACCATCATGGTCTTCGCAAGCGGCGCAGCCTGAATCTGCTTTTGCACGCCGGCTGCGGTGCCCGCTCGTATCTCGCCACGAATATCGATCGACAGGTAGGACGGCGTTGCTTGGCTTGACGGGATGGCCGCCAACGCCGCAAGGGCACGGGCTCGCTGCGGGCGGTAGAGACAATCCAGACCGACATCTGAATGGCGCGACAGGTCGGCCGGCTCGATCTTCGTGACCAGATTAAGTGCGCGCGCCTCCGCCGTCGTTAGCCAATGGTCGGCGCCGCCCGAAATCATCTCTGCGAATTCTTGCCGCCCAGTCTGGCGGGTCAGAATGTTGGCAAGCTTAATGTCAGTGCCTGACAGTCTAGACGCCTCCCGCGCGAGGGCCGCTGCAGTGTACCGGGGCGGCGTATATGGATATTCGCTACTGTCCTTGCGGAATCCGCAGGCGTGTATCAAGAACATGGCGGATGGCGGAGCGACTCGCTCCGAACACGCCGCAAAAAGCACGGCGCTGGCACTCGGGCATGAACCCACCACAACACCACGGACTGTCCCGTTATAGGACTTCAGCGCGTCCAAAACGTTGAGGAGCGCGTTGGTCAACCCACCCTGACCGTCAATCAGGATGTTGATCTCACGAGCGCCATGCTTTTTCGCCTCAGCGATCTCGCTCACGATCCGCTTTTCGTCGGCCTCAATCGTCGAACAGTGTTCAATAACTGCGCGGCCCGGTGCCGGCGCGCCGTACCTCGCTCGCAGCTCCGCCGCTTGTGCCGCGAGCCTTTCCTCGCGGTCGATTATGACCTTCAGTTTGGAAAGTGCGTCGTCCATATCTGCCCCATTAAAATCAGCACAAAAATCAACTGGGCCGAAAAAATCTCCGGCTGCGACCTTTGCGGTTTACCTTGACCACATCTCTAGACCTTGAGGCCCCCCTGCCTGCATTGCGGGACGCAGCAGCGAGTTCGTGGTAGAGTTCCAGCCGATGCGGATTTGCGTCGCGCTCTGCCTGCCAACGCAACGCGGCGTAACATCCTTCCGGGTACGGGCACCGGTCATCCGGGTAGTCGAAGCCCGGCCACTCCCAAAGTGGGAGGCCCAGCGCACGATGCAGCACGGAGTGCGCCGCCCACCACGCATCGTCATCGTCATCACGGCGTGCCGCTTCCATGGCGCGAAACGCCTCGATCACTTCCGGCGTAATCCTGCGGTTGGTGCCGCGATTGAGCGGAGTTCGCTTCGTCGTCATCCGCCAAACCCTCTAATCCCAGGACGGCCTGGGCCGCTTCGCACAGGCTCGAATGAGAGTCCCAGTCGCTGGATCGTGCGAACCACGAATGCCCGCGCCGCCATTTCGGCCTTCAATAACGGGTGCTCCCGCGCGCCGCGTTCGTGCGCGATCATCTCGCCATCGCGATCAATCGCCACCCGGCAATTCTCTGCGCGGTCCGCCGCGTGACAGGCCTGCTCAAGCATCGCGACGCCGCCAGCATCCGAAACGTCATACTCGCCAGTGACGCGCGTCCAGAGCGCAGCACCATGCGGGCCAAGGTCGGCCGGCATGCCGTCGGGTCGCTTCTGTTTGGTCTTCTTCAAGCTCGCTTGCTCCCTAATGTTTTGCGCCATTTTGTGGAAGTCACGGAACCACGCGCTTAAAAACCCTTTTTGCTCCAAGGATCGCGATGGGGGTGGGGGTACCTATGAAAAGACCGGCGACGACAGCAGCACATCAATGCCATCGCCGCCGGCAAGTTAAGCGCTAGTGACGCGCCATGTGGGCCAATGCTTCAGCACCGGACCTTACCCCCGGCACCCATGCGCCAGCCCTTGTGTTCGAAATGTTCCGCTCGCTTGCGAAGGTCTGCAGCGGCTGCAATGCCTCGCTCAACTCGTTCATCGCTTCCGTCAGCTCAATGAGCACGGGCCGGGCCTTATCGAATGCAGCCAATGCAGCACGCTGAAACTCGGACTCGCGATGCGCGGCGGCCTTCACACAAGCTTCAAGCTTGAGCCGCACCAGCTGTTGCGTCCGTTCGACTTCCGCTTCGGCATTATTGAGTGCCGACCTGTCCTTGCCAGGTTGATAAGCTTTGGCAATCTCGTTGAGCCGCGCCTTGGCCGCCTCAAGCTCTGCCCTCGCGTCTCTGGCTGCGTCCCGTGCGCGTTGAACCGGCAGATCGAGCCGTTCGTCGGGTGCGAAGGTCTTGGCGAGGGTCGCAATCTGAGTGCGTAGGTTGGTGTTGGTCATGTGGTGTTGCCTTTCATTGAATGATGAGTGGTCACAGCCGGTCAGGCTGCGGCTTCGTAGGTGCCGCCGAAACGCAAAAGCGTGTCGTCAGAAATTACGGGTGGGTTGCCGGCGTAGTCATACAGAACGCCCGAGCTGCCGGAGACAAAGCCGACCACCCCATCTGAATAGGTGCCGACGAGCGTCCGCACGCCCGTAACCGGAAACTCACCAGTCGCGGCGGTCGCAGGAAGCGTGAAAGATAGCGTGCCGGTGGAGGTCCCCTTGTCGGCGATGTCGTACGAGACTGCGAAGGTGATGTTCGGCCCGATCCGGAAGTATTTCGCCGATACCAGCGTTGCATCGGTGAATGCGCCGGTCGCAGGCGTTATCGTCGGGCTGAAGTTCTGCCAGACGCCATCGGCGACGATCCCGGCGGTTGATGATGCCGGATACCAGTCGCCTACCGATCCTTCCTTGTCCTTCGCCCTGATCCAGTGATAGCGCTGCTGCAAGCCGCCGTAGACATACGCAGCCGACCTTGTGCCCTCAGCAACCAGTGTCGCGGCGCTTCGGTCGTTGCTTGTGGCGGCCCAAAGCTCGGTGCGATCGTATTGCCGATAGGGCAGTCCATTCGCGTTCGGGTCGCTGACTTCCCATTGCGCAAAATTGCTCTGAATACCCGGAGCGACAACCAGTCCCGATACCGTGATGTTGGATGCCATATCAGGCTGTCGCCTCGTCTTCGCGCCGATAATCCAGGTGCTTCGCAAGCGCCAATCGGATGACCGTGCTGCGGCTTGTCATCAACCGATCCGCCTCGGCATCAAGACGCTTCAGCAATTCCTTTGGCAGTCGTGTTCCAATGTTCTCCGGGCGAACGCACATTGCACCCTCCTTGTTGAAGTCGTGAGCGAAAATCTGTTTCATGTTCGCATTGTCTCATGCGTTTCTTCATCTGTGGGTCATTCCGAACCACACGCGTTGAAATTATTTGCAGCCAGTCGCGACTAGTCGTCATCGCGACGCTTCGGGAAATCCGTTTCAAGTCCAAGCTCGCGGCACAGGTTCACAAGACCCATGCGCAGCACCGACGCCTGCGAGATGTCATAGACACTCCGAATGAGTGCGATGCGTCGTTTGTCCGCAGGCTTCAGCCTCAAATGAATGTCGTCAGCCAATGGTCCTACTCTCTATGAATGGATTGGTGCGGCGACTCCGACCGATGCCAGAGCCGCCGCTTGCGCGCGTGTTTCGCCAGCCCATTCGCGCGCCAAAAGCAGGGGCATGACGCATATGACGCGTGCTCGTATTTGGACCGTCCGCGCGCGCGTGTACGGCGATAACCTGAACTCCCGTCATATGCGTCATGGGAGTCATTGCCGGCTCCAATAGTTGTCCGGATCATGGGCCTTTGGGACGACGCGAAGGCCGACAAAGCCCCGCCCGTGCATCTTGCGCATGGGCTGATAGCCCCGCGTCTCAAGGCTATGAGCGAACCGCTTCGCCGATCCGGCATGTTCGCCAGAGCGGGATGCCCATTCGGACCACGATACGAACAGGCTGCCGCTGGACTCCCAGGCGTCGGCCTTCTGCTCGCAACATTCGTCGATCCATGCGGCGACGGCATCCTCGGCTTCGAGATAGGCGCTTGTCGCGGCTTTGACCGCCTCGGGCTGCGTCAGGCCGATCCGTTGCCACTCCAGACAGCCCTCGATCATCCAGGCCAGGATGCCCGGCCATTCGGCCTTGAGCTTGTCCTTAAGCTTCTCGTCGCGTTCTTCGGCCGGGATCGTGACTACAAATGGCAAGAGGTTGAAACGCCGCCGGATTGCCTCGTCGATCGAGCGCAGGCCCGGCCGATGATTGCCCGCCACCAGCAACTTGAACTGCGGCTGAAACTCGAAAAAATCCTGCCGCATGAACCGTGCAGCGATCTTGTCGCCACCCGTCAGCGACTTGATCTTAGACTCAGCCCAGCGCCGCCCCTCTTCGGTTTCAACGGCCGTCACAAGCCGTGCGCCCCGCAACCCGGCAAGGTCGGTGGGATGCCGCTCGCTGGTCGAGGCGGTGAAGGTCTCGATCGGCGCCGTCTTGTGATAGTCGCCCAGAATGCCGGCGAAGGTGTCGATCATCACACTCTTGCCGTTGGCGCCGGTGCCGTAGGCAAAGAACAACGCATGGGCTGACGTGTCGCCCGTCAGGCTGTAGCCCGCCATTCGCTGAATGAACGATTGCAGGTCCTTGTCGCCATTCGTCACGCGATCCAGAAAGGCCCGCCATGTCGGACATGCCCCACCCGGCGCGGCGCCTGTGATCTTTGTCTGATAGTCCGCTGGATTATGCGGGCGGATCAGTCCCGACTTCAGGTCCACAACGCCGCCCGGCGTATTCAGAAGCCAAGGATCAGCGTCCCATTGGTCTGAAGTTGCGGCAAGCCGCCGATCGGATTTGGTCAGCCGCTCGACTGCCGAAACGGTTTTGGCGCTGGCAATAGATGACGCGACGTTGGGCTTGTTGCACCGGGCCGAAGCCTCACGGCAAACACCCCGCACCAGATCGAACGCCATGAGCGTATCGTCAATGATCCATTGCCGGCCATTCCAGCGCAGCCACTTCGACCACGTCGCGACGAACCGAAGCTCATCGGAGTAACGGTCAGCAAATACGAGCGCCAGATTTTCGTCAGCAAACTCCGGGGGTCGCGATGGGCCGTCACGCTCGATCGAGAAAGCAGTTTCCACCTCCATCATGCAGCCTCCTGCACGATATCGGCCATGTCGTGCCCGGCTTGCTTCGGCATGAAGCGAAACACCTCGCGGCCCATTGCTGTCCACCGCTTGGAGCATTCCGCAGCAACCGCGCGGCCGGTCCCGCTCTCGTCGTTATCGACCATGATTGCGAGACACGTGACCTGCTTAAGCACCGGGAAGTCGCGGATGCCGCCGGCACTGGCAACAGCCCAGATCGGCCGGTAATTGAGTTGCGCAGCCGCCAGCGCGGTCTCGATCCCCTCGGCAATCGCAAGGGTGTCGCGGATCGTCTCGTCAGGCGACAGCTTGATTGCGGCGCCCTTCACCGGGCCGTACATCATTTTATGAATTGCCTTGCCGTCCGGCGTCAGTGCAATCCGATGAATTGCCCTCGGCTCATTCGTTACGATGTCGCGAAACAGTGCGACGAGGCACGGCAACCGCTCCAGGCCGAACTTGCATTGCGGATGAAAGCGAAGGTCCGCAGCGCCGTCAAAAACCTGCAGCGACCTGTTAGCCAGATATTGCTCGGCAAGGGTGCCCGCGATCGGTCCGGCTTCATTCCAGATCGCCAATGCCCTCGCAGTGCGCTCTGCGTCCGTTTTTTCCGGAACCACCGCTGCAGGCTTTGGCGCAACGCGCTGCTGCATCCGTCCAATCGGATCAAAGCAGGGCGTATAGTCGGCCCGGCGCGCATAGCCCTTGGCATCGCAACGTTCGCAGTTATAGGAGGCGAAATCCGACTCCTTCCACCAGATGCGCATGACCTTGCGCTTGCGGTTATAGGCAGCCTTTCGGTCCGGCCCGCAGAATGGGCACGCCACGTCATGCTTACCGAGCCGGTTGCCGGTCAGGGTGCGGATGTGGTCAAGGGAAAGGCTGTTCATGCCTTGGCCCTCCGATTGACCGGAACGCCGCTCTTGCGATGCACCTTGCAACGCCGATTCATGTAATCGGGGAATCGTGCCGGCGTTCGGACCTCGAACGGTGCACCACACTCCGCACAAGCACTGCGCCAGATCACGATCTCGGTTACGCAGCCGTCTTTGCGTACGTAGGGCACGCGATCGACTTCGTGATAGACTTGGCCGCGCAAAATCTTGACTGGGTTCATGCCGGCACCTCGGCAGGCCAATCAGTCCAGTCCACGTTGTCCAACTCTGCGGCAATCGCGTCAGAGGCGGTCCACAATTCGGGTTTAAGCGCTGCCGCTACCTCGGCATGGTTGGAGCGACTAAAACGCGCCTGAACCGCCTCTGAGCGTGTTTCCCGATGGTGCCATTGGGCGGCCTCGCCACCTCCAAGCCCACGCGGGCGCGCCCATGTGATGGCAGCATCCTTGGCACGGCTCAGGTTCACCATGTCGGACAAGCGGCCGTCGTCATGCCGAATGCGCCACATGTCCGGCCACTCAGCGTCCGGCACCACCGTGACGCCGGTGAAGCGACTATTGATGTATAACCGCAGAGATTGCGGCGAACGCTTGCGGCCTTGCGATTGCAGCGCTGTCTTGCTATCTTCCGTATTGAACTGCTTGCCTGCTGGTTCAACTACGGAATCGCCGCCCCCGCCAGGGCGGCGTTTCTGTTTGTAGGTCATGCTACGCGGGCCACCGTCGTGCGGGCTGCTGCGCGCACCTCGATCGCATCCAACACCTCGCTGCGCTTCCAGCGATTGGCGTTGGGCGAGACCTTGATCGGTTTCGGGTAGATTCCAGATTTGACGCCTCGCCAGAGCGTCGCGGGATTAATCGGGCGAGAACCGCCGATCAGTGCGCACACCGATGGGGTATCGAGCAGTGTATCGTTGTCCGTCATCATGCTTCCTCGTCGCGCGCTGAATTGCGCTGCAACGGGGATTTGGGTGCGACGGACCCTATCTGGCGGAACGCACCTTAGCTGATTTCCGCCTATTTCCTTTTGGCGGCAGGCATCCAAATTCTGATGGTTCTTGCGTTGGGAAAGCCGCCTCCCCTTGGAAGCGTGAATTTGTCCCTCTCCATGCGTTTGGTCACCATACGGCGCGCGGTCGGTGCGCCTATGCCCTTGGCAATAAGTTCCTGATATTGCTGAACGTACGGTGCCCAGACGGAGGTAGACGCAGCGTTCTGGGCAACACCACGAGCCCGCCCGCCCGCTTTTCTTCGACTCCTTTGCTCCACTTCATTTCCGGTTCGCTCCAGACTCGCGCAAAGCAAAGCAGCGTCCGCCATCTGCTGATCATCTCCCGATCTTAGAGCTTTGCGGGCCAGCGCCACGGCCTCGGCAAAATGGAGTCTTCCGCTTGCAGCGACCTTGTTGAGCTCGCCCTCCTCCCCCTCCCACGCGCCAAAATCGGACGAACCCAGCTCGCCAACCCGAGTTTCGAGACGAACAACCAGAAGCTCAAGAACGGTTTGTGCGCGGATCATGGCCGCCCCCGCTTCATCGGCACGACCTTCGACGCGCCTCCCCCAACAATGACTTGCAGCGCAGCCGCCCAAAGATCGAGCGCTTCGCGCTTCTCCTTGTCGTAGGTGTATTGGCTGTAGACCGCGAGCGTGACGCCCGCCCTCGTCGTGCTGCGATGGTTTGCAACATGCCCCAGCACAATCGGCGCGACCCCAAGCCGTGCCATCCCGGTTAGTACCGTCCGCCGCAGGTCGTGTGCCGACCACGGCGCGATGCCGAAACGCCCCTTCGGCCGGTCCTCGCTGGTTTCGTTGGCCCTCAGGATCGTCCGCGCCACCGCCACCGGTGATAACGGGCCATCACCGCAGGGGAAAACTACCTGGTCGCTGTCGGCGGTCTTGGCCATTGCCTCGTCGATCAGGTCCAGCGCCAGCTCCGACAACGGCACCACGTGAGGGTGTCCGTTTTTGGTCCGATCCGCTGGCAGCCGCCATTCCCCCGCCTTGCGATCGACCTCAGCCTTGCGTATGCCGGCAACTTCTCCGACCCGCTGGCCGGTGGCGAGACAGAGCCGAATCACTTGCTGGCACTGCCACGACCGGGCGAGCGCCTTGGGCAGACTTTTCCACAAGGTCGCGATCTCGTCGTCAGACAACACCCTATCGCTGGACGTCGCCTCGGCCGGCTTCGGCATCCCGTCGAGCGGGTTGGCTTCGAGGTATTCGTTCTGGACGGCCCACCTGACCATGGCCCGGATATCCTCGAACACCCGCGTTGCCTCGACCGGCACCCCGCGCCGCACCATAGTGTCGGTGACGTTCTTCACATCCCGGCGCCGGAGCTCCGAAAGCTTCACCTCGCCGATCACCGGCTGAACGTTGCGCTCCAGCCGCCGCTTGATTTCGGCCCGGCTCCGAAGTGCCGCCGTCTCGGTCGAGGCAAGATAGGCCGCGATCAGCCCCGCAACGGTCATCCCTGCCGTTGCCTGCCCTGCCAGCACGTTCCGAGGGTCTTGCCCACCGTCAACGTGGCCACGGGCCTCCAGAGCCCGGCCGCGTGCCGCCGCGAGGCTGGTGGCGGGATATGTCCCAAGCGTCGCCCTCGCCCGCTTTCCGTCCCGAGGCGATCGGAAGTG
Organism: uncultured Hyphomicrobiales bacterium; assembly: GCA_964641065.1. GTDB lineage: Bacteria > Pseudomonadota > Alphaproteobacteria > Rhizobiales > Xanthobacteraceae > Pseudorhodoplanes. The sequence goes on along the minus strand of CAZXJZ010000022.1, from coordinate 22,454 downwards.
AAAGCACCATGACCGATGGCCGTTCTCCGTGACCCTCAATGCGAGGCCCGGCACCGTCTCGTCGAAGTAGTCGGTGCGCCCACCCTTTAGTGGCTTGGCGGATCGACAGAACGTGTCTGTTAGCGCGATTGTCGGCATGGTACCCCGCGAGTCCTTGGTCGCTTTGGTACCCCGTGGGTACCCTAGAGCGCGCTGGGGTGCAAGCGGCTGCAACCGGCCGCAAGCTAATGATGCTGCTTATCCCGGTAAATCAGTGACATACGCTGTGCATGGAATTGCACGCCGTTGCGGCCAATTGCATTGGAAACCACTGTTAACCGGTTGGTCGCTGGTTCGAATCCGGCCCGGGGAGCCAAGTTTCACAATCCGTATTGCATGAGGCGCCCCGGCCATTCTGGGCGTTCGATGGGTTGCGAACTCAGCACATCGCCGCTCAGAGGCAGGCGACGAACGCTAACCGTTGGCTGAACCGCAAATCGTGCGGCCGAACGACCGCGACGCCGCGACGGCAGCCGCAAAAGAACCAGCAAAATAAACAGGATCACAGAGCCGCGCCGTTTCGGTCAGCGGCCGATGCCGCAGCGCAACACATCCGCGTGAGGCCGACCGGAAAGCCCCTGCCCGATCCTCCGACGGGCCCCATATGCGGCTCGTACCCGTCGAAACGGGGGAGACAGAACAAATGACCACTCAGACACTTCGCGACGCGACCGCCTTTCCCGCCCTGGTGACCGCCGCCTTCTTCGTCCGCAATGCCGCCGTGATCCTCACGCTGCTGGCGCTGTTCATGCTCGCCTGAGCGGACCGCCGTCCTCACCACATCGCAATCGCCGCCCGACTGGAGCCGGCCGATATTGTCCACCGCGCGGTTGCGGTTCGCGGCCAATGGTGCGGACTTGAACAAGGGAAATCGGGCGCGTGCAGAGGGCCGCATCGGACCCGAGCTTCGGCACGTCGGATGGCAGGATCACCGGCCGCGTAATTGGCGTTCCCGGGATTTCGACCAGCGAGATCGCTCCAAGGTGCCCTGGAAGAAGGCTGCTTGGAGCGCAAAAAATTCAGCAGATGCCGCGCGGCCGCTCAGTCTTCGAAATCGTCTTCGAGCGGCGCGGGTTGCCAGAGCGGGCCCTTTGCCAGCGAGATCTTGCGCCGGCCATTTTCGTTGTGCGTCGCCGCCGGCGCTTCGGGCTGACGGGACAACTCGTACAACGCAGCGCCAGGCCGGCCGCCGGCTTCGATCAGATCGGTCTCGCTGCAGGTCGAGGCAATGGCGAGGCTGAGCGGATGCAGATGCGCGCGGCGGTAACAGAACAGCGCCAGCATCGCCCGCGTCTGCGAGGGGATGCTCGCTACCAGCTCGGGCAACCCCTGCGGGTGCGAGCGGAACAACTGGCCGAACAGGCTTTCCGGAATCGGGCACGCTTCGTCTGAAGAGTTCAGGCTGTAGACTGCCATCGTGATCCCCCGCGAAAAAAGAACTGATTCGGAAATTGCGACCGAAATTCTTAAGGGCGCGTTAATCGCGAGACGCGGCCGCAAGCCAGACGATTTGAGCTATCGCAAAGCCCCTCGCCTGCCCCGGTGACACCGTCTCCCGACCAACTCAGGGAAGGAGACGTGAGATGCCCATGGCCAATCTGCTTGTTGTCAGCCTGATCGTTCTGGCCTTCGTGATCTTCGCCGCCACCCTCCTCTGGGGCGACTACACCTCGCGCGGCACACGGCCGTAACCGCGAGGCGGCGTTCTTCACTCAGCCCTTGGCGCCCCCCGCAGAGAGCGGGAGCTTCGCAATCTCGCGAATGGCGTCATTGTTCGGCTCGAAGCCGAGGCCCGGCTTGTCCGGCAGTGCAAGCCAGCCATCGGCCGGTGTGATCAGGCCGGTGAACAGCGTCTTGTAGAGTTCGACCGCGAGATAGTGATGCTCGACCAGCGAGCCGTTGGCGACGCCGGCCTGCAGATGCATGTTGTGATAGGACCAGGCGCCGCCATTCGCGACCGATACGTTGTATGACGCCGCAAGCCCCGCGATCTTGACGCATTGGGTGAAGCCGCCGGTGATGCAGACATTCGGCTGCGCGTAATCGATCGCCTGTGCGGCCAGCAGGTCGCGGAAGCGATAGAGCAGCCCCTCGTTCTGCCCGCAGGCCAGCGCGACGCCAGTATTGCGGCGAAGCTGGGCCATGCCGGGGACGTCGTTCTGGGTGAGCGGCTCCTCGAAGAAGGAAATGTTGCAGGGCCGGATCATCTCCACCAGCTTGGACGCGTGGTAGAGATCGAGATTGCAATTGGCGTCGATGAAAATCTCGACGTCGGGACCGACCGCCTGGCGGACCGCCTGCACACGCTTCGCATCCTCCCGGATCGCGTCCATGACCGGGCGCTCGTTCTTGTGCTTGAGCGCTTCGCTCGCGACCGTCATCTTCAGCCTGCGGAAGCCGTCGGCGACCCATTTCTTCGCCGCCGCGGCAAGCTGCTCGCGATCGAAAAAGCCGAAGCCGAAAGTGGCATAGACCGGCACGCGCGCCCGTGCGCCGCCCAGCAGCTTCCAGACCGGGAGATTGAGGGCCTTGCCCTTGATGTCCCAGAGCGCGAGATCGACCGCCGCGAGCGCATGGGCCGCATAACCGGTCTGGCCACGCGGCATCGTCGTCCAGTACATCTTTTCCCAGATCCGTTCGGTCAGCAGCGGATCGTCACCGATCAAGTTCGGCGCCATGACGCCGTTGACCACCTGCGCCACCACGTCTTCCTCGGTGATCGATGTCAGGCCATGGCCGACGATGCCGGTATCGGTCTCGACCTCGACGTAACAGGCCGCCAGCGAAGTCTTCTTGTCGAGCCCCATCACCGTGACATGGAGCGGAACATTGAGTGGGGTAGCGGTGACGCGAACGATCTTCATGAGGTTCCATTGCTTTGGGACGGGGCCGACACCTCAGCTCCCACGCTTTCAGTGGGCGATGGGCATCGCGCGATTTGTCGTTTCGACCTTGCCTATAAGCGATCCACGTTCTACCGGCAATTTGCCGCAACGCATGACGACGCGCGCCGAACGCTCTATCGCGGATCGGCCAAACGCGACATGATCGTGCGACGTCTGATGTATCAACACAAAGCATGCGAGGGAGGACAGATTTTCAGATGGCCAAGGCAAAGAAAACCAAATCCGCGAAGAAACCCGACGGCAAGAAGACCCGGGCGAAGCGTGCGTCGAAGAATCCGGACTTCGCCCGCGGCCTGGATGTCCGCCGCGCGATGTGGGGCCATGACGGCGCGGAAGGACAGATCAATGCCGCCGGTGACTTCATCTGGCCGCTGCAGGAGGTGGTGACCACCTATTGCTTCGGACAGACCTGGACGCGCCCGAAGCTGTCGCGGAAGGCCCGCTCGATGATCACGCTCGCAATGCTGGTCGCGATGGCGCGGCCCAACGAACTGAAGGTGCATATCGAGGGCGCCATCGCCAACGGCGTCAGCAAGGACGAGATTCAGGAAATCCTGCTCCACGCCATGGTCTATGCCGGCGTTCCACGCGGCGTCGAAGGCTTCCGTGCAGCGGAAGAAAAGCTGAAGCAAATGGGTCTCGCGTAACCGGTATGAGCACAGCAATGGATATCAAGACAGTCGGGTTCATCGGCATCGGCAATATGGGCGCGCCGATGGCCGCCAACGTAAAGCGCGGCGGTTTCGAGGTGGTGGCGTTCGACCTCGATCCGGCACGCGCAAAGAAATGGGCGCAGGAACACGGAGCGCGCGCCACGGATCAACTCGCCGAACTCGGCAAGGCCTGCGATGCGATCGTCACCATGCTGCCGACCGGCAAGGAGGTGCGCGAGGCCCTGTTCAGCATGCAGGACGGCGCGCTGGCCGCGAACATGAAGCCCGGCGCTATCGTCATCGACATGAGTTCGGCCGACCCGGTCGGCACCCGCACGCTCGGCAAGGATCTCGCCGCCCGTAATCTGAAGCTCGTGGACGCGCCGGTTTCCGGCGGCGTGCCGCGCGCCAGGGATGGCTCGCTTGCAATCATGATCGGCGGCGATGCGGCGTCGGTCGCGGCGGTGCAGCCGGTGCTCGCCTGCATGGGTTCAAAGCTGTTCGAAGTCGGCAGTCTCGGCTGCGGGCACGCGATGAAGTGCCTCAACAATTTCCTCGCCGCGACCAGCTTCGCCGCGGCCGCGGAAGCGGTCACGGTCGGCCGCAAATTCGGGTTGGACCCCGAGGTCATTGCCGACGTGGTCAATGTCTCGACCGGACGCAGCTTCGCGTCGGAGATGCTGATCAAGCAGCACCTGCTGAGCGGGACTTTCGGGACCGGCTTCGCCCTCGGCCTGCTCGCCAAGGACGTGAAGATCGCAGCCGACCTTGCCGAGCAGATCGGGGTCGATGCACCGGTCGGACGGCTCACCCGCGATTTGTGGGCAGACGCCCGCGACGCGTTGGGCGGCGAGCAGGATCACACCCGTGCGGCCGTGCATTGGGAGAAACGGGCGCTGCCTTCCGCCGCCGAATAACGGGCTGGCCCCAAGCTCGATCCGCAGGACGCGGCAATGTCGGCGCTGGCGTGAAACCGGCGCCGGCGATAGCTTGTCCCTTCGGATCGCCGCCAACAGGCGACTATGGGAGGACTATCGATGAAACACATTGCCATTCCCCTGGCAGCGAGCCTGCTCGCCGCCGCCTTCGCCGGCCCTGCGCTGGCGCAGGACAAGCCGGTCGAACTCCGCTTCAGCCACTGGGTGCCGCCGGGCCATCCGATGCACCCGGCCGTGGAAGCCTGGGCCGAGTCCATCAAGCAGGCGTCGAACGGCACCATCACCATGAAGATCTTTCCGGCGCAGCAGCTCGGCAAGGCGTTCGACCACTACAACATGGCGCGGGACGGCATCGCCGATTTCGCGCATGTGAATCCGGGCTATGAGCCGGGCCGTTTCCCGATCATGGGCTTGTCGGAACTTCCCTTCATCTTCGCCAATTCGAAGGAAGGTTCCGCCGCGCTCGATGCGTGGTACCGCAAATATGCGGACAAGGAGATGAAGGACGTCAAGTATTGCATCACCTTCGCGCATGATCCGGCAACCTTCCACACCACCAACAAGAAGGTAACGGTGCCCGGTGACGTGAAGGGCATGAAGATTCGTCCAGCCAATGCCACCATCAGCCGCTTCATCAGCCTGCTCGGCGGCACCAATGTGCCGGCCTCGGCGCCGGAATCGCGAGACATCCTGGAGAAAGGCGTGGCCGAAGGCATCACCTTCCCCTGGGGATCGATCGTGCTGTTCGGCATCGACAAGGTGACGAAATATCACCTCGACGCGCAGCTCTATGTCACCGAACAGACCTTCGTGATGAACAAGGACAAGTACAATTCGCTGTCGCCGGCGCAACGCAAGGTCATCGACGATCACTGCACGCCGGAATGGGCCGAGAAGATCGCGACGCCCTGGGCGACCATGGAATCCGCCGGCCGCGACAAGATCAAGGCGCAAGCGGGCAAGGAGGTCTACACTATCACTCCGGCGCAGCTGGCCGAATGGCGCAAGGCGGCCGAGCCGCTGAAGAAGGAATGGGAAGCGCAGGTCAAGAAGGCCGGCGGCGATCCTGATGCGATCTACAAGGACCTGCAGGACGAGCTGAAGAAGCGCAACGCGCTCTATTGAGGTGCCGGCCGGCGCGGTGTCTGTCCGCGCCGGCCCAACCTCCGCGCGTGTCAGCTCCTGCCAGCGCATTGAATTCCGGTCGAAATCTCAAACCCGCGCTAGGCGAAAACAACTCCCCATTTTAGACTTAAGTCGCGCCCCGCGCAGAGGCGCGCGTTCATGCGCGGGGAGCCGGTGCCGAATCGGGCCGCTTACAATTCGCGCCTCACGACGGGGAGACACATCATGGCCACCAGACAACCATCTCAGCATTATGTTCCCGCCCTTTCGAGGGTCTATTCCGGCATGGAGGAATGGGCTTATCTGATTGTCCGCATCGCAGCCGGCGCGCTCCTCATCCCGCACGGCATGCAGAAACTGTTCGGCGCATTTGGCGGTCCGGGCATGGCCGGTTTCATCGGCACCCTGCGCAAGGTCGGATATCCGATGGCCGATCTATGGGGCTGGATGATCGCGCTCCTCGAATTCGGCGGCGGCATTTTGCTGATCATTGGTCTGTTCACGCGGCCGGTTGCATTGCTGGTGCTGATCTTCATGCTGGAAGCCGCCCGGTTCCATCTCGGCGTCGGTGGCTTCTTCTGGACGTCGCGCGGCAACGAATATCCATTGCTGTTTGCAGCGGTGGCCCTGATGCTGGTGATCCGTGGCGGCGGCCCCTACTCCGTCGACGCCAAAATGAAGAAGGAAATCTGACTTTAAAAGCCGGCACGGCTTAACGCATGGGTCGTGCCGGCCTCGCTCCAAACAAAATCAGATCGGACCGGCGCAGAGCCGGCCGACACGGGAGGATTTCAACAATGATAGTCGGTCATTTCCGGCGCGTGCCATCGAAAGCCGCTGCGTTCATGGCGGCGGCGCTTGGTCTTGGACTGCTTGTCGCAGCGCCCGCTTCGGCGGAGCCGCAGAAAGTCGACGTCGACCTGGAACATGTCGCCGTCACCTGGTCAATTTCGCACGGCGGCTTTTCGTCGGTGATGGGCCAGTTCCGCCAGATCAACAAGGCCGAGATGACCTTCGACCGAAAGGATCCGGCCAACAGCAAGATCAATGTCGAGATCGAGGCCGCGAGCATCGACTCAAACCATGCCTATCGGGACAACTGGATCCGCTCCGAAGCCGAACTCGACGTCTGGAAGCACCGGACGATCACCTTCGAGAGCACCAAGATCGAGAAGACCGGCGAGAACACCGGCAAGATGACCGGCAACCTGACCATGCACGGCGTCACCCATCCGGTCACAATGGACGTGACGTACAACAAGAGCGGTCTGCATCTGTCGAAGAAATACACGATCGACGGCTTCACCGCGAAGGGCAAGCTGAAGCGGACCGACTTCGGCATGAAGGCTTTCATTCCCTGGATCGGCGAGGAGGTCGAGTTTGTGATCCAGCTCGAATCCAAGCGCCCGAACGACCCGACCTGACATCGCTAACGATCGTCACGGGTCCGCGCACCTCGATCATGCTGATACGCAACACTGCGGAGCGGTTCGGCCTAGTGGCCAGGACGCTGCACTGGCTCACGCTGCTGCTGCTAATCGGATCGTTCTCACTTGCGGTCAGCATGGTCAACATGCCGTTCAGTCCGCGGAAGCTTGAATTCTATTCGTGGCACAAGTGGGTCGGCGTAACGATCTTCCTGGTGGTCCTCTTGCGGCTTGGATGGCGCCTCGCCAACCCGGTGCCGCAGCAGTCGCCGGACACACCACGATGGCAGCAACGCCTCGCCGGGCTGTCGCACGCCGCGCTCTACGCGATCCTGATCGTCATGCCGATCACCGGATGGATCATGAGTTCGGCGCTCAACCTGCCGGTAGTGTATCTCGGCCTCGTCCACATCCCGAGCCCGTTCGGCGTCGACCGGGCGCTCGGCGAGACGATGAAAGTCGTGCATCTGTCATTGGCGGTGACGTTGCTCGTACTGGTGACCATCCATGCGCTGGCCGCGCTTTACCATCACTTCGCTCTGCGTGACGATGTGTTGCGGCGCATGCTGCCCTGGTCCGCGCGCAAGCGGATGCCCGGTCGCAACAACTGAGGAGCAGACATGACGGACCTGGCAAGGCGGCTCACGCGCGGCGTCGCAGCGGCCATCGCGGCCCTGATCCTGCTCGCCGGCTTGAGCCCAGCTTGCGCCGATGCGCCCGAATGGACCGTCGATCCGGCCAAGAGCAGCATCGGCTTTACCGGCCGTCAGATGGGCGTGCCCAGCAAGGGGCGCTTCAAGAGCTTTACCGCCAAGGTCAGGTTCGATCCCGGCGATCTTGCGGGCAGCGCCGTCGAGGTGACCGTCGATGCGGCAAGCGCCGATGCCGGAAATCCGGACATCGACAAGGAACTCAAACAGCCGAAATGGTTCGATGTCGCACGCTTCCCGACAGTGCGCTTCGTGACCACCGCGTTTCGCGCGAAGGGCCAGGAGGCCGGCGGCAAGGGGGAGTATGAAGCGGCAGCCAAGCTGACCATTCGCGATGTCACGGCAGACGTCGTGCTGCCTTTCAAACTCGAGATCGGTCCGGACCCGGCCGATCCGGGTCAGCTGGTGGCGCGCATGACCGGCGCGCTGACCATCAGCCGCACCAAGTTCGGCGTCGGCCGCGACGAATGGCGCGACACCAAGATCGTCGGCGACGACGTCGAGCTCAATATCGACGTGCTGGCTCGGCGGAAGAAATAACCGCCGCGCGCACGACAGCCGGTTGGAGAATTACGAGGCTGGCGCGGGCGGCGGCAACGCCTGCGTCCGGCGCGTCACCGCGACCGTCATCTCGCCGACCTTCTCGATCTTGGCATGCATCACGTCGCCGGCCTGAACCGGGCCGACGCCTTCCGGCGTGCCGGTCATGATGATGTCGCCGGGATAGAGCGTGTAGAAATTCGAGCAATACGAAATGAGTTTCGCGACGCTGAAGATCAGCCGCGACGTGTTGGACTTCTGCCGGACCTGGCCGTTGACCAGGATTTCGAGATCGAGATTTTCCGGATCGGGAATTTCATCGGCCGTCACGAAATACGGCCCGACCACCGAAAAGCGATCGAGCGACTTGCGCAGGGACCGCTCTTCCGGACCGCGGATTGTCATATCGAGCCCGATCGCGTAGCCGGCGATATATTTCAGCGCACCCTCTTCCGGCACATCGAAGCAAGTCTCACCGATGATGGCGGCGAGTTCGACCTCGTGGTCGGTGCGCCGGTCCTTCTCCACCACCGGAACCGGCTCGGATGGACCCGACAGCGACGAGTTCGATTTCAGGAACACACCGTAATGGTCGATGGTCTTGATGGTTTTGCCGAAGTTGATCTGTGCGTCGGCATTCGCCTCGTCGATATGGGCGTGATAATTGACCGGCGCGCCGATGACCTTCGAGGGATTGGGGACCGGGTTCAAGAGCTTGACCGAGGCGATCGGCACGCCGGCGACGCGGTCGGCCGCCGCTTCCATCTCGCCGCGTAGCGCTGGCAGCGCCGCAACCAGCGGATCATAGGCCGGCAGCGGCCAGCGCACCGCCGGGAGCTTGTCGAGGATTGAGGTGACGTCGTGAACCTGATCGCCCCGCACGATGCCGAGCCGATCATTGCCGAACCTGCAATACCGCATTTCCCGCTCTCCGCGCCAATCCTGCCCTCGTGGTGTCCGCGTTTGCCGCAAACCCACGCCTGAAGAACGGACAGCACTAAAAGACGTCGATGGCCGGGACAAGCCCGGCCATGACACAGGTGATATTCGTTTGCCGGAGCTTCGCCCCGGGCAGCCTTGGTCAGATCAAGCGCGCGCTCAGTTGGCCTTGGCGCCGGTTTTCTTCACGACATCGGCCCATTTGTCGATGTCCTTGCGCAGATAGGCATCGAATTCCTTCACCGACATGGTCATCGGTACCGCGCCCTGCTTGCCCCAGTTCGCGCGCACATCCGGGCGATTGACGATCTTGCTGATCTCGGCATTGAGCTTGTCGACCACCGCCTGCGGGGTCTTGGCCGGCGCCATCACGCCAAGCCAGATCGTCGCCTCGTAACCCGGCACGCCAGATTCCGACACGGTCGGGACGTCGGGGGTGAGTTCGGAGCGCTTCTCTCCGGTGGTCGCGAGTGCCTTGACCTGACCGGCCTTGGCGTTGGTGGACATCGTCGTCACGGCGTCGAACATCATCTGCACGTGGCCACCGAGAACGCTGTTCCGGGCCTCTCCCGAAGCTTTATGCGGCACATGCACGATGTCGGTCCCGCTCATCGCCTTGAACAATTCTCCGGCCATGTGATACGGCGTCCCCGGCCCTGACGATGCATAATTGAGGCCGCCCGGCTTCGATTTCGCCAGCGCAATAAACTCCTTCACATCCTTGGCCTGGACCGAAGGGTGAACCACCATCATGAGGTCTGAATAGTTTATCGGCGCCACCGCGACAAAGTCGTCCATCAACTTGAACGGCTTGTTGGGTGTCAGCGTCTCGTTGACCGTATGGGTATTTGACATCAGGAGCAGCGTGTAACCGTCGGGATCCGACTTCGCGACCGCGTCGGTTCCGATGATCGAACCTGCGCCGGGACGATTCTCGACCACAAAAGGCTGCTTCAGCGCTTCGCCGAGGTGCTGCGCCAGAACACGAGCGTAGACGTCGGCCGGTCCGCCGGCGCCGAAGGGCACGACGATTTTCACCGGACGCGCCGGATAATCCTGCGCCTGCGCGGCAAACGGCGACGCGAATATGGCAAGAGCTGTGGCAATCCCAAGCGTGTGCCGGTGCAACATCATCATCCTCCCTGTTTTGTTGTTGTTCGATTGATAGAGCACGCGGTGCGCGGCCGCAATTCTCCACCCCATCACGCAAATTTCACAGTATGGAAATCAGCCGATCACGACCACGTCGTGGTGCAGGTTCCTGTCGAAAAGACGTTGCACATCCGCATTGCGGCATTCCAGCGCGACGCGCTGGTTGATGTAGCCCTTGTCGGTGATTTCATTTCTGTCGATCGAGGGCATGTCGGGAAGCAGCAGGACGCGCGCGACGCGCATGGTCGCGCCGGTATTGACCGTATTCCATTGCGCGAATGCCTTGCGCAGATGGTCGTGCACCTTCGGATGCGTTGCATAGAATGCCAGATCGCCGTCCTCACCAGTGACCTGCCTGCAGCCCGCGGCATTCAGCCAGGCGACGAGGCCGACCCGATCACGCCCCTCCCCGCACACGATCGCGTCCTGCAAAACCGGAGTTGCGGCGGCGATCGCTCCGACACGCAACGCGCCGACCGCGACCCATGTGCCGTTGGTCAGCTTGAAATCCTCGGCGGTGCGGCCGTCGAAGATGAGCCCCTGGTTTGGATCCGCCGGGTCGGCGAAACGCACCGCGTCTCCGGGCAGATAATATCCTTCGTCGTCGAACATGGCCTGCGTGAGGTCGGGCCTGCGCCAATAGCCGGGCGTGATGTTAGGGCCGCGCACCCGGATCTCAAGCTTGCTGCCGACGGGTACGAGCTTCACATCGACACCCGGAACGGGCACGCCGACATTGCCGGCCTTCTCGAGCAGCGTGTGAGCCGATGTCGCGAGCGGCGATGTTTCGGTCGTCCCCCAAGCCGACGTCATCGGAATGCGGGTGCCGGTGATGCGGATCGCAAGCGCCTCGAGCCGGTCCCACATGTCCTGCGGTAGCGACGCGCCGGCGTAGAACAACAGACGTACGCGCGAAAAGAAATGCCGCGCCAGCGCGTCATCGCTCTCGAGAAATGGCAGCAGCGCGCCATAACCGGCCGGCACGTTGAAATAGATGGTCGGCGCAATGTCGCGCAGATTCTCGACCGTCTGCCCAACCAGCGCCGGCACCGGCTTGCCGCCGTCAATATAGAGCGTACCGGCCTGCTGCAGGATCAGATTGAAATTGTAATTGCTGCCGAAGGTGTGATTCCAGGGCAGCCAATCGATCAACACCATCGGCGCGTCTTCGATGAACGGCCAGGTTTGCACCGATTGCTGCTGGTTCGCGGTCAGCATGCCATGAGTGTTGATCACCCCCTTTGGCAGGCTGGTCGAGCCCGAGGTGAACAGGAATTTCGCGATCGTGTCCGGGCGGATCGCGGCGACCGCCTGCTCGACCGCAGGACCGGGCACGGTTTTTTCCAGGTCCGCAAACAAGGTGACGTTCGGCAGGTCGGCGCCGTTCTTACCGGCAAGGATCGGCGCGGTGACATGCGCCAGCGCTTTCGCAAAGGGTGCTGTGTCGCTGACATAGACCAGTCCCGGCGTCAGCAATTCATTGATGTATTTCAGCTTGGCGTGATCCTGACTCTGCAGCGAATAGGCCACCGAGATTGGCGCAATCGGAATCCCCGCCGTGTAGCAAGCCAATGTCAGAATGCCGTGCTCGACCGCATTGCCCGATAGCGCCATGACCGGCCGCTCGGCATTGAGACCGCGATCGATCAGCGCCTGCGCGACGGCGTCGGCCTTGCGGCGTGCTTGCGCATAGGTGACGCCCGCCCAGGCCCCAGCGGAGTCCCGCTCGGCCATGAGCAGTCTGTCCGGCTGGGTTTCGACCGCCCGGCGAAACAGGCGCGCCAGGTTTGGCTCATATGCGCGAAGCGGCTGCGCCGCCCGCAGGACGGTCGAACCGTCGGCCCGGCTCTCGCGCAAAACCGTTGGCTCGGCGAAGTTGATAGAACGAAATGGCGGCTTGCCGGCGGCTTGCGCCGGCTTTGACATCGTCGAATTCACGGCGTCCTCCCAGACGACATGCACTATAATGCATGTCGCCGGCCGTCGGTGTCAACGCGCGCCAACCCGAAAACCCGAGGATCAGGCGGCAGCCGACTTCGTGTGGATGTCTCGGATGCGCAGCGACGGGGTCGACGCATCGAGACGCAGGACGAGTTCGGTGCTGGCTATTTCGCAACGGTTGCGACCGCGCTCCTTGGCGGAATAGAGCGCTTCGTCCGCCTGCGCGAGAAGTTCGGACATCTCGAGCGGCCCCTTCTCGCTGACCGCGATGCCGATGCTGCAGGTCGCGCGAACCGGATGGCCGTCGACCTCGGATGCGGCCTCCGCGAACGATCGGCGGATTGCTTCCGCGACCTCCTTCGCACGCACGCGATCGACGTCGTAGAGCGCGATTGCGAATTCTTCGCCACCCAAACGGCCGAGGAGATCGGCGGGCGATATCTTCGCACCTGCGGTTTCGGCAAAGAGCCGCAGAACCCGGTCACCCAGCGCGTGCCCGTACGAATCGTTGATCGTCTTGAAGTGATCGAGATCGGCGAGGAGCACAGCCGCCGGCCGCGGATCGGCGTCGATCCGCTGCGACATGGCATCGGCGCCTTCGAGAAAGGCGCGGCGATTGGGAATTCCGGTCAACGGATCGACCAGCGCCGCCGTCTTGTGCAGCAACTCGGTGCGCTCCTTGGCCATGGCAAGCAGGATGAAAGCAATGGCAATGGTGAACAACAGCGCCTCGAAGCTCAGAACCGTCAGCCAAACGCTTTCGAACACCTGCGTGTCCGGAATCCATGGCATCATGGTGGACAGTGGCGTTCGCAGCAAAAACAGCGATCCGTGCGCGAACAGCATGAATATTGCGGGCCAGCGCGACACGAGTGGCTCGCTGCGACCGCGCCAGAACTCATAGGCCGCCGCCCACGTATAGCTGGTGACGATGAAGGACGAGATCAGGACCCGCGCTTCCATCGACTGCGAAACCGCCGGGATGCGGCAGACGGCAAGCCAGATCAAGGCGCCACCGAACAGCCCGATATAGCTTGGCGAACGACCGTCGAAGATGCGCGCACCGGTCCAAGTCGCGGCAAATGACGTCAGCAGAATCGCATTCGACAGATCAATGGTGATCCAGTCGGGAGCCGATTCGTACATACCGAACAGCACGACCGACGCGGCGCGCAACAAATGCGCCGAGCCCCACCATGCGACCGCCGTGATTGCCGAATTCTGAACCCACGCGAACAGCAGCAACAGGCCGAGCATCGCCTCGACATAGATCGTGACAAGAAACAGCGTGTTGACGTCGAGGTTCATTGCCTGGGTACCGAGAGGACGGGCGACGGCGTCTGCACGGGCCCGCTCCGCCGAGCTGTAATATCCGGACTCGTCAAAGAAGTGGTGAAGTCCGGCCCGGGAATGGTGCAACGCAGGCGGGATGGTTTCGACATCCTTTCCGGCATCGAGAGCATTTTCCGCAATTGTTGCGCCGCGCTGAAACCGGATGCCATTCGAGCCGTATGTCGTTATGATTGGCTGAGGACGGGGCTGGTAATGCGGATTGCGGTGGTGGGGACGGGCATTGCGGGAAACGCAGCCGCATATGCCCTGGCGGGCCGACACCACCTCACGGTCTACGAGCGCGAGCTCAGGCCCGGCGGTCACAGCCATACGGTCGATATCGACTATCACGGCACCCCAATCGCGGTAGACACCGGATTTATCGTCTATAACGAACTGAACTACCCCGACTTGACGGCCCTGTTTGGCCATTTCGGGGTCGAGACCCTGCCGACCGACATGAGTTTCGCGGTGTCGGCCAATGGCGGACAGCTTGAATGGCTGGGAGGTGGACGCCGGCTGGGCGAGGTCCTGAACGGGGTTTTCGCCCAACGCAAGAACCTGCTGTCGCTCCCCTACTGGACCATGCTGCGGGACGTCACGCGCTTCAACCGCCAATGCCTCCTCGACCGCAAAGCCGGCCGTCTGGCCGGTTTGACGCTTGGCGAATATGTCCGGATGCGCGGTTATTCACAGCGTCTACTGCGGGACTATCTCGTGCCGATGGGTGCTGCGATCTGGTCGACGCCGGCCCGGCAGATGATGGACTTTCCGGCCGAGAACTTTGTCGCCTTCTTCAACAACCATCGGCTGCTGCATGATGACCGGCCAGTCTGGCGCACCGTCCGCGGCGGCAGCCGACGTTACGTGGAGGCGCTGACCCGCCCTTTTCGAGACCGGATCCGGCTGGGGGCCGCGGTGACCGGGATCGAACGGACGCCGACAGGCGTTGTCGTAACCGACAGCCTCGGCCACAGCGACAACTACGATCAGGTGATCATCGCTGCCCATTCCGACCAGGCGCTCGCCATGCTGCGCAACCCGAGCGAAGACGAGCGCGTCGTGCTGGGCGCCATTCGGTACCGGTCGAATGCTGTCTATCTGCACCGCGACACCCGCCTGATGCCGAAACGCAGGCGAGCCTGGGGGGCGTGGAATTTCCTGCGCGGGAACGGGCGCGGCGAAGCCGATGGCGACGTGGCTGTGACTTACTGGATGAATGCGCTGCAACATATCGACGCCAGTAAACCGCTGTTCGTCAGCCTGAATCCGCCCTTCGAACCGGACCCCGCCCTGACCTTCAGCCGGTTTGCCTGCGACCATCCGCAATTCGATGCAGCGGCCTTTGCCGCCCAGGCCCGGCTCGACGACATCCAGGGCGCGGATCGGATATGGTTCTGCGGCGCATGGACCGGCTACGGCTTTCATGAAGACGGCCTGCGTTCGGGCCTCGACGTCGCAGAGCGGCTCGGCGGCAGCGTTCCCTGGCGCGGCGTCAATCCGGTCTTTGCGGAGGCAGCCGAGTGAGCGAGACACGGCCGCAGCAAACGGACTCTGCGGCCTTTCTCTACCGCGGCGACGTCATGCATGCGCGGCTGAAGCCGATGTCGCATCGTTTCGTCTATCGCGTGCTCAATCTGTTGATAGACCTCGACCGCCTCGACGAGGCCGACCGGCAATCACGTCTTTTCGGGGTCAATCGGCGCGCATTCTACAGCTTCCATGAGCGCGATCACGGCCCGCGTGACGGCTCTCCTCTCGCGGCTTACGTGCGCGCGCTTGCAGCCCATGCCGGTGTCGACCTGTCGGACGGACGCATCCAGCTGCTGTGCTATCCGCGTCTGCTTGGCTACGCATTCAATCCGCTGTCGGTCTATTACGGCTATCGCGCCGACGGAACACTCGCGCTTCTGGTCTACGAGGTCCGCAACACTTTCGGTGAGCATCATAGCTACGTCTGCCCGGTGCTCCCAAATGAGGTCAGCGCCGGCGGCATCCGGCAGGCTCGCAACAAGCGGTTCTACGTCTCTCCGTTTATCGGGATGCAGATGCGGTACCATTTCCGCCTGACTCCCCCGGGCGATGAGTTGAAGTTCCGCATTCTGGAGACCGACGCCGAAGGCCCGCTGCTGGCTGCGACATTCCATGGTCGCAGACACCCCTTGACGAGCCCCCACCTGCTTGCTGCATTCTGGTCACTGCCGTTCGTGACGCTGAAGGTGATTGGGGGCATTCATTACGAGGCCGCGCGGCTGTGGCTAAAGGGGGCGCGTCTGGTTCCCCGTCCGCAGCATGGCTCCGACCCTCCTCCCACCAGTCAGGTTCACACGGTCTCCGATGGCGCGGGATAAGACCAGGAACCGAACCGATGTCTGCTTCGATCCTCGTAACCCCGGACACGAGAAAGGCTGCATTGGCAGGCCTGCCGGGAACCGCGAGGCTCGCCTTCGCACTTGCGGAAAATATCCGCTGCGGAACGCTTGAGGTCACGCTCCCCAACGGCCGGACGCTGATCTTCCGCGGGCCGCAATCGGGCCCCTCCGCCAGCATGATCGTGAAGGACTATCGCTTCGCCTGGCGAACGCTGCGCTCCGGCGATATCGGCGTCGCCGAATCCTATCTGCGCGGCGAATGGGAAACCCCGGACCTCACAGGCTTCCTCTATCTCTTCTGCATCAACCGCGAGATGATGGAGCGGGTGCTCGGCGGCAACGCTATCGTGCGCTGGCTGCAGGTTCTCGGTCACTGGCTGAACCGCAACACCAAGCGACAGGCACGCAAGAATATCCACGCGCATTACGATCTCGGCAATGACTTCTATTCGGCCTGGCTCGACCCTAGCATGACGTATTCGTCGGCGCTGTTCGACGCCGGCAGCAACGACCTCGCCGCCGGGCAATTGCGCAAATACCAGAGCCTGGCGCAGTCGATCGACCTGAAACGCGATCAAAGCGTGCTCGAGATCGGCTGCGGCTGGGGCGGCTTCGCCGAATTCGCCGCCAAGACCTACGACGCGCGTGTGGTCGGTCTGACCATTAGCCGCGAGCAATACGACTTCGCGCGCCGCCGCGTATTCGAGGCGGGCCTCGCCGAAAAGGTCGACATCAAGTTGCAGGATTATCGTGACGAGCGCGGACGCTACGACCGGATCGCCTCGATCGAAATGCTGGAGGCGGTCGGCGAGCAATTCTGGCCGGCCTATTTCGCCCAGTTGCGCGACCGCCTGAAACCAGGCGGCGCCGCCGGCATTCAAACCATCACGATCCAGGAGCGCTTCTTCGACAATTACAAGCGCGAGATCGACTTCATTCGCCGCTATGTCTTTCCCGGCGGCATGTTGCCGACACCGTCGACCCTGAAATCGCTCGGCGAGCGATTCGGCGTGCCTTTCCGGACCGAGCGCATTTTCGGCGAGGATTACGCGCGCACGCTTGCGGAATGGCGTGAGCGCTTCCGCGCCGCCTGGCCGCAGATCACCCCGCTCGGATTCGACGAGCGGTTCCGCAGGCTCTGGGAGTATTATCTCGCCTATTGCGAGGCCGGGTTCCTGTCCCGCAATATCGATGTCCGGCAGATGGTTTTTACTCGCGGGCAGTAATGCGGGAGAACATGTTTCCCCGTCCGGCTAGTGGTCCGATTCTAACGTTCGCATCCCTTTTCGGCGACCTCTTTTGCGAACGTTAGAATCAAAGGACCACTAGCAAGTATTGGATTCTAGTGGAGCTTTGGATTTGACATTCGCTTTGAAGGCAAGCGGCGGGGTGGGTAGCGAATGTCAAATCCGCTCCACTAGGCCCATGTGCCCCGAGCAACCGAGCCCTCCGCCTGCCCGCTTGTGACATCGGGCCGGCCCCGATAGGTTCGGCCCAACAATTGGTGCCGGGTTTTCAAACATGAACGTCAAAGACGGCGTGGTCGACGCGATCGGCAACACGCCCCTGATCAAGCTCAAGAATGCATCCGAACTCACGGGCTGCACGATCCTCGGCAAGGCCGAGTTCATGAATCCTGGCCAGTCGGTCAAGGATCGCGCCGGCCGGCAGATGATCCTGGAAGCCGAGAAGCGGGGCGATCTCAAGCCCGGCGGCCTGGTGGTGGAAAGCACCGCGGGCAATACCGGCATCGGGTTGGCTCTGGTCGCGAACGCGCGCGGCTATCGCACGCTGATCGTGATCCCGGAAACGCAGAGCCAGGAAAAGAAGGATATGCTGCGGCTGTGCGGCGCCGAACTGGTCGAGGTGCCCGCCCTGCCCTATGCCAATCGCAACAACTACCAGCATGTCGGGCGCAGGCTCGCCGAGGAACTGCGCAAGACCGAGAAGAACGGCGTGTTGTTCGCCGATCAGTGGAACAATCTCGATAACCGCAAGGCGCATTACGTTTCGACCGGCCCGGAAATCTGGCGCGATACCGCGGGCAAGATCGACGGCTTTATCTGCTCGGTCGGCACCGGCGGCACGCTGGCCGGGGTCTCGACCTATTTGCGCGAGCAGAAGCCGGACATCGCGATCGGCGTCGCCGATCCACGCGGCGCCGCGATGTATCACCTCTTCAAGGACGGCAAGCCGACCGTGACCGAAGGCGGCTCGATCACCGAAGGGATCGGCCTCGCCCGCATCACACCGATCATCGAGGACATCAAGGTCGATTACCCCTATCTGATCCCCGACGAGGAAGCGATCCCGCTGGTATTCGACCTCCTCGAACTCGAAGGGCTGTGCCTCGGCGGATCGTCCGGCATCAATATCGCGGGCGCAATCCGTCTGGCCAAGGATCTCGGCAAGGGCGCGACCATCGTCACCGTGCTGTGCGATTACGGCACGCGCTACCAGTCCAAATTGTTCAACCCGGACTTCCTGCGCTCGAAGAACCTGCCGGTGCCGGCGTGGCTGACGCAAAAGAGCAATATCAAGCCGCCATTTGTGTGAGTGAGACAATGACCGCCGAAGCAAAGCCCGCGAGCAGCGCGCTCGTCAGCACACAATGGCTGCAGGACCATCTGGATGCACCCGATATCGTTGTGGTGGACGGCTCGTATTATCTGCCGGCGATGAAGCGCAATGCCCGTGAGGAATATCTCTCCGGCCACATCCCGGGCGCGGTCTATTTCGACATCGACGCGATCTCGGACCATTCCAGCGATCTGCCGCATATGTTGCCGTCGCCGGAGGCGTTTTCGTCGGCGATGCGCAGCATGGGAATCGGCGATGGCATCACCATCGTCGTCTATGACGGAGTCGGCCTGTTTTCGGCGCCACGCGTCTGGTGGACCTTTCGCACCTTCGGTGTGCGCGACGTCTACATCCTCGATGGCGGCCTGCCGAAATGGAAGACCGAAGGCCGTGCACTTGATTTCGGCGAAGTGAGACGCACGCCGCGTCATTTCACCTCGCGCTTCAATCGCGGCGCCGTCGCCGACGTCGACGACGTGAAGAAGGCGCTCGCCCATCCCGACATACAGGTGGTCGACGCGCGCAGCGCCGGACGTTTTGCCGGCACCGCGCCCGAGCCGCGGCCGGGATTGAAATCCGGTCATATGCCGGGGGCGCTCAACCTGCCATATGACACGCTGCTCGAAGACGGCCGGCTGATTGCCCCGGAGAAGATCAGGGAGAAATTCGAGGCGGCCGGCGTCAATCTCGACAAGCCGGTGGTGACAAGCTGCGGTTCGGGCGTCACCGCGGCGGTCCTCTGGTTCGCGCTGGACGCGCTCGGCAAGGAGCCAAAGGCGCTTTTCGACGGCTCGTGGACCGAATGGGCCTCGCGCGGCGATCTGCCGATCGAGACGAAGGCTTAGGTTTTTCGTCGTCGCGCAGGCTCGCAAGCTTTTTTGCATCGCACCAACCGGCGGTTGGCGAAGCGCGCTTTCGCGTGATAGACGCCTGCATGACCACGAATACGTCCTCACCGCCAGAGCTGGCAGCGATGCATGTCGCGTCACCCGAAGTGACCGGCTTCTACCATGAGAAGACCGGCAGCATCGCGTATCTCGTCGTGGATCCTGCAACCGGGCATGGCGCCATCATCGATCCGGTGCTCGATTTCGAACTTCGCGCCGGACGCGTGTCGACCACATCCGCCGACCGGATGCTGGACACGATCGCAGCGCGCAAGCTCACGATCGACTGGATCCTCGATACCCATCCGCATGCGGATCATCTGTCGGCCGCAGCCTACATGAAGGACAAGCTCGGCGCGCCGACGGCCATCGGCGAAAAGGTTGCCGACATCCAGAAGCTCTGGCAAGCGATCTACAACCTGCCGCCCTACACCACGCAATACTGGGACCGCCTGTTCAAGGACGGCGATACCTTCAAGGTGGGTTCGCTGGATGCGCGCGTGATGCTGTGCGCGGGACATACGCTTGCGTCGGTCACCTACGTCATCGGCGATGCGGCTTTCATTCACGACACGCTGTTTCAGCCCGATTCCGGTACGGCGCGCGCCGACTTCCCCGGCGGCAGCGCGGCTGCGCTTTACGATTCGATCCAGCGGATTCTTGCGCTTCCGGACGACACGCGGCTGTTTACCGGTCACGACTACAAGCCGAACGGCCGGGCAGCGCAATGGCAATCAACCGTGGCGCAGCAGAAGGCGCACAATACCCATGTCGGCGGCGGACGCGACCGGGCGTCCTACATCAAGCTGCGCGAGGCGCGCGACAAAACGCTGCCCCTGCCCGAATTGATGCTCGCCGCCCTGCAGGTCAATTTGCGGGGTGGACAATTGCCGGAGCCGGAAGACAACGACCGCCGCTATCTGAAGATACCGCTGAACGCGCTCTGACGATGGCCCGCCGGCTCGACGCCGGCGAGCCCAACGACGGACCGGTCAGGCCGACTTGTGCTTCCTCAGCCGGAAAGCCAGCGCGATCCAGGTGACGCCAAGCAGCATCGCGAACCAGCCGATGATCCAGGCGACGGCGAGCGCACCGACCGCCGGGCGCGCAATCAGGATCACGCCGAAAATCACCGTCAAGAGCCCGCCGAGCCCGAGCAGCCATTCGCCCTCGATCTCCTTGCGCAGCTTGATCGCGCCCCAGATCTCCATGATGCCGGCCACGATCGCCCAGCAGGCGATGAACAGCAGCAGGATGAACGCGGTCTTTACCGGCCAGGCGAAGGCGAGAATGCCTGCGGCAATGCCGGCGACGCCTACGATCGCCAGCCACCAGCGCGGCGCGACCGTACCGCCCTTGCCGAAAAACGCCGTCCAGAGGGCCAGCACACCGTCGACCAGCGCGAACGCACCCCAGAACAGCGTCAGCGTCAGCAGGGTGATACCCGGCCACAGGAAGGTCAGGAATCCGAAAATCAGGGCGGCGGCGCCGCGCAGCAGCAGCACCCACCAGTGATCCGCCAGAGCATGCAACATCGCGGGACCCGCAAGCGGGCCGGGCTGAGCCTGTGTGCTCATCTCATGTCTCCCCAAAAGCCGGCAACCGCACCCCTATCAGCGAGCCTGCGACGACCCGGCGACAGGATGCGAATCCATTTTTGCAGGCATCGAACGCTAGCGCTTTTCGGGAACCCGACCAATCGGATTTCCGGGCAGGCCCTTGCCGCGGCCCCGCCCGCGTTTTGAACGAGTGCGGCCGGGAGAAATATCGCGCGTCAGTTCAGGATCTGGCTCAGGAACAGCTTGGTTCGCTCGTGCTGCGGATGAGAGAAGAACTGCTCCGGCGCGTTGATCTCGACGATCTGCCCCTCGTCCATGAACACGACGCGGTCGGCGACCTGCCGGGCAAAGCCCATTTCATGGGTGACGACCAGCATGGTCATGCCGCTTTCGGCCAGTTCGACCATGGTCTCCAGCACCTCCTTGACCATTTCCGGATCGAGCGCGGAGGTCGGCTCGTCGAACAGCATTATCTTTGGATTCATGCAAAGCGCGCGTGCGATCGCCACGCGCTGCTGCTGGCCGCCGGACAACTGGCCGGGATATTTGTGCGCCTGTTCGGGAATGCGCACCCGCGCGAGATAATGATGTGCAATCTCTTCGGCCTGCTTCTTCGGCAGCTTGCGTACCCAGATCGGTGCCAGCGTCAGGTTTTCCATCACCGTGAGATGGGGGAACAGGTTGAAGTGCTGGAACACCATGCCGACTTCGCGCCGAACCTCGTCGATGCGCTTGAGATCGTTGGTCAGCAGCACACCGTCCACCACCACCCGGCCCTGCTGGTAATCCTCGAGCCGGTTGATGCAGCGGATCATGGTCGACTTGCCGGAGCCGGACGGGCCGCAGACCACGATGCGCTCGCCACGCGCCACCGTGAGGTTGATGTCGCGCAAAACGTGAAAATCGCCGAACCATTTGTGCATGCCGGAAATGTCGACCGCCGGAATATCGTCGACTGCCGGGAGCTCGTCGGATGCGTCATTCATCGCTTGTACCCGGTCGCGAGCCGCCTTTCGACGCCCTGCGCGTAGCGCGACATCATCCAGCAGCATACGAAATAGAAAATTGCGGCAAAGGCATAGCCCGTGGTCGACGTCACCGGCGTCGCCCATTTCGGGTCGATGCGCGCGACCTCTATGGTACGGAGAAAATCGAATATGCCGACGATGAAGACCAGCGTGGTATCCTTGAACAGCGCGATGTTGCTGTTGACGATATTCGGGATCGTGATCCGCAGCGCCTGCGGCAGGATGATCAGCCCCATCATCTTCCAGTAGCTAAGCCCCAACGCCTGGGCGCCCTCGTATTGTCCGCGCGGGACCGCCTGCAAGCCGGCCCTCACCACCTCGGCCAT
>CAZXJZ010000021.1:0-36500 GCA_964641065.1 uncultured Hyphomicrobiales bacterium | reverse complement strand
TGGGCGACATGGTGAGCGTGGTGGTGCGCCAGACGCTGGTGCAGGTGCAGACGCCCGACGACATGCTCGGCCGGGTGATTTCGGTCAACGCGCTGTTCGTCGGCACCTCGAACCAGCTCGGTGAATTCCGCGCCGGCGTGTTCGCGCATTTCGCCGGCACCGTGCCGGCGGTGGTGTTCGGCGGAGTCGCGACCTTGCTGATCGTCGGATTGTGGACGAAGTTGTTCCCCGAACTCCTCAACGTGCAGAGCCTGCAGAAGGACCAGCGATGACCGGCAACGCGCCGATCGCAGTCCACAAATCGAGTTCGGTCGTCGCGGTCAGGCGGTGAGGATTTTCGGCGCGGGCTTTTCGGGCGCGGGCTTGGCGGGCGCAGGCTGCGGCAGCCAGCGCTCGAGAAAATGCGCCAGCCAGTTCTGCATCGCGTAATCGAACACGAACCGGTCCTCGAAATGCGCGGCGCGCTGCTTGGCGCCCGGCAATTCCATCCGGTGCTGCCCGCGGATGGTCCAGCGGCACATCATCGCGTGCGTCACTTCCGGGTGGAACTGGATCGCATAGGCATGGTCGCCCTGCCGGAAGGCCTGCACCGGGAAGGTGTCGCCCTCGGCGATCAGGGTCGCACCGCGCGGCAGGTCGAAGCCCTCGCGATGCCATTGATAGACATGATCCGGCCAGATCTCGCACAGGTCGCGGCCTTCGCGGGTCGGCCGGATCGGGTAATAGCCGACCTCGACATGGCCCTCGCCGTGGAAATCGACTCGTGCCCCGAGATGCCGCGCCAGCATCTGGCCGCCGAGGCAGATGCCCAGATACGGCTTGTTCTCCTTCAGCGGCACGCCGATCCAGTCGATCTCGCGCTTGATGAAATCGAGCTCGTCATTGGCGCTTTGCGGCCCG
Source organism: uncultured Hyphomicrobiales bacterium (assembly GCA_964641065.1). Lineage (GTDB taxonomy): Bacteria > Pseudomonadota > Alphaproteobacteria > Rhizobiales > Xanthobacteraceae > Pseudorhodoplanes. Next base: position 35,600 of record CAZXJZ010000021.1, on the reverse strand, counting down.
CCGAAAATGACCGCGCCGGCATGCTGGTCCAGCGTTGCCGGCAGCGGGTCGCCCAGAACCGGGCGGCGGATATCGAGCGGGAAACCGCGCTTGCGCAGATATTGCCCGACCCGGCCGGGGGTCGAGTTTTCCTGATGCACGACGATGAGAACGGGTAATGACATCGGTCTGCTGAACGAGGCTCCAGCGATTCACACGTCAAACTATCCGGTTTGTGCGGTCTGACAAGCGGCGGCGGCGGAAATGCCGCTATGAGGAAAAGCCCTATCCCGGCTCCGAGCCGTGCCGCTTTGCCACCTGCGGCAGCAGCACCCCGTGCGGGACCAGCCCGATTCCGTAGACCAGCAGCTTGTTGAGAAAGCCTGGCACCACCAGCCGCTTTCCGGCGATCAGGCCGCGATAGCCTTCCAGCGCCACGCGATCCGCGTATGTGGTCATCGGCGTCTGGATCACCTGGTCGCCGGTCCTGGCGACAGCCTGAAACTCCGTCGGCACCGGTCCGGGGCAAAGCGCGGTGACACGGATACCGCGGTCTTTCCATTCCTCGTGAAGCGCCTCGGTCAACGACACCACATAGGCCTTGCTCGCGTAATACACCGCATGCTTCGGCCCCGGCAGGAACCCCGCCACCGACGCCACATTCATCAGGCCGCCGCGCTGGCGCTCCATCGCATCGGCGAAGCGCAGCGACAGATCGGTCAGCGCCCGCACATTGAGATCGATCATATCGAGCAGCCGCCCGCGCGGCCGCGACGACGCCGGTCCGGCGAGACCGAAGCCCGCATTGTTGACGACGTATTGTGGCTCCAGTCCGTCGCGGACCAGCGCCGCCTCGATCGCCTCGCCGGCATCGCGCGCCTGCAGATCGATCGTCAGGACCAGCGGACGCGGGCTGCCGCCTGCCGCGATGTCGTCGGCCAGCGCCTCCAGCCGGTCGGTGCGGCGAGCCGCAAGAACCAGCCGATGCCCATGCCGCGCGAATACCCGCGCGAGTTCCGTGCCGATGCCGGACGAGGCGCCGGTGACCAGCGTGACCGGTTCAGGCATCGTCGCGGGATTTGAGAGCCTCGGCGACCTCGAGCCGCATCTCGACCCGGTCGCGCTGCGAAATGCCGAGCAGATCGGAGGCGCGCCACACGATGTTGTCCTCGAATTCGTTCATCCGGCCGTCGGCGTAAACAATTTCCCACATCATCTTCACGATGCGGCGGCGTCCATCCTCGTCGAGCGAGCGATTGATCAGGCTGGTGAAGCTGTAGAGATCGACCGCCTCGCGGTCGGCCGCCGTGGCGGCCGCGATCAATTCATCGACTGCATCGTCATCGAGATCGAACTGCCGCTTCAGCAAGTCCTGCAGCATGTCCTGCTCCGCGCCGGTCTCCTGCCCGTCGACCGACATCACATGAATGAGCAGGGCGGCCGCGGCCAGCCGGTAGTCGCTCTCGCTGAAGCGGCTGGCCGGCTTTTCGCCGATGCCGACGTCGTTCAGAAACTCTTTCAAAAGCTGCAGCATGAGACCTCGGCCGCTGTGATCGCAGGAATGTGGTTGCCGGACCGGCGCTTGTAAAGCGCGTTTGGCCTCATGACCAATTTGTCATGGACGCTCCGGTACGGAAAGCGGGCAGCTCATACCCGTCATCCTGAGATAACCGAGACGGATTGCGCACGCCGGGTTCTGGGGAGGCTAAACGATCAGCGCACTGCCGCGCTGTCGCGCAGGCTCTGGTCCAGGAGATTGAGATTGTTCTGGATATACGGGTTGCCCGGATCCTTGGCCTGCGCCGCCAGCAAGGTCTTGCGGGCACGATGCCGGTCGCCGCGCAGCAGATAGGAATAGCCCTGGTTGTTCAGGATTTCAGCCGTCGGCCCGGCGATGCGGATCGCCTGCGCATAGGCGCGGTCGGCGAGATCGAACCGCTTGAGTTTGTCGTAGCTCGCGGCAAGCCCGACCCAGGCCTCGAGATCCTGCGGCCCCTTCTCGACCGCGCGGCGGAAATGCTGTTCGGCGAGCCCGAAACTGTTTTCGCGGTAATGCTGCTTGCCGAGTTCGAGATCGCCCTTCGGATCTTCGCCCATCAGCCCGGTGGAACTTGGCGTGTTGTCCCGTATGCCCGCCACCGAGCCGGTATGCTCCGTGGTCGTCTCGCAGCCGGCCAGCACGAGCAGGCAAACGGCCGAAAGCACAGCACCGGGAAGGGATCCACCACGCATTCTACGCTCCAGGCGCGCCGGATCCCGGAAGACCGCCGCACAGCCGGCTTTTACGCGCCGGCGACCGGACGGTAGCGAATGCTGGTTAAGTTTCTATTCCCTGCCCCGCGGGCGCGGAGATTACTGAAATCCGCCGGTCACCATGCGCACTGCAACGGGAAGTAGAATGACTACGAACAGCACCGGAAAAATGCAGATCATCATCGGCAGCGCGAGCTTGGCGGGAAGGCTGTAGGCCTTCTCTTCGGCGCGCGACAGCCGCTTGTGCCGCATGTCGTCGGAATAGACCCGTAGCGCCTCGGTGATGCTGGAGCCGAGTTCATCGGATTGCTGGATCAGCGTCGCGAACGAGCGCGCCTCCTCGAGGCCCAGCCGGTCCGCCAGATGTTCGAGCGCCTCGGTCATGGTGCGGCCGGCGCGGATTTCCAGATTTGCCATGTGGATGTTGGCGCAGAGCGATGGATAGGAATCGGCGAGCTCGCGCCCGACGCGGTCGAGCGACGCTTCCATGCTCAGGCCGGCATCGGCGCAGACCACCAGCAGATCCATGAAATCCGGGAAGCCGGCACGGTGTTCGGCGCGCCGCGAGGCGATGCGCCGGTCGAGATAGACGCTCGGGGCGACATAGCCGAACATTCCGGCGGCACCCACGATCATCCAGTACATCGACTTGCCATCGCCGGGCGCGAACATCATCGCGGTCACCGCCAGGCCGACCGCAAGGGCGGTGCGCATCACGAAGAAGACGCCGACGCCGCGCGGATCGTAGATGCCGGCCAGCACCAGCCGCTTGCGCAGCACCTTCATGTCCTTGGAATCGCTTTCGGCGTAATGCTTCTGCGCGTAGCCGATGATGCGTTCGGCCGCCTGGAAGCCGGACTTGCGCTGATGATGCTGCTGGAAGCTCTCGGCCTCCCCGGTCAGCTTGGCGTTGATGCCGGCGGTGCGCCGGCGCACGGCGCCATGCACGCGCACCATTGCCATCATCGCAAATGTCAGGGTCGCCGTGGCCAGGAACACCATCAGCGTCAGCAGGGTCGTTTCTGAATCTCCGAATGGGGTGAAGTTGAAATCCATGATCAGATCTTGAAGTTGACCATGCGGTACATGATGAAGATGCCGACGCTCATCCAGCCGCCCGCGGCGGTCAACGCAATCTTTGTCAGATCGTGATGCCAGACACTCGAATAGAAATCCGGCGCGAGCAGGTTGACGATGGCGAACACCGCGATCGGCAGCGACGCGAGAATGATCGCGGATGCGCGACCCTCTGCCGCGAGAGCGCGCACCTTGCGCCGCATCTTGAACCGGAGCCGGATCACGCCGGAGAGATTTTCCAGAATCTCGCTGAGATTGCCGCCGGTCGAACCCTGGATCGCGACCGCCGTCACGAACAGCGGCAGATCGTCCTGGCCGACACGGAAATACAGATTGCGCATCGCGCCTTCGAGATCGGCGCCGTAGGTGATCTCGTCGGCGACGATGCCGAATTCGCTGCCGCAGGGATCGGCCATCTCCCGGCCAACCATGGTGATGGCCACAGGCACCGGATGGCCGGCGCGAAGGCTGCGCACGATGATATCGAGCGCATCCGGGAACTGCGCACCGAACTTCTTCTGGCGGCGGCTGCGTAGAAATTTGAGCCAGAGCAGCGGGCCAAGCGTGAGAAAGAACACCAGGACGATTGCGGTATAGCGCGCATCGCCCTTGATGACATGCATCGCCGCCGCTGCCAGCACGGCCGTGATCGCAATATAGAGCGAAAGCTTGCCGACGCCCGCCGATACGCCCGATTGCAGGATCAGCCGGTTGATCGATTCGATCGGCAGCCTGTAATCGCCACCCTTGGTCAGGCCGCGCTCCTTGCGCAACTGGATCAGAATGCCCTCGCGATCGGTCTGCCCCTTCAGCAATTCGATCCGGCGATTGATGCTCTGGCGATAGGACGCGCTGCGGAAGAACAGCAGATAGACCGCCTCGAAAATCAGGAAGGCGGAAATCCCGATGAAGGCGTAGAAGAGGTATTCGGTGTCGAAATCAAGCCAGGCCATCGCTCAACCCCTATTGAAGCGGCTGGCTTGGATCGAAATAGGTGCCGGGAATGCGAATGCCGCGCGCCGTGAGCTCGGCGAGGAAGCGGGGGCGCACGCCGGTCGCCTGGAAATGGCCGATCACGGCGCCGTCGTCGGCGGTTCCGGTCCGGACGAATTTGTAGATTTCCTGCATCTGCACGATGTCGCCTTCCATGCCGGTGATTTCGGCGATGGAGGTGACGCGGCGTTTTCCATCGGACAGGCGCTGCAACTGCACGATCATCCGCACGGCAGCGGCGATCTGGCCGCGGATCGAGGGGATCGTCATCGGCAGCCCGGCCATGCCGATCAGCTGTTCGAGGCGCGACACCGCCTCGCGCGGATTATTGGCATGGATGGTGGCCATCGAGCCTTCGTGACCGGTATTCATCGCCTGGAGCATGTCGAAGGCTTCCTCGCCGCGGCACTCGCCGAGGATGATGCGTTCGGGACGCATGCGGAGCGCGTTCTTGACCAATTCGCGCTGGCGGATTTCCCCCTTGCCCTCGACATTGGGCGGTCGCGTTTCCATGCGCGCAACATGCGGCTGCTGCAATTGCAGTTCGGCGGCGTCCTCGATGGTGATCAGGCGCTCCTTGTCCGAGATGAAGGCGGAGAGGGCGTTCAGCATCGTCGTCTTGCCGGAGCCGGTGCCGCCGGAAATGATAGTGGTGATGCGCGACTTGACGGCCGCCGCCAGCAGTTCCGCCATCTGCGGCTTGAGCGCGTCGATCTCCACCAGCTTGTTCAGGTTGAAGGGCTTCTTGGAGAATTTGCGGATCGACACCAGCGGTCCGTCGACGCCGACCGGACGCACCGCGACGTTGACGCGTGAGCCGTCGAGCAGGCGCGCGTCGCAAAGCGGATGCATTTCGTCGACGCGCCGTCCGACCGCCGACACGATCTTGTTGATGATGCGCAACAGATGCGCCTCGTCCTTGAACCGGCAGGCGATCGGTTCGAGCAGCCCGCCACGCTCGACATAGGTGGATTCATGGCCATTGATCAGGATGTCGCTGATCGAAGGGTCTTTCAGCAGCGGTTCGAGCGGGCCGAGGCCGGTCATCTCGTCCAGAATTTCCGCGACGAAGCTGTTCAGCTCCTGCGCATTCAGGGCGAGCCGTTCGCTCACCACGTACTGGCCGACGAGCTTCTGGATATGCTCGCGCATCTGATCTTCCGGCAGCTTCTCCAGCGCCTGCAGATTGACCTCTTCCAGCAGGCGGCGATGCAGCCGCACCTTGGCGTCCAGCAGCTTGTCGGTATGCAGCGGATTGGCGGCCGGCGGCGGCTCCATGGCAGCGGGCGCCAGCGCCGGCTCCGGCTCGGCCAGGATGCTCCAGGACGGGGCGTCGGACGCAGGCGAGACCGCCGGCGCGGGAGCAGAAACAGACGCCGGCAGCGATTGCGACTGCGGTTGCGCAACCGGATTGCGTCGTGCTGAGAACCGTCCGGCCATTTTCGTTCTGCGTCCCGGCGATAAAGCTAGCGTGCGAAAGACAGGCTGAGTTTCTTCTGGTCCGCTGGCGCCTTGCTTGCGGCTTTCGCCGCTTGCGGCGCGATCAGCTTGCGCAGTTCCTGGGTGATGTTGTTGCCGCGCTTGACGTCCTCGAGCGGCACGCCGCGGTCGATCGCCTCACGCACCAGACGGTAATTGTTCGGAATGGTGCCTGCGAACGCGTCGCCGAGCGCCTGTTCGAGATCGGTCTTCTTGAGGCCGGGCGCAAACATCCGCTGCTCGAAGCGGTTGATGATCGCCTGCGGCTGCGGACCGTCCGGCATGCGCTCGCGGATGGCGGCGACGATATTCTTGGTGTGCTTGAGGCTCGGCACCGTCATTTCGCTGACGATGAACAAGCGGTTCGATCCCTCCAGCACGGCATCGGTCCAGGCGAACCAGGTGCGCGGCATGTCGATCACGACATGTTCGAAATTCGAGGCGACGAGATCGAGAAGCTTGGTCACTACGTCGGGATCGAAGGTGCGCATCTCGGCCGGGCGCGGCGGCGCGGCGATCACCGAAAGACCGGAGGCGTGGTGCGCGATCATTACGTCGAGCAATTGCTTGTCGAGCCGGTCCGGACGCGGCTCGATCTCCGACAGGTCGAGACGCGGTTCGAGATCGAGATAATCGGCGCAGGCGCCGTGTTGCAGGTTGAGATCGACCAGGCAGGTCGATGCGCGGCCGCGCGGGCCGCTCGACAGCAGCAGCAGGGCGGTCTGGATCGCAAGCGTGGTGACGCCGGCGCCGCCGACAGCCGGGATGAAGGTGAAGATCTCGGCTTCCGCACCCTCGGCCGCGACCGGCTTGACCACGCGCGCGCAGGTGCGGACCAGTTCGACCGGCGACACCGGCTTCACCAGGAAGTCGGCGATCTTCATCTGGATCAGCGTACGGGCGACGCCAGCGTCGAAATCCTGCGCCACCACCACGATCGGCGGCCAGCCGCCGGTGCGGATCGCGAGCCGTTCCAGCGCCCGCATTTCTTCGGCGCGGGTGGTGTCGAGATCGACCACGATCACCGTCGCGCCGTCGGGATCGATCTGGTCTCCCGCTGCGGCCACGTTCTCCGCCCGCAGGTCGAAGTCGATCTGCGGGCTGGTGCTGAAGGTCTGGCGCAGCTGCTGCCCGAATTGCGCATCCGCGGTCAATGCAACGACGCGCGTATGGCTGCTCGGCGGTGCTTTTTCTTTCATGCGCATGCGAGGATCTGGGCTTCTAGGAGCATTACGGTTGCGGCTGGGCCGGCGCCGGCGCGGCGTTTTGCGGTCCGCCCCAGGCCGACGGCGGCCGCCCCGCCCCCCGCGTCACCTGCGTCTGGGTCTGCGTCGTCGACTTGACGTATTCGGTGGTGTAATCGGGCGGCGGCTGCGGCTGGCTACCCGAATCCGACGTCAGCGGATTCATCGGCCGGATCACATTGCGCGTACGGTATCGCTCGACCGCACCCGACATGCGCTCGCCATTGAAGGCGATGTTGCGATTGGCGCTGTGCGGCGGCCACGGATCGACCATCATGGTCATCTGGTTGACTGCCATCGCATTCCCTGCCGACGGCACGATCGTTTCGCGCCGGTCGAAATAGATATCCGAGCAGCCGGACAGCACGCAGGACGCAGCGAGCGCAAGGAGCCCAAGCGACGTCGCCTTAGTATTTGACGGACAGGACATGACCCACCTCCTTCGTGGCGACAGCGGCAGGACGCGGCTGCATGTCGAGCATATGGCCGGTATAGGCGCGCACGACGCCGTTCTGCAGCTTCTCGATCGCGCGCGGCACTTCCGGCTTGCCCATCAGGAAAAAGTCGACATCGTTCGGCGGCAGCGTCGAATCGAGCGGCGTCGCGATCTTGTCTCCGGGCGCTGCGGGACGCACCAGCCGCGGCGTCACGATGATGGCGAGGTCGGTCTCCTTCTTCTTGTAGGCGGCGGAGCGGAACAGCGCGCCGAGGATCGGCACGTCGCCAAGCCAGGGCAGTTGCTCCTGGGCGGTTTCGCCCTGGCTCTGCAGCAGCCCGCCGATGACGAAGCTCTGGCCGTCACGCAGCTCGACCGTGGTCGACGCACGCCGTACGATCAGTGGCGGCACTGAAACGCCCGCGACCGTCACCGGGTTGGATGCGTCGAGCTGACTCACCTCCGGCTCGATCTTGAGATTGATCAGGCCGTCCGACAGCACGGTCGGCGTGAAGGCAAGGCCGACGCCGTATTTCTTGTACATGATGGCCACGGCGCCAAGGCCTTGCGGCACCGGCACCGGGAATTCGCCGCCGGCCAGGAAGCTTGCGGTATCGCCGGACAAGGCGGTCAGGTTCGGCTCGGCCAGCGAGCGTGCCATGCCCTTCGCTTCCAGCGCGTTGATCAGTACGTCGACGGACAGGCCGTTGGTGATCAGCTTGCCGATCAGGAAGCCAAACGGGGCCGCACCCGACAGAACGCCGGCAGCGACAGCCGACGAAATCGTCAAAGCCGACTCAGCAACGTTCGGACCGCCAGCCGTCACGCCCGGCTGCTTCCAGGCATCGGCGCCTGGGGTCGCGCTTGTTCCGGTGATCGGCAGGCGGCTCGCGGGTTGGCGCGAACCGATATTGCCCATGAAGCGGCCATTGCTGGCGGTCGGATTCCACTGGACGCCCAGTTCCCGGCCGGCCTGGCGGTTGGCTTCGATGAAACGCACTTCCAGCATCACTTGCTGCGGCGACATCACCGTCATCGTGTTGATGATGTCCGGCCCGAACTGACGCGCGAGCAAGACCGCCCTCTCCGCCGTCGGCGCGTCATGGACGGCGCCCGACAGCATGATGCGGCCATTCACGGACGAGGCTCGGATCTTCGAGCCGGGAAACTGGCGGGCCAGCGTCGCCTGCAGCATCGAGGTGTCGTGCGTCACCTCGACATCGAACACGCCGACGAGCTTCTTGCCTTCGGCATAAGCCGAAACCCGCGTGGTGCCGCTCCTGCGGCCCAGAATGGAAAGCGTGCGGTCGGTGAGCGGCGATACGTCGGCGATCTCAGGATCGGCGACAACGAGCTCGACGAAGCTCGCATCCGTCCGCACGTCCTCGGTCTTGCCGATGGAGACGCCGACGGTCGCGGTCCGCTTCGCCGCAACGATCTGCACGATCCGCTGCGCGGACGCGATTCCGAAGCCGGGCAACGCCGGCTCGGCAATCACCACCGCGAGGCCGACCGCCAGCGCACGAAACGCGAGCGAGCGCCGTGCGTTTTGCTTCAGGCTCCTGTCCGCGCGCCCCGTCGACGCGGCGGATATTTCGATCTTGTTGTTCACGACACGCTCCCCAACCAAAACAAGGTCCCCGTTATTGCTTCCGCGCTTTCGTCCCCCCGGACGCGAGCAGGGAATTTCCGGTGCCTTCGACCGGCACCTCGTAGCTTTGCCTCTGACCGCCGCGCTGCACCGATACGCTGGTCACGGCGTTGTTCTTCTTCTTCGGCGCTGCCTGATCAGGCTTGCTCAGATCGTCGAGCGTCACGCGACGCGTCGACTCGGAGCTCAGCTCACCGGCCTTGCGCAACAGAAGCGAAAGACTGCCGACCGAAGCGGCCAGCCAGATTTTCTGGGCACCGAGGGTATCGACCTCGAGCGTCACCGCCTTTGCGACCGCAGCCTTGCTGGTGCGATCGTCGGCACTTTGGTCGACCGCGAGAACGCGTGCATTCTGCAGCACCACCTCGGTGGTGGCGTCGCCCTTCTCGATCTGGCGCGTCAGCACCACATCGACGCGGTCGCCGGGCAGCACGAAGCCGCCAACGCCCTCGACGTCGTTCACGCGAACAGATACGGCCTTCATGCCCTCGCCAACGATGGCGGAGAGGGTCGCGCGCTGGCCGGGTCCCGTGACCTTGACCGCAAGGACCGGCTCGTTCGCTTCTATCGGCGCGAGCACCACGCGCTTGCCGGCGGACAGAAGTCCGCTGACATTTGCGAATGCGCCCTGCGGCATGGCGTCAGCCGGCCACGGCACTTCGCGCAAATGCTCTGCCGCGAGTTCGACGCCAAAAGGCAGCCGCTGCGTGGCCACCACGATGGTGTTGGTCGACAACGGCTTCTTCTGCGCTTCAAGACTCCGCAATCGCCGCTCGGCCTGGCCGTTCAGCCATGCCTGCGCGATGAAGACCGCGAGCAGTCCGAAGACTACTGCAAACGCGACCATCACGATTGTGGACTTTCGCACGACGACCTTCCCGAACCTCGGCGCTTTGTTTGCGCCCTTTATCGAGGATCACTATCGCGATGCGGTCGTATTGAATTGATGAAGCAAAACTGGCTTCTGGCTCTATGCTAAAAATTGGTTGAATGCGCAGGCTTTACGAAATCTGTCGAGAATTGAACAACGCGCGCTTAACCTTGCGCGCCTCGACCGACGCCAATTGGCGGCGGCGATGTGTGGTTAGGTCCACACCATAGCGCACGGGCGCTTTGCCAAAAGGGATTTCTAATGCGCTTCCGCGACCGGCGCGTTTGCTGGCTTCGCAATCCCAAGCCTGGTTGGTGAATCGATTCCGAATCGATGTGGTTAAGCGCCGTTCACCGCACGATTGAAATCGTTCACCTTGTCAGGAAGAGCTACGCCGGTACGGCAGGCCGCGGCTGCGCAGCCTGCGCCCGCTCCTCTTTCGCGAGCTTTGCAAGCGTGAGCAGGTCCACCTTGCCGGACCCGAGCATCGGCAACTTTTCCATGACGATGACTTCGGCAGGAATCATCAGTTCGGATGCATGTCGGGAACGCGCAAAGGCGATGAAGTCGGCGCGCGTCGCCTTCTCATTGTTGGTGTAAAGCAACAGACGCTCGCCCTTGCGGGCATCAGGCACCGACACGACCGCCGAAACTGCATCCGGCCAGAGGTCGCCCGCCAATGCCTCGACCGCGGCAAACGACACCATTTCCCCGCCGATCTTCGCGAAGCGTTTGGCCCGGCCCATGATCTTGATGAAGCCCTGCGGGTCGATCGTCACGATATCGCCGGTGTCGTGCCAGCCTTCCGCCGGCCGCTCCAAAACTCCGGGATTCTCGGCGCGCAGATATCCCAACATGACGTTCGGCCCTTTGACGAACAGCCGGCCGCCCTCGTCCACGCCCTCGACCTTCTCCAGCCTGGCTTCCATGCCGGGAAGCAGCCGGCCCACCGTGCCGAATTTATTGAACATCGGCGTGTTGAGCGCGAGCGCGGGCGCGGTTTCGGTCACCCCGTAGCCTTCGAGAATCCGGATGCCGAACTTCTCCAGATAAATCTGCCGCGTCGAGTCGCGCACCGGTTCGGCACCCGCGAGCATGTAGCGGATCGACCGGAAGTCATAGGGGTTGGCAGACCGGGCATACCCGTTCAGGAAAGTGTCAGTGCCGAACATGATGGTGGCATTGGTGACATAGACCAGCTCCGGCACCGTCCGGTAATGCAGCGGCGACGGATAGAGGAAGATCGGCACACCCGATACGACCGGCAGGATAACGCCCACCGTCAGTCCGAAGGAATGAAACACGGGCAGGATGTTGAAAACCTTGTCCATGCGGTTGAAATCGATGCGCGCGCGCGCCTGCGCCGCGTTGGTGAGGATGTTGCGGTGGGACAGGACCACGCCCTTCGGCACACCCTCCGATCCAGACGTGAACAGGATCGCCGCCCAGTCATCCGGCTTCCTCCGCACGATCGGTTTCTTGTAGCTCAGCAGTCCGGCGAGCTTGTCGAACGTACCGACCGTCGCTCGCACATCTTCCAGATAGACGAACTTGACGTCGGCCGACATCTTCTCGACCAGCGGTTCAAGCTTGCCGCGCTCGATGAAGGTCCGCGACGTCACCACCGTGGACACACCTGCCGCGCGGCAGCCGGCGAGAATATTGGTGGCGCCGGCGGTGAAATTGATCATCGCCGGGACGCGGCCGGCCGACATCAACCCGAACAGGGTGACCACAGCACCGTTCGCATTCGGCAGCATGACGCCGAGCGGCTTGCCCGGCTCGGCAAGCGGCATCAGTTTCTTGCCGAGGATACGGGTACCGAGCAGGAGCCGCTTGTAGGTCAGCGTACCGGTGACGAGATCCTCGGTCGCAACGGTTTTCATGCCGTGCTCTTTCGCGGCCTCGATCAGCGCCTCGACGATGGTGCGGTCGGTGCTCGTGGTCTCGTAGATCATGTTCGACATGACGTCGTAGAGCGCCGCGCCCGCCGCACGACGCCGCGCCTTGCCGCGCAGGGCGGGGTCGAGATTGAGCTTGGTCGGCTCCAGAACCGTGACGCGGACCTTGGGGAACAGCTGCTTGCGGATCTGGTAGCCCTTCAGCCGCGTGAGATAAGAGCGTTCAAGACCCTCGATCCGGATCGGCACGATCACCGCGTCAGACTTGTCGGCGATCAGGCCGGCGCCGTCATAGACCTTCATCAGCGAGCCGGTCATGGTGAGCCGGCCTTCCGGGAAGATGATCAGCGTCTCGCCGCTCGCCACCGCCTGAATCAAGGTGCGGGTCGCCATCGGCTTCAGCGGGTCGATCGGCAGCGCGCGCGTGAGGCGCGTGAAAGGCTTGACCCACCATTTCTGCGCCATGGTCGTGTCGATGGCGAAAAGCGGATCACGACCGAGCAGCGACAGCGCGATGCCGGCGTCGAGGAAGCTGACATGGTTGAGTGCGAGGATCACATTGGGCTGCTTCACCTTCTGCAGATTCTCAAGACCGATCACCTCGGCGCGGAAGAAGGCGCGGTAGATGATGGACAGCGCATCGGCGAAGGGCCGCGTCGGCATCGTGAAGGCGATCAGCACCGCCACGATCGCGTTCGCTACGCCGAGGCCGATGAACAGCGTCGGTGTGGTGACGCCGCCCAGCCCCTGCAGCATCGCCACCACCAGCGTGGCGACGGTCATGAACAGCGCATTGAGGATATTGACCGCCGCAACCACGCGCGCGCGCCGGTCGGCGCCGGCCCAGGCCTGCACGGCGGCGAAAGCTGGCACGATGAACAGGCCGCCGCCGATGGCGAGACCGGCCAGTGCGATCGCGGCATTGATCCCGCGCGGCGTGCGAAACACTTCAAGAGGGCCCATGAGCTGCGCCGGCGGCGGTGCGCCATAGAGCGACCAGCCCATGAACAGCGCAAAGCCCGCCAGCAGCAGAGCGCCAAGCAGCGTCGGCAGAAGAATGATGCGCCCGCTTGCCAGAAAAGCCGCGAGGCCCGAACCGATGGCAACCGCGATCGAGAACACGGCCAGATAAGCCGTTACCGTATATTCGTCGCCGCCGATGATGTTCTTGACCGACGGCGGCAACAGCGACAGCACGACGACGCCGGCGAGCCAGAACCAGCTCGTCACCAGCGCGCCCCACCAGAGCCGCCCGTCGCTGCGCAAGTCCTTGATCAGCGTCCAGGTCGAGGTGGCGATATTCTTGTTGATGATCAGGTTGGGCGCCGCCTCGCCGGTGCGCGGGATCAGCAGCGCCGAGACCCAGCACAGCAAGGCAAAGGCCATTACCAGCACGGAGAACACGGCCGGGCTGCCGCCGCCCTTGGCGGCGATGCCGCCGACAATCGTGCCGAGCAGGATGGCGATGAAGGTCGCGCCCTCGACCAGCGCATTGCCCGCGGGCAATTCGCGGCGCGCCAGATGATCGGGCAGAATGCCGTATTTGATCGGGCCGAACAGCGCGCCGATTACGCCGAACCCGAACAGCGCAACGAACAGAATGACCAGAGAAACGACCGGTGGCTGACCGGGATCTTCGCCGGCATGGACCACAAAACCAAGGACCGCGATTGCGGCGACGCCGATCTCGACGAATTTCAGACGCCGCGCCACCACCGCCTTGTCGTAGCGGTCAGCGACCTCGCCGCCGAGCGCCGACAGGAAGAAGTAAGGCGCTATGAAGACCGCACCCGCGAGCGTGATCAGCGCCTCGCCGCCGGATCCCATGTGGAACAGGATCAAAAATACGATCGCGTTCTTCAGGAAGTTGTCGTTGAAGGCGGAGAAAAACTGGCACCAGAACAATGGCGCGAAGCGCCAGGACAGCATCAGCGGCTTCGACGATTCGGCCATGCGCGTCAGTCACCCGATGTTGTGCAAAATGGATTTCATCCTAGCAGGTCATGCCCGCCGCCGGTATGACGGAAAAAGGCCGCCCGGCGCGGCTTCGCAAAGTCCGATCACCGGGACGCCCGGGACGGAGGCGGCGTCGGAGGACACTAAACCGAGCGCGCCAGCACCGTCGGCTGCTTCATGCAATCCTCGTCGACGCCATTATGCAGCTTGAACTGACTGAAGCCCACATGGCTCGCGGGCGAACCCGACACCACCACCAGATAGGCGAATTCGGTCCGGTGCCGCTTGGCGTCGCTGAAAACCTCGTCATACTCGGCCCAGCCCCAGATCAGCAGCTTGCCCTGCAGATCGCGAACCTGGCGCAGGATTGCCGGTTCCATCCCGATAATCGGCGACAGCGCGGTGGCGCGGGGCCCAACGATCAGAGGCTTGTAGGAATCGTACGACAGGATGCGGTTTCCGAGTTCGTCGAAATCGGCGAAGTCGAAATCCGCCGGCACTGAGCGGTCGAAATACTTCCAGTTCACGTGGCCCCGCCCGTTCCGGGTCGGCGTCGTGCCGGTATTCTCCCAGATCGGCTGGATGGTGCAGGTCTGAATCTCGTCGTTCAGCGGATTCTTGGTCAGCGCCACCTGGAATTCGCGCAGCGAGACGTAGGCGCGCTGGGCCGAAATCAGCCCTTCGTTGACGAGGCTGGCGGTGCGGTCGGAAGAGCGCACCGCGCGCAGCATCCAGAGGCCCTGGAAAATGGTCGCCAGCAGCAGAAACGCGGCAAAGCCGATCAGCAGCACATCGGTGATGCGGATATCGCACAGGAACCGGTTCCGCCAGCTCATGACCTGCGGCCGCGGCTGAGGGGTAGCCTGCGCCTGCCACAGCAGCGCATCGAGGCTATCGCGGGTCAGGACCGCGCGCTCGACCGCTGCACCCAGCCCGTCCTGCTGGAAATGGATCGGCAGCCGTGAGGGCGTCCGGGTCTGCTCAGGCGCCGGAGCCGGCTGAACCGAGCAGACGGCGGAAAGAACACCGACCGACCCCACGATCACAACCAGCGCGACCAGCGCCGAAATCAGAAATGCACTGATAGTTTTCATTGTCAGGAACGCCTGGCGGTGCCGCTCGACCAGTCATGAATAGCGCCGCGAGGCCCCCCGCGACTGGGAGGACGTTAGAGAGCAGACCCGGATCAGTCAAACCGATACCGCCGCCGGACCGGGACATCGGCGCCCGCGATTCGCGCCGCACATGGCAGCAACTCAGCCGGCACCATAGCCACAACGGGACTGACCTTGTATCCGGGAGATCAAACGAATCGGATCATGTCTTGCCGGACCAACATGCTCGCGCCGGGCTGTCGGCGACCGCCCTCGGGGTCCTGTGCGGTATTGCCGCCTCGATCTGCTGGGCCATCGGTTTCGTGGCCGGCAAGCACGGCATCGCCGCCGGGCTGACCCCTCCCGATCTCGCGTTTCATCGCTTCGTCTGGTCCGGGATCCTCGTCATCCCGCTTGTGGCACGGGCGGGCCTGGCCGATCTCGGCGGCCTTGGATGGGTCCGCGGATTGATCATCCTCGTTCTGGCGGGTCCGCCTCAGGCGCTGCTGAACTACACCGGACTGACGCTCGCGCCGTTAGGGCACGGCGCTGTCATCCAGCCCGGCTCCGCGGCGCTCGGCGGGCTGCTTCTGGCCTTTCTGGTGTTGCGGGAGCCGCTGACCCGGGCCCGCGTGATCGGCGTCATCGCGATCCTGCTCGGCCTGCTCGTGCTGGCCGGCGAGGCCATCACCGCGATTCGCGGCGGGGCGATCACCGGCGACCTGATGTTCTGCATGGCCGGATTGACCTGGGCCACCTTCACCATCTGCCTGCGCGGATGGCGCACCAGCGGGCTACTCGCGGCCCAGGTGGTCGGCGTGCTGTCGCTGATCGTCTATGTGCCGGTCTACGCGATCCTGTTTGGCTTCGAACACATGATCGCGGCTGGGCTGACGGAAAACCTGATTCAGGTCGTGGCACAGGGCGGCTTTGCCGGTCTGCTCGCGCTCTATCTGTTTGCGCGCGCGGTGACCGCGCTCGGGGCCGGACGCGCGTCGATGTTTCCGGCACTGGTGCCGCCGATGACGATGCTGATCGGATTTCTGGCGATCGGCGAGGTTCCGACGATCCCGCAACTCGTGGGACTTGCGATCGTAGTGGTCGGCTTCCGGTTCGCGCTCAAGCCATAGGGCGGCCGGAAACTCCGCAGGAACGAATGCCCTAAAGCGTCACTGCGCCTTGCAAAGCGTCGCTTTCCGTTTCGGCCGCTTCAGGGTCGCCTCCTGACCCTTGATCCAGAACGACACCCCACTCTTGGAGTAGCGGGCACCCGATGCCGATAGCCGTTTCGGCAACGCATAGGCGTGCCCGTCGAATTGCAGCCGCATCCTGTTGTCGCCTCGATACAAGGCCGCGGAGACCGGCGTGCCATCCGCACAGGTGTAGCTGACGAAAATCACCTGGGCATGCGCGGGCAAAGCCCACAGCACCGGCAGCAACCAAAACCCTATCCGCGTGATGAACCCGGCTGTCATTGCGCTACACCGCTTTTCGTGTCGACAGAAACTCACCCATGCGGTCGAGGGCCTTGAGAATATTCGCGGTCGAATTGGCATAGGATAGCCGAACATAGCCCTCGCCGAGAATACCGAAATCCGGGCCGCCGATAATCGCAACGCCGGCATCCTCCAGTAGCGATGAGGCCAGCGCCTTCGCCTTCCAGCCGGTCTGCTTGACGTTCGGGAAAGCGTAGAACGCGCCCTTCGGGGTCGCGCAGGACACGCTGGGCAGCTTGTTCAGGCCATCGACCACGACCTTGCGGCGCCGATCGAACTCGGCAACCATCTTCGTGACCTCGTCCTGCGGCCCGGTCAGGGCGGCGAGGCCGGCATATTGCGCCGATGCATTCACGCAGGAATGCAGGTTGACCGCGAGCTTGCGCGCATAGTCGTAGAGCTTGCCCGGCCACACTGCGTAGCCGAGTCGCCAGCCGGTCATCGCATAGGTCTTCGACCAGCCATTCAGCAGGATCAGCCGGTCGCGGATCTGCGGATAGGACAAGAGGCAGACATGCGTCTCGCCGTCATAGACCATGTGGTCGTAGATTTCGTCCGACATCACCGCGACATCCGGAAAGCGCTCGAGACCGGCGACCAGCTTGTCGACCTCGGACTTTGGAGTGACACCACCGGTCGGATTGGCGGGTGAATTGACGATCAGAAGCCGCGCCTTCGGTGTGATCAGTTTCAGCGTTTCCTCGGCGGAAAACGCGAAACCGTTCTCTTCGCGGATCGGCACCGGCACCGGATTGGCGCCGGTGAATTCGATCATCGAGCGATAGATCGGAAAGCCGGGATCGGGATACAGGATGTCCACGCCGGGCTCGCCGAACATCATGATCGCCATGAACATGGTCGGCTTGCCGCCCGGCATGATCATGACTTCATCCGGCGACACCTCGACCGCATAACGCTTGTGCAGGTCAGCCGCCACCGCCTCGCGCAATTGCGGGATGCCGGTGGCGGGCGTGTAGCCGTGATGGCCGTCGCGCAAAGCCTTGATCGCGGCTTCGACGATGAAATCGGGCGTGCGGAAATCCGGCTGGCCGATGCCAAGATTAATGACGTCGCGGCCCTGGGCGATCAGCGCATTGGCACGCGCCAGCACCGCGAAGGCATTCTCCTCACCGATCCGGTCGAAAGCGGCGATGGTACGGAGCATCGGCAATTTCCTCTGGTGGCATCATTAAGTTCGGTTCGATACCCGCCGGTCAACTCTTTCGATCGATCCGGCCGATCTCCACTTCCGCCATCCGCATCACATCGAACAGAATAAAGACCGACCACCCGATCAGCAGGAGGCCATTCAAGGCCGCCATCGGACCGAACAGCCGCAGGCCGGGCGGCGGCACCACGTCGCCATAGCCGAGTGCCGTGTAGTTTTCGAATGCAAGTTCGAACGTGGAGATGCCGTTGCCGGGAGCGAAGCCGACAAGGTTGTATAACGCCGTCCACAGGCCGATCTCCGCAAGATGGGCAATGCTCAGCACCGCGACCGTGACCAGCAGAAGCGCGATCAGGCGCGTCACGAAATGAAAGTCGTCGGTGGCTACGGCGGTCCGTCTGGTCCCGACCATGATCAGCGCCGACATCACGGCGTGGATGACGAAATTCACCAGGCTTACGCCCCCGCCCGCCGCCAGCTGCCAGGTCATCTTTGAGAATCCTCCACGGATGCCGTCAGAAATAACTTAAGTCATGGACATTGCCGAGTGGCGAGCGGCGTGCCACATAGGGTGGATTATGACCGTCTGGCTTGAACTGGCCATCGTCGTTGGGCTCATCCTGCTCAACGGCTTTTTTGCAATGGCTGAGCTAGCGATTGTGTCCTCGCGGCGCATTCGGCTCCAGCAGATGGCGGAAGCCGGCGACAAGGGCGCCGGTCGCGCGCTGGCACTGGCCGAGAGCCCGGGGCGTTTCCTGTCGGGCGTCCAGGTCGGCATCACATTGATCGGCATCCTGTCGGGCGCCTATGGCGGCTCGACCCTGGGGGCGCGCCTCGGTTCCGTCCTGAACGAGTATCCGGTCTTTGCCCCGCGCGGCGAGGAAGTCGCCTTCATTCTTGTCGTCATCGCCATCACGGCGTTGTCGGTCGTCGTCGGAGAACTGGTTCCGAAGCGTATCGCCCTGCTGCAGCCGGAACGCATCGCGGCGGTCGTGGCCGGTCCGCTTCAACTCCTCGTTCTGATCGCACGCCCTCTCGTCTGGTTACTCGAAACGTCCACCGCGCTACTGCTCAGGCTTCTTCGCATCCCGGAAACGAAGACCGACTCGGTCACCGAGGAGGAAGTCAGAATTGCGATCGCGGAAGGTACCGAAGCCGGCGTGATCGATGAGGTCGAAGAGAAGATGATTCACGGCGTGCTTGCGCTCGCCGATTCGTCCGTTGCGTCAGTCATGGTGCCGCGGCCGGACGTCTACTGGATCGATCTCGCGGACAAGCAGGAAACCATTGAGCGCGAGATCGCCGATTGCCCCTATTCCCGCATCGTGGTGGCGCGCGACGGCGATCTCGGACGGCCGCTTGGGGTCGTCCAGAAGAAGGACCTTGTCGGAGACCTGATTTCCGGGCGCGGGATCCGTGTCGAGGAGCGGTTGATCCAGCCTGCGTTCGTGCCGGAGACCATGCCGGTTCTGCGGCTGCTGGAGACCTTCAAAATATCACCCGTTCACATCGCCTTCATTGTCGACGAATACGGCGACTTCCTCGGAATAGCGACGCTGAACGACGTGCTGGAAGGCATCGCCGGCGATCTCGGTGACGAGCACGAGCAGCCTTCGGAAAATGTTGTGCGGCGACCCGATGGCTCATGGCTCGTCGACGGGCGCGCCCCCGCATCCGACCTGATCGAGAAGCTGAAGCTTCGGGACTCCGATGGCGAATTCCACACTGCCGCCGGCTTTGCCCTTGAACGGCTCGCGCACATCCCTGTCGAGTGCGAGACCTTCGAGATCCCGGGATGGCGAGTCGAGATCCTCGACATGGATGGCAAGCGGATCGACAAGCTTCTGTTCACGCCGGTGCCGCAAACCGCTGACGGATAGGTCGGAACGGAAGTTGGTCGCATTCGTTATCTCCTGTCGTGCTGCACGGTAGAGGCGATGGCGCATAAAAATAAACGCAGACTGCGATCGCAGCTCTGGTTCGATAACCCGGACAATCCGGGGATGACCGCGCTCTATCTGGAGCGCTATCTGAATTTCGGACTTACGCTTCAGGAATTGACGGCCGGCAAGCCGATCATCGGTATCGCGCAGACCGGCAGCGATCTATCGCCATGCAATCGGCACCATCTCGATCTGGCACAACGCGTGCGCGAAGGCATCCGAGATGCCGGCGGCATCGCGTTCGAATTTCCCTGTCATCCGATGCAGGAGACCGGCAAGCGGCCGACAGCCGCGCTCGACCGCAACCTGTCCTATCTCGGTCTCGTCGAGGTTCTGTACGGCTATCCGCTGGATGGGGTGGTTTTGACCACCGGTTGCGACAAGACCACGCCGGCCGGCCTGATGGCCGCCGCGACCGTCAACATCCCGGCGATCGTGCTGTCCGGCGGGCCGATGCTGAACGGCTGGTGGAAAGGCAAACGCTCCGGCTCCGGGACCGTCGTCTGGCAGGCACGCAAGGACCTGGCGGCCGGCAAGATCGCATACGACGAGTTTCTCGCGATCGTTGCATCGTCGGCACCCTCGATCGGCCATTGCAACACCATGGGCACCGCCTCGACCATGAACGCGCTTGCCGAGGCGCTCGGCATGTCCCTCCCCGGCTGCGCCGCGATCCCCGCACCTTATCGCGAACGCGCGCAGATCGCTTACGAGACCGGCCGGCGCGCGGTGGAGATCGTTGAGGAAGACCTGAAACCGTCCGACATCATGACACGTCAGGCGTTCGAGAATGCCATCGTCGCCTGTTCGGCGATCGGTGGGTCGACCAATGCGCCGATCCACATCAATGCGATCGCGCGCCATGTCGGAATCGAGGTGTCGATGCACGATTGGGAGCGGATCGGCTTCGACGTGCCGCTTCTCGTCGACATGCAGCCGGCCGGCAAGTATCTCGGCGAAGAATATTATCGCGCCGGCGGACTGCCTGCCGTGCTGCACGAGCTGATGCAGGCCGGCCGCATCCATGCGGATGCGCAGACAATCAATGGCAAGAGCATCGGCGAAAATGTTCGCGCGGCCAAGGCGCAGGATGCCGACGTGATCCGCCCTTACAAAACTCCTCTGAAAGAGGAGGCAGGGTTTCGCGTGCTGCGCGGCAATCTCTTCGACTCCGCGATCATGAAGACCAGCGTGATCTCGGAAGATTTCCGGACCCGCTACCTCTCGAATCCGGACGATCCGGAGGCGTTCGAAGGGCGCGCCGTGGTGTTCGAAGGACCGGAGGATTATCACGCCCGGATCGACGACCCCGCCCTTTCGATCGACGAACAATCCATTCTGGTCATTCGCGGCGTAGGACCGATCGGCTATCCTGGCTCGGCCGAGGTCGTGAACATGCAACCGCCGGCCGCACTCATCAAATGCGGCATCGAGGCGCTTCCCTGCATCGGCGATGGCCGCCAGTCCGGCACCTCCGGTTCGCCCTCGATCCTGAATGCTTCACCGGAAGCCGCCGCGGGCGGCGGCCTGGCCCTGCTCGCGACCGGCGACCGTTTGCGAATCGATCTTCGCAACGGCACCGCCGACATGCTCGTTCCTGAAGCGGATCTGGCACGTCGCAGGGCTGCACTGGAAGAAGCGGGCGGCTTCCCGGTGCCGAAGAGCCAGACGCCCTGGCAGGACATTTACCGCGGCACGGTCACGCAGATGGCCGATGGGCAGGTGATCCGGGGAGCCGACCGGTATCAGCGCGTCGCGCAAAAAAGCGTTCCTCGCGACAACCATTAGCGGCTTTCAGACTGCGAAAACGCGCCCGATCGTCAGCGTCGCACGCCGTCGATAGTGTTTGACTCGCCCCCCGCCTCCCGTCGATGCTTGCGGCATAAAATAAAACAAAGCCGCGACATGCGGCATCGGGAGGAAAACATGAACCTGCGAAGTCTTGTGGGCTCGTTTGCTGTTGCCGCGCTGGTGACGACGGCGAGCACGGCGTCGGCTCAGGAAACGATCCGGCTGCGGATCGCGTCCGGCCATCCGCCGGTGAACACTTACGTCAACCTGATGCAGAATTTCTTCGTGCCCGAAGTCACCAAGCGCGTGGCGGCAAAGACCAAACATAAAATCGAGTTCGTCGAGGGTTACGGCGGCGCCATGGTGAAGGTGGCCGACACGCTCGAAGGCGTGCAATCCGGCATCATCGATATCGGTGGCTATTGCTTCTGCTTCGAGCCCTCGAACCTGCCGTTGCATGCCTTTCAGGTGATGCTGCCGTTCGGCACCATGGATCCCGTCGCCAGCGTGAAGATCGCACGCGAGGTCTATGACCAGGTGCCTTTCATGTCGAAGGTGTTCGAGGACAAATACCGGCAGAAGCTGATCGCGCTGATTGCCGACAACGGCTACAACCTCGGCACCAACTTCGAATGGAACAGCGTTGCCGACCTGAAGGGCCAGAAGCTCGCGGGTGCCGGCCTCAATCTGAAGTGGCTGGAATTTGCCGGCGCCACACCGGTTCAGTCGTCGCTGCCGGAGGCCTACACGGCCATGCAGACCGGCGTCTATAACGGATGGATCATGTTCCCATCCGGCTGGGTAAACTTCAAACTGTTCGAGGTCGGCAAATTCTACACCGAGATCGGCTTCGGCGCGATCACCTGGCACGGCCTGACCATCAACAAGGCGCGCTTCGACAAGCTGCCGAAGGAGGTCCAGGACATCATCCTCGAGGTCGGCAAGGAATACGAGGCGATGACCGGCACCGTGAACCAGGCGAATTATCCCAAGCAACTCGAAGACCTGAAGGCCAAAGGCACCAACGTCCGCAAGCTGCCGGACAGCGTTCAGGCCGATTGGGCGAAGTCGCTTGCGGCCTGGCCGAAGGAGAAGGCCAAGGAACTGGACGCACAGGGTCTGCCGGCGACGCAGGTGCTGGAAGCCACGCTGGCCGCGGCGGAGAAGAACGGGCACAAATGGCCGGTGCGCTACAGCGTCAAGTGAGGCACCGATCGACGCATACAATGCGCCGTTTCCATCACCCTCAGGCGCTCGCTCGACGTCGTCGGGCGAGCGTCGATGGGCGACGGCCCGGTCAGCCTCTGAACGGCATCCGGGAGGCAAGGCCCAATGCTTGAACAATTCGTCACCCGCCTCGTCCATACGCTGCTCGCGGTTGCCGCCGCGATCATCTTCCTGCTGAGCTTTCTTGTCGTCGCTGACGTGCTCGGGCGCGGCGTGTTCAACTCACCGGTCAAGGGGACGCCGGAAATCGTCTCCATGTCGATCGTGATCATCTGCTTTCTGCTCGCGGCCTATGCGATCCAGAGCGGCGGCATGCTGCGTACCGACGTGATCGTCTCGCTGTTCGGACGGCGTGGTTATGCGTTCGCCGATCTTGCCTCCGGCCTGCTCGGCGCCGGCTTTTTCCTGCTGATCGTCTGGGGCAGCTTCGAACCGGCCCTGCATGCATGGACCAGCAACGAGTTCGAGGGTGAAGGCGCCTTGCGTGTACCCGTGTGGCCAGCACGCTATGTGGTCATGCTTGGCTCGGCACTGGTGGTTGCGATCTATCTGGGACAGGCCCTGCTCGCTTTCCTCGCCCTGATACGTCCCGACAGCGCTCCGCCGCCGAAACCTTCCGCGCACTGATCGGGACACCAGCGATGTTCGGCCACAGCGAAATGATCCTGGTCATCGTGGTGTTGCTGGCGCTGGTATTTGCCGGCGTCCATATCGCGATTGCACTTGGCGTCACCGCCGCGATCGGCATTTATCTGATGCTGGGCGACATCGAGGTGGTGCGGACCTTCGTCGCCAACACGGCCTACGAAGCGCTGCGCGATTATGTGTTCGCAGTCATTCCGTTGTTCATGCTGATGGGCGATTTCCTCGCCAAATGCGGCGCTGCAACCGATCTTTATACGCTTGCGCACCGGCTCAGCCGCTGGCTGCCCGCAAGGCTTGCAGTCGCCACCATCGTCGCCAATGCGATTTTTGCTTTCGTCACGGGCGTCAGCATCGCCGCCGCAGCCGCCTTCTCCCGCATCGCCTATCCGGAGATGCGCCGCTACGGCTACAATCGTCAATTCGCGCTCGGCTGCATCGCCGGCAGTGCCTGCCTCGGCATGCTGATTCCGCCCTCGGTGCTGATGATCGTCTGGGGGGTGCTGACCGAACTATCGATCGGCAAGCTGTTCCTCGCCGGCGTATTGCCGGGGCTTCTGCTGGCCTTCGGCTTCTGTGCGTATGTCGTGATCGCAGCAATCGTGAATCCGGCGTTGGTCGGAGGGTCAGGCAACACGATACGGACGGCTCCGCTCGGCGCTGCGGTTGCCTCTTCTCCCGATGACGAGGACGACCGTCCCCTCGGCGCGCTGCTGTTCAGCACAGCGCTGGTGCTGGCGCTGATCGCGGCGGTACTCGGCTCGATCTGGCTCGGGCTCTGCACGCCGACCGAGGGCGCCGGCGTCGGCGCCGTCGGCGCGCTGGTGCTGGCTCTGATAAAGGGGATCACCTGGCGCGAAATCTGGCAGGTGGTTCTGAATGTCGGGCGCACATCCGGACCGCTGCTGCTGCTGCTGTTCTGCGCGCAGCTTTACTCCCGCGTTCTCTCGATGACCGGCTTCACCGAAACCGCCAAGGCATTCCTCCTCGGCACCGGGCTCGGCCCGACCGGAATTCTCGCCGTTATGCTGCTGATCTGGTTCGTGCTCGGCTGCCTGATCGACTCGATCTCGATCATCCTGCTCACCGTGCCGATTTTCGCACCGATTGCAGCCACGCTGGGCATCGATCCGCTCGCCTTCGCCATCATCGGAATCCTGGCGATCGAGACCGGTCTGCTGACGCCGCCTTTCGGCATTCTGGTCTTTACGGTGAAGGCGGCTGTGCCTGAGCCCAATGTGCCGCTGGCGGAGATTTTCCGCGGCGCCATTCCCTATTGGTTGATACTGCTCGCGGTGATCGTTGCGATCGTCATCTTTCCGCAGATCGCAACCTTTCTGCCGACGCTATGATCGTTACTAGCTGCCGGTCGGAGAGCGCCAATCCCCCCAGACCTGCCCCTCAGAACTCGCCTGTTGAGTGATCCGGCAGCGCCGGCTTCTTTCGCAGATGCGAGAAAATCCGAGGCAAGCGAGCGAGATGTCGGGAAGCGCCGGCATGTCAGCGATGCGCCGCACGGATACCTGACGACGGCGATTGTGGTTTAACAACTGCTCCTGCTGACCCACAATGCATATCCATAAGCCTCGAGCCCGGATTTCAGCATGCCATCGATCGCCGAAAAGCGCCGCACCTTTCGACAGCTTCACGACAGCGGATGCTTCGTCATCCCCAATCCGTGGGACATCGGGAGCGCACGCTATCTGCAGCATCTTGGATTCAAGGCGCTGGCGACCACGAGCCTCGGCTACGCGTTCTCAGCAGGCTACGCCGACGGCGCGGTTCCGCGCGACCTCATGCTCGCCCATATCGCCGAGCTTGCCGCGGCCAGCGACGTTCCATTCAATGCTGATTTCGAGGGCGGCTACGCGGACGATCCGGACGGCGTGGCTGAGAGCGTGACGCTGTGCGTGAAGACCGGCGTCGCCGGACTGTCGATCGAGGATTCGACCGGCGACAAGGCAAACCCGCTCTATTCGTTCGACCTCGCCCTTGCCCGCATCAAGGCGGCGCGCGCCGCCATCGACAAGACCGGCGAGGACGTGATGCTGACCGCGCGCACCGAAGGCTTCATCCGCGGGCGTCCCGACATGGACGAGACGTTGCGTCGTCTCAGGGCTTTCGCAGAGGCGGGCGCCGATTGTCTCTATGCGCCCGGCATCCGGACCCGCGAGGAGATCGAGACGGTCGTTAACGCGGTAGCGCCGAAGCCGGTCAACGTTCTGATCGGATGGCCAAGCGACCTGACCGTGAAGCACATCGCAGCACTCGGCGCGCGACGCATTAGTGTGGGTGGGTCGCTTGCGCGGGCCGCGTGGGGCGGCTTCATCCGTGCCGCCCGGCAACTCGCCGACGGTGGCTGTTTCGGCGGCTTTGCGGATGCAGCGCCCGCAGCAGATCTGAACACCCTCTTCCGTGAGGACCGCGCCAAGCGGCCGGCAGCGTGACGGACCTTTTGTTCGCTGGCGCGGCACGGCCTGGGCCGGTCGTACTGACGGGACGATACGGCCGGGTCGAGAAACTCGATCCAGCCCGGCACGGCGCCTCCCTCTGGGAATCGGTCAGCGTGGCGCCGGCGATGTGGGACTACATGCCCTATGGCCCGTTCGAGGATGCAAGCGCATTCCAGGCGTGGCTCAGAGAACGCGCGACACTCGATGACCCCTATGTCTATGCCGTCGTTGCACCGGATGGCCGCGCAATCGGCATTGCGGCGCTGATGGCCATACGCCCCGACATGGGGGTGATCGAGGTCGGACACATCGCCTACGCGCCGGCGCTGCAACGCACACCGCTCGGCACCGAAGCGCAATATCTGCTCGCCCGCTACGCCTTTGATACGCTCGGCTATCGGCGTTATGAGTGGAAATGCAATGCGCTGAATGCTGCGTCCCGCCGCGCCGCAGAGCGTTATGGGTTCACCTTCGAGGGAATGTTCCGGCAGCACATGATCGTCAAGGGCAAGAACCGCGACACTGCATGGTTCTCGATCATCGATTCTGAATGGCCTGACCGCAGGGTCGCCTTCGAGCGCTGGCTCGCGCCGGCGAATTTCGATGCTGACGGGCGGCAGAAAGCCGGCCTCGCGTCTTTCATGGCGCCGAAGGCCTAGCCATGGCGGGCCGTCTGGCGAACAAGATTGCCGTCATCACCGCTGCGGGCCAGGGCATTGGGCGCGCAATCGCCGAAACCTTTGCCGCCGAAGGGGCCCGCGTCATAGCCAGCGATCTCGATGCCTCCAAACTGGCAGGGCTTTCAACCGAACGATCGCTCGCGCTGGACGTCGGCTCCGATGCGGCAATCGCGGCATTGGCCCGCGACGTCGAGCGGGATTATGGCGGCACCGATATTCTGGTGAATTGCGCGGGCTTCGTGCACCACGGCACCGTCCTCGACTGCAGCGACCCGGATTGGGACTTCTCGTTCGATCTCAATGTCAAATCGATGCATCGAACCATCCGCGCGTTCCTGCCGGCGATGCTCGCGAAAGGCGGCGGCTCGATCGTCAACATCTCCTCGGTGGCATCGTCGATTACGGGATTGCCGAACCGCTACGTCTATGGCGCATCCAAGGCGGCCGTGATCGGACTGACCAAGGCGGTCGCCATCGACTTCATCAAGCAGGGCGTCCGCTGCAACGCCATCTGTCCCGGCACGATCGAGTCGCCGTCGCTCGAGGGACGGATCGAATCGCTGGCGGTAAATTCGGGACAATCTCTGGAGGCGGCGCGACAATCTTTCGTGGCCCGTCAACCCATGGGCCGGTTGGGCACGGCTCCGGAAGTCGCGGCGCTGGCACTTTTTCTCGCCTCGGATGAATCGCTCTACATCACCGGGCAATCGCATCTGGTCGACGGCGGGCTCGCGTTGTAAGGTTCGGACTGCCCGGAGAGATCCATGCGTATCTTCCCTCTCGCGATCCTGCTTGCGCTTGCGCCAAGCTTCGCGCTCGCGGCGAACTGCAAGCGTAACGGCAACGCCGTGATCTGCGATGACGGGCGCACCGGCATTTTCGCGGGCGATGCGATCATATGGCCGGACGGCACCCGCTCTTCGAATGCGGCACATCCAAGCGTCCGTATCGGGCACAAGGATTCCGTGCGCGTCGGGCCCGGAGTGTTTGTCGGATCACCATCGGGCCGTGGATCGGTCCCGCTAGACGATCCGAATGCGCCGCACAAGCGCGACTGTGCCGTCCTTGACGGTATCAAGTACTGCTGACGGAAATCGAAACCATGCATGTTCTCGTCACCGGCGCGGCCGGCATGATCGGCCGCAAGCTGCTCGAGCGGCTCTCACGCGACGGTGGCCTGAACGGCCAGGCGATCGACACCCTCACCCTCACAGACATTGCGCCGCCGGAAGCGCCGGACGGGCTTGCCGCCAACACCGTTCTGAAGACCGCCGATCTCGCCATGCCGGGCGTGGCAGAAGACCTCGTGCGCGACCGGCCCGATGTGATCTTCCACCTCGCTGCCATTCCATCCGGCGGTTCCGAGACCGATTTCGAGGCCGGCTATCGCGCCAACCTCGACGGCACCCGCAATCTGCTGGAGGCGATCCGCAAGACCGGCGATGGTTACAAGCCGAAGGTGATCTACACATCCTCCATTGCCGTCTATGGCGCGCCGTTTCCGCCCTCGATCCCGGACGATTTCGTTCTCACACCACTGACCAGCTACGGCGCCCACAAGGTGATCTGCGAAACGCTGCTGGCCGATTACAACCGCCGCGGCTTCCTTGACGGCGTCGGCGTCCGGCTGTGCGGCATCACCGTGCGGCCGGGCAAGCCGAACCTCGCGGCATCGGGCTTCTATTCCGGCATTATCCGCGAACCGCTTGCAGGCCTCGAAGCAACGCTGCCGGTGACGGAGGACGTCACCAACACGCATGCCTCGCCGCGTGCGGCGGCAGGATTTCTCGTGCATGCGGCAACGCTTAAACCGGAGCAACTCGGTCACCGCATCAACATGACGATGCCGGGCGTCTGCTGTACGGTCGGCGAGCAACTGGCAGCGCTGCGGCGGGTCGCCGGCGACCGGGTCGCCGACCGCGTCAAGCCGAAGGCTGATCCCTTCATCATGAAGATCGTCGAAGGTTGGCCCAGCCGGTTCGATTGCACCCGCGCCCGCGAGCTCGGATTTACCGCCGAAACCTCGTTCGACGAGATCATCCGCGTACATATCGAGGACGATCTGGGCGGCGATTTCGTGCGGTGACGGCGGTTTCCGGCCCCGAGTCTCGGGAAGGGCAGCCATCCGGATGTAAACTTGCATCGCCGTTCCGATCGCATACATTGCGAGAAAATCCCCTCCTCCGAGGACCTGCATGAATTATGTCGATGCCGCCCTTGCGCCGATGCGCAAGACCGGACAGATCAAATTGCACAAGGCGGAAGCATTCGCCGGCATGCGCAAGGCTGGCCGCCTGGTTGCCGAATGCCTCGATATGT
Source organism: uncultured Hyphomicrobiales bacterium (assembly GCA_964641065.1). Classification (GTDB taxonomy): domain Bacteria; phylum Pseudomonadota; class Alphaproteobacteria; order Rhizobiales; family Xanthobacteraceae; genus Pseudorhodoplanes. The sequence goes on along the minus strand of CAZXJZ010000021.1, from coordinate 6,947 downwards.
TGGTTCCCGAGGTGCGTCCCGGCGTACCGACCGAACGGATCGACCGGCTGGTGCACGACTTTGCGATGGACCATGGCGCGCTGCCCGCGACGCTGATGTATCGCGGCTATCGCAAGTCCACCTGCACCTCGATCAACCACGTCGTCTGCCACGGCATTCCCAGCGACAAGCCGATGAAGGAAGGCGACATCGTCAATATCGACGTGACGCTGATTCTCGACGGCTGGCACGGCGATTCGAGCCGGATGTATGCGGTCGGCGAGATCCCGCGCCGGGCCGAGCGGCTGATCGACGTGACCTTCGATTCGATGATGCGCGGCATCGCCGCGATCAAGCCGGGCGGCACCACCGGCGATATCGGAGCCGCCATCCAGTCTTTCGTCGAGGCGCAGCATATGAGCGTGGTGCGCGATTTCTGCGGCCACGGGCTCGGCCGCCTGTTCCATGACGAGCCGAATATCGTGCATGTCGGGCGCGCCGGAGAAGGCACCGTGCTGCGGCCCGGCATGTTCTTCACCGTCGAGCCGATGATCAATCTGGGCCGTCCGCACGTGAAGGTGCTGTCGGATGGCTGGACCGCGGTCACGCGCGATCGCTCTCTCTCCGCCCAGTTCGAACATACCGTGGGCGTGACCGCAGACGGCGCGGAGATTTTCACGCTGTCGCCGAAAGGGCTCGACAAGCCGCCCTATGCCGTAAAGGGGTGATCCGGCCGATGCCGCGATCTTGCCCGCGGCGAAACCATCAGTTCACCGCGCGGTAAAGCCGCTCATCGTAGAGACTGCCGCTTTTCGGCAGCAATTGCTGACGAAACTCTTTCGTCGACGTTGCGGCGGTGTGGCGCTTCCAGGCTTCGAGGTTGTTCCACACCGCAACCAGCGTCATGTGGTTTGGGCGGCTGGCCTGCGTGAAGACATCGAAGCGGGCGTTGCCATCGCTGCGGCGCCCTTCGAACGCGAAATCCTTCAGCATCTCTTCGCCCTGCTGACGAAACGTCGGCACGAAATCGACGTGAGTGACCGCGTAGATCGTTCCGCCAGGATTGTTCTGGCCGGTCGAGAGCTCCCGATGCGGCCGCTCGTCATAAGGTGCGGTCTCGATCGCCTGCAGGGCCTGGAGCGTGGCCTTCACATGCGGCTGATCGGCATGGGCCTCTCTGGCCTTGTTGTCTTGCCAATGCTCAATCAGTGCAAAATGATTGGGCTGGCCGTTGCGCTGAAGCACGATCATCGACTGGAAGCCATTGTCCTTCGCGCTGGCCGTCTTGAGCGCCTTCAGCGCCGCAAGCGCTTTTGGTTCGCTGCCCGGCGCAACTTCGATATAGGTGATCACCCAATTGCCCAATGCCGGCTGCGAGCCCGGCGGCAGGCCGCCCTGCGGTGCCGGCGTCTGGGCCTGCGCGGCGCCGATGCCGGCCAGCAGCAACGCAAAAACGATCCCGCGTATCATCATGGCCAATCCTCCCGGCAGCCGATTGGCGGCGTCAGCCGGCGCCCGTTTCTAAAGAAGCCTAGACAATTTTCCGCCCTGATGAAACGTGGTCGGCGACGCCCCATCGCGACATCCCCCGATCATTTCCGCATTGCAAATGATCGCAATCCCGTCATGCTTGTGACGCGAGGACATATGCGGCGAGTGCAAAAACCCAGCGGCGACGGCGAGCCTGCCACCGGTCTTGAGGATGCCACGCCGCATTATCACGGGCATCGCGAACGATTGCGGGGGCGCTTCCGCGAGGCCGGCCCCGATGCGCTCGCCGATTACGAACTTCTGGAGCTGATCCTGTTTCGCGCCATCCCGCAGCGCGACGTGAAGCCGCTGGCCAAGAAGCTGATCGAGACATTCGGCTCGTTTGCCGAAGTCATCGGCGCGCCCGAAACGCGGCTGAGAGAGGTGAAGGGGCTTGGCGAGGCCGCCATCACCGAGTTGAAGATCGTGCATGCATCGGCCAGCCGGCTGGCGCGCGGCCAGGTGAAGGCCCGCACCGTGCTGTCGTCATGGTCCTCCGTGCTGGATTATTGCCGTACCGCGATGGCCTTCGCCGACAAGGAGCAATTCCGCATCCTGTTCCTCGACAAGCGCAACCAGTTGATCGCCGATGAAGTGCAGCAGACCGGGACGGTCGATCACACACCGGTCTATCCGCGCGAGGTGGTGAAGCGCGCGCTCGAATTGTCGGCAACCGCGATCATCCTGGTGCATAATCATCCCAGCGGCGACCCGACGCCGTCGCGCGCGGACATCCAGATGACGCAGTCGATCGTGGAGGTGGCGAAGCCGCTCGGCATTTCGGTGCATGACCACATCATCGTCGGCAAGGACGGCCATGCGAGTCTGAAGGGGCTGCGGCTGATTTAGTCGAGGCGCAGCGTGATCACTGGTTCGGCAACGCGCTGCAGGGGCCTGACCTCGAGTAAAGACGGCCGCTATTTCTTCTGCAGCACGATCTGGTCGCCGCCTTCCGGCACCCGCCACCATTTGCCCGGCTCGCGCTCCTCGAACCGCCACGCCTGACCGTTCGGAGACACCAGCACAAGCTCGCCCTTGTCGAGCCGCCATACATTCGGATTCAGCCGCGACATCGCCGGATCGCAAGGCTGCCGGACCTGCAGGCGATACTCGTCAAAGCCCTTGGTCGCTGTAGTGGTGAAGTTCAGCGAGCAGACCGGCTTGTCGGCTCTCACCATCGACCATTCGCCCGCGATCTGGTCGACCGAGCGCTTCGGTGTGAACACCGCCGCCGAAGCCGCAGTTTGCAGGAAGTAGAGCCCCTCTTCCTTCCGCTCGCCCTCGAACATGCCGATCTCCACCTCGGAGAATTCGAACACCGCGCGCCCGCGTGCATCGATCAGCTTCAGCGTATGGTTGGCGAGGCTCCAGCCCTCCACATCCTTCAGCGCCGGAATGGCATCACGGCAGGTGGAATCAAATTCGACCTGCGAACCGTTGCGTGCCGGCTCCGGCTTGAAGGTGAGGTTGCAGACGCGATCGCGTTCGGAATTGGACAATTCCCATACGCCGGTCATCCCCTTGCCGGTATCGCCGGCCTGCGACGCGGGGGGCTCGGTTTGCGGCGCCTGCGCGAGGGCATGGCCCGCCGCAGCAACCAGGAACAGACTAAGTAGAACCCGACGCATCGCCGCCCTCGCTACCGATCGCGAAACGCGTTTTAGCACAGCGCTTGCGGCGAAATCACGCCGGCTTGCGAGGCGGATAAGGCGTTTCCGGAACCGGGGTTAGCGGACCCTTGCCCGAGAACCACGATTTCAGGTTGTCGACCACCAGCTGGTCCATCGCCTTTCGGGTCGCGACCGAGGCCGAGCCGAGATGCGGAAACAGCACGATATGCTCCATCTCGATCAGTTCCTGCGGCACCTGCGGCTCGTTGACGAACACATCAAGGCCCGCCGACATGATGGTGCGATCCTTGAGTGCCTTGATCAGCGCCTGCTCGTCCACCACCGAACCGCGCGCCATGTTGATCAGCACACCGTCCGGCCCAAGCGCCTTGAGCACCTCGGCGTCGATCAGGTTCCTGGTCGCCGCGCCACCGGGTACGATCACCATCAGCGTGTCGACGTCGCGCGCCATGTCGACCAGCTTCGGATAATATTTGTACGACACGCCCGGCTGCGGATTGCGCGAGTGATAGACCACCGGCACACCGAACGCTTCGAGGCGCCGCCCGATTGCACGGCCGATCCGCCCCATGCCGACCACGCCCACGGTCCGACCGCGCAGCGTGGGTGACAGCGGATATCCGCTCTTGAGCCATTTCCCGGCGCGGAGATAACGATCAGCCTGCGGGAATTCGCGAAGCGTGCAGAGCAGGAGGCCGAGCGCGGTGTCGGCCACTTCCTCGTTGAGGACGTCCGGCGTGTTGGTGACGACGAGGCCGTGCTCTCCCGCCCATTTCGCGTCGACATGGTCATAGCCGACGCCGAAGCTGGAGACGATTTCGAGCTTCGGAAAGCGCGACATGAAGGCGCCGTCGATCTTGTTCGCGGTATAGGCGATGGCGATACCGCGGATGCGCGGGGCGACCTCCTTGACGAAGGCGTCCTGATCCTTGGCTTCGGCCAGTTTGTGGACGGTCGCGAACGGTTCGACACCGCCGACTATGACCGGCTTGGCCTGTCCGATCAGCAAAATCTCGGGCTTTTCGGCGGCCATGGGATTCTCCATTCGCATTGATCTCGGTCAAAATATTGCGGCCGGTTTCGGCCGCATTTCATCTATACTAGTGTGCGCCCGTCCGCAAAATCGACGGTCTCTATCGGCCCTCCAGATCTTTCGGCTCCATGAAAATCCATACCGTCCAGGCGATCCGCAAGATCGTCCTCTATGTCGTGGTCGCGCTCGGCGCATTTGTGTTCGCTGTCACCACGTCGATTTACCCAAGCGGCGAAACCACCCATGAGATGGTCGAGTGGTTTGGCATTGTCCTGATCGTGAGTTGCATCCTCGGCCGGACCTGGTCCTCGCTCTACATCGGCGGGCGCAAGATCGAAGAATTTGTGCGAACCGGACCGTATTCGGTCATGCGCAATCCGCTCTATTTCTTCTCGTTCCTCGGTGCCGCCGGGGTCGGCATGCAGGTCGGCAGTGCAATCCTCGGCCTGATCTGCGCGACACTGGCCTGGTTGGTGTTCTATGTGGTGGTGCTGCAGGAAGAACAGGTGCTGGCGGATCGTTACGGCGACGCGTACCGGGACTACCTTCAGCGCGTGCCGCGGTTCTTTCCCAATCCGTCGCTATGGCATGACGAGCCGACGCTGACGATCCGGCCGCCGCGCGTGCTGATGACGTTTGCCGACGCCCTGGTGTTTCTGCTTGCGGTGCCGCTCGCAGAGCTTTTTGAGCACCTGCAGGATACCGGCGTCATTCCCGTGCTGCTGCGCCTGCCGTAATCGATAGCGCTTTCGAGCAAAGTGGCGACCGGTCCGCGTGCAGAAAACGCGTCAACGCGAAGACGTCAATTCCGCACGACGATGGTCGCGGCCGCGCCGACCATTGCAAGCCCGGCCGTTCGGTTGACGGTCTGCAACGCACGCGGTGACGTGAACAGGCGGCGCGCATAGGCCGCGAGCAGCACGTAACCGGTGAGCACGATGCTGACCACCACCGCAACGATCGCGGCAAGCTCGGCCATGTCGGCGAGGGTGAGCCGCGTGAGGTCGATCACGGTCGGCATCAGCGCCAGATAGAACAGCATGATCTTCGGATTGCCGAGCGACAGCAGCAACGCCGCGCCGAACAATTGCCGCCCCTGGCCGCGCACCGGCTCGGCCTGAACCGGCGCACCGGAATCCCGCCACAGCTTCCATGCGAGGAACAGGAGATAAGCAGCACCGGCATATTTCACGATCAGGAAGACCGGCTGAAACAGCGCCGCAAGAGCCGCAAGCCCGAACATCGCGCAGGACAGCCAGATCAGGTCGCCCAGCACCAGGCCGGCACAGAACGCGAGAATACCGTCGGTGCCGCGCGCCATGATGCGTGCCACCAAAGCCGCGATTGCGGGCCCCGGCGAGATCACCGCGACCAGCAGCACCATGGCGAAGGTGAGGAAGGCGATCTGTTCCACGGCATCGCACCAGCAGACAATTACACCAGCATCGTGACAGGCTGCTCCAGATAGCCCTTGAGCGCGGCCAGCAATTGCGCACCCAGCGCGCCATCGACGACACGATGATCGCAGGACAGCGTCACCGTCATCTGGCTTTCGAAGCGCACACCGCCATCGTCCGTCTCGACCGGACGCCGCTGCGCCGCGCCGACGGCAAGGATGGTCGATTGCGGCGGGTTGATGATCGCGGAAAAATCGCGCACGCCATACATGCCGAGATTGGAGATCGCGCTGACGCCGCCCTGGTATTCGTCCGGCTTCAGCTTCTTGTCACGGGCGCGTTCGGCGAGAGTGCGCATTTCATTAGAGATTACGCTCAGCGACTTCGTATCGGCGGCGCGGATCACTGGCGTCATCAGGCCGCCCTCGAGCGCGACGGCGACGCCAATATCGGCGCGCTGGAAACGCAGGATGCGGTCCTGCGCCCAGATCGCATTCGCGGCCGGCACACGCTTCAGCGCAAGCGCCAGCGCCTTGATGACAAAATCGTTGACCGAGAGCTTGTAGCCGCTCTCGCCTTCCGGCGCCGCTGCATTGGCCTCAGTGCGGACCTTGAGCAGCGCGTCGAGCGTGACGTCGGCCGTCAGGTAGAAATGCGGAATGGTCTGCTTCGCCTGGGTGAGGCGCGCGGCGATGGTCGAGCGCATGCCGTCGAGCGGCACTTCCTCGAACGGCACGTCACGATAGAGCGCGAGAATGTCCGAGGAAGACGGGCCCGCTGCGATAGACGGAGCCTGATTTGGTGCCCGTACGATGCGGGATTCAATGTCACGCGCGACGATGCGCCCATGCGGGCCGGAGCCCGTGACGCGCGACAGGTCGATGCCGTTCTCGCCCGCCAGCCTGCGCGCCAACGGCGTCACGGTCGCACCGCCGATCCGCGCCGGACCGAAATTCCGTTCGGGCGTGCGCACCTCACGGAACAGCTCCATCTTGACCGGTGCGAAGGGGCTTGCAGCCGGCGCGTGAGTCTGGATTTCCGCTGTAGCGGGAATGGCAGGCGAGACTGAGGCCGCGCTCGAAGCCGGCGGCTGTGCCGCCTTCGGCTGCGCGACTTCGCCGTCTGCGAGGATCACGGCAACAACAGCGCCAACCTTAGCCACATCGCCGACCTGAAAATTGACCTCAGAGAGCTTGCCGCCGAAGGTCGCCGGCACCTCCATCGAGGTCTTGTCGGTTTCGATCTCGAACAGGTTGTCGCCCGGCGCGACCGCGTCGCCCGCGTTCTTGAACCACTTGACGATCTTGCCCTCGGCAACGGTCTCGCCGAGCTGCGGCATCAATACGTCCATGAGTCGGTCCCGGCAAAATCGAAGTT
>CAZXJZ010000020.1:35146-36682 GCA_964641065.1 uncultured Hyphomicrobiales bacterium | reverse complement strand
GCCGACGCGCTCGGTGACCAGCGCCTTCATCCGTGCCTTGGAGTTATGCTCCGCGCCGGTGACCCAGACCCAGCCACCGTCGGTGATGCCACGCTCGGCCGCATCCGCAGGATTGATCTCTATGAACATGTCCTGCTGCAATTCGGCGAGCCACTTGTTGGAGCGGGTCTCTTCGCCGCCGCCCTCGTATTCGACCAGCCGGCCGGAGGTGAGGATGAGCGGGAATTGCTTGGCGATGCCCTTGTCGACCGCGGCCTTCTGCACGTCGAAGCCGAGGTTGGGCACCCGGAACTGCCGCGCATTCGGCAGCGTCGGATATTTCGCCACCAGATCGGGCCGCGGGGTGTAGATCGGCTCGCGATGCACCGGAACGGCATCCGGCAGACCGAACGCATTGGCGCGCGCCTTGCCGTTGCCGTAGGGGATGCAGCCGTGCTCGATCGCCACCCGCTGGATGCCGCCCGACAGATCGATCGACCAGGCAACCGCGTCCGGATTGGCGGGATTGATCTTGTTGATGACCGCCAGTTCGGCTGCCGTCAGATCCGTATCCCAGCCCAGCTTTTTGAGCACGCCAAGCGTGAATTCGGGATAGCCGTCCCGGATTTGCGAGCCGGCCGAATAGGAGCCGTTGGCGAGCAGGCTGACCTTGCGGGTCGTACCGTCCGGCAGCTTCTCCTCGCGCTCGAGACCGAAGCGGGCCCGGAACGTACCGCCGCCCTCCTTGACCGAGAGATTGGTGTTGTAGAGCAGCGGCGTGCCGGGATGCTTGAATTCCGGCGTGCCCCAGCACGGCCATGGCAGGCCGTAATAGTCGCCCTTGGCCGGACCGGACGTCGCCTGCTGCGTGAGCATGTCGAAGTCCTTCTGGTTGGCCATGTGCATCTTCAGCCGCTCGGGCGACTGGCCGCAATAGCCGGTCGACCATCCGCCGCGGTTGATTTCGCGAAGCACATCTTCCGGCACCGGAAGGTTGTTCTCGACCTTGATGTTCTTGAACATCATGTCGGCGAAGCCGAGCTTCTTCGCGAGCAGATAGATGACCTCGTTGTCGTCCTTGGACTCGAAGATCGGCTTGACGATCTGCTCGCCCCACTGGATCGCCCGGTTCGATGCCGTACGCGAACCGTTGGTTTCGTAGCTGGTGGCAATCGGGAGCAGATAGGTGTTGTTCTTGCGCTTGGGCGCGAGCGACGCCCACGTGGTCGGATGCGGATCGGCGACCACCAGTAGGTCGAGCTTCTCGATGCCTTCCTGCGCTTTCGGCATGCGGGTGACGGTATTGCCGCCATGCCCGAACACCATCATCGCCTTGATCGTATCCTTCTGCGACACATCCTTCTGGTCCATCAACGTCGCATCGAACCAGCGCGTCGATGGAATGCCGGCCGTGTTCATCATCCGCACCGGCTTGCCGTCGGCGCCGGTGATCGTGTTGAAGCGGCCGTCGAGCCACGCATAGTCGACTTCCCAGACCCGCGACCAGTGCCGCCACGCGCCTTCGACCAGGCCGTAATAGAGCGGCAGCGTCACGAC
>CAZXJZ010000020.1:0-35136 GCA_964641065.1 uncultured Hyphomicrobiales bacterium | reverse complement strand
CCGAGATCGGTCGCGCCCTGCACGTTGGTATGACCGCGGAAGATGTTGGCGCCGGTGCCGGACGAGCCGACATTGCCGGTGGCAAGCAGCAGCGTGCAGAAAGCGCGCACGTTGGCGGTGCCGACGGTGTGCTGGGTGGCGCCCATGCACCAGATCAGGGTCGCCGGCTTCTGCGTCGCAAAGGTGGTAGCGATGCGCTCAAGCTGAGCGGCCGGAACGCCGGTGACGCGCTCGGTCTCCTCCGGAGTCCACTGCTCGACGGCCTTGCGGATGTCGTCCATGCCGTAGACGCGCTGGTCGATGAACTGCTTGTCCTCGAGGCCCTTCTTGAAGATGACGTGCAGCATGCCCCAGGTCAGCGGAATATCGGTGCCCGAACGCATGCGGACATATTCGGTCGCATGCGCGGCGGTGCGGGTCATGCGCGGATCGCACACGATCATGTTCGCGCGGTTCATCTCCTTGCCTTCGAGAATGTGCTGGAGAGAGACCGGATGCGCTTCCGCGGCATTCGAGCCGATGAACAGGATCGTCTTCGAATTACGGATGTCGGTGTAGGAATTGGTCATCGCGCCGTAGCCCCAGGTATTGGCCACGCCCGCGACGGTCGTCGAATGGCAGATACGCGCCTGGTGATCGACGTTGTTGGTTCCCATGAAGGCCGCAAACTTGCGGAACAGATACGAGCCCTCGTTGGTGAACTTCGCCGAGCCAAGCCAATAGATCGAGTCCGGTCCGTTCTTGGTGCGGATGGCTTCGACCTTGTCGCCGATCTCGTTGATCGCGGTTTCCCAGGAAATCCGCGTCCACTTTCCGTCGACCAGCTTCAGCGGATATTTCAGCCGACGATCGCCATGCACGAGTTCGCGTGTCGACGCGCCCTTCGCACAATGCGATCCGCGGCTGATCGGCGAATCCCAGCCGGGCTCCTGCCCGACCCACACGCCGTTCTGCACTTCACCGATGACGGTGCAGCCGACCGAGCAATGCGTGCAGATATTCTTGCGGATGGTGACCGGCGCCCCACCCGGCTGACCGGCCGCGGCCGCTGCAGCATTGGCCTTGCGCATGCCGGTAAGCGGCACGGCGCCGACAGCGGCCAGGCCGCCGGCCACGAGCCCCGAACGGCGCAGGAAGGTGCGGCGGTCGATCCCGCCGGCGGAATGACTTGAAAGCTGGGCGGCGAGCTGGCCGCGGCGCTTTTCGCGTTCTGTCCTTTTGATCAGCACGGCATTGCCTCCCTTACTTCGCGCCCGGATAGCGATTGACCCGATAGAAGGTCTGCACTTCCGGTGAATTGGCTTTGTAGCGGGCCTTGCGCTTGTCCTCGTTGGTCTCGGTATCGGCATGAGCCGGTGTTGCGAGCGGTGCGGCGGCCGTCACGGCCACGCCCGCTCCTGCGCCCAGCGCGCGCAGAAAATCACGGCGTCCGACCGACGTCTTGCGTTCCTGTGTCATTGCCGTCTCCTCTTTCATCCCTGTCGCTCGCCTTCGCCGCACCGTCACGACGGCAACGCAAAAGCCTCGGTTTCTATGTCAACGAACAGCCGCCCCAGCGTTCCCACCTTGCGGTAGAAGTCCGCTTCTTCCGCGTGCTCGAGATCGGCGAAGAACCGGCCGATCCAGGGCGCGAGGTGATTTTCGAAGAACTTCTTGTCGGTCCCGGCGGGTGCCGGGAACGTGCCATCGGCCAGGCCGGCCATGATCTCGCACAGCATCGCTGCGTTATCTTCCGGCTCGGCAACGCCCTCACCACGTTCGATGCCGAGCGCGTTCAGGTCGTCGCGCAGCCGCGCCAGCGGACGCTCATGCAGGAACCCGGTCAGGTAATACGACGCATAGGGCAGCAACTCGCCGCGGCCGACGCCGATGAAGACATTGAAGAATTCGCGCTCAACCGATTCGACGTTGGCGGCGGCTGCCGCTTCAGCCAGCGCGACATGCGCCATCCCGAGCGGAGAGGCATCGCCGCGCAGCATGGCGAGTTTTTTCAGCAGGGAAGCATCCGGCGCCCGCGCGAGCAGCGCAGTGAGCAGCCGGTATTCCTGGGCCCGCGCCAGATCGATTTCGTCGATGTCGGAGGGCGACGCCGCTTCGCTGTATAGATCCGGGCGCAGCACCGTCCGGCTCACATTGGTCGCCTGCTCGACCGCGATTACGCGCTCCGCCGGTATCCGGTCCCAGTTCGAGACGGAGGGTTGCGAGATTCCAATACGACGTGCGAGCTCGCTCACACCACCGGCCGCACGGATTGCTTCGTCGAGTCCCTGATCGCGCATTCTTATCGTTATGGTTGCAATGCCGAAAAAAGGTGCACACACGCCTTCTTCGGAGGCGTTCCAAACAATAGAGCGGTAAATTGGAATGGGTCAATAGTGCACAGCTATAAACAACATGGCGATGCGTGTGGATCTATTGCGGCAGCGCTCGCCCATGATTGCGAGGGATGAATGCGGGCTCGCGCGACGGCCCCGCTGTGTTTTGCTGCAACGCAACAGAAGCCGCTGCGTGTTGCGGCGCAACGTCGGCAGCCATATCGACGTCGCCCTGCGGCTTGTCAGCGTCGGTGTCCGAAGCGACTGCGCCGGACTTCCTCTCTTCGTTTGTATTGCTGGACGAATCCGGGTCAGCCGGCTCGTCTTGCCGTGCTTCGACGGTGCTCACCGCATCGTCGGATGACGGTTCGTGCAGCTCGCGCTCGTCTTGCTTGCCATCCTCGCCGTCATGCTCGCTGAACAGCTGCGCCAGCAATCGCTTCGCATCTGCGGGATCGAGCGCGCCGAAACCGTGCATGCCATCACTGGCCGTGAAGTCCCATGAATTTTCGGCAAGGCCGATAAAGTCGCGAATGCCGGGATCGGCCGACCAGGCGCGTCGAAGCGCCGCACGGGATAACGCTTCCGGTACGCCCGGCTGCATGAACACCCGGATGTCGGTCGCCGGTCCGATCGAATCGAGCGATGGCAGCTTCGAGAGGTCGAAAACGTTGTCTGGCTTTGCATCATCAGAGTCGCCGCGCGCCTGTTGGGGCGCGGCCGCGCCATGTTCCACGGACGCCGTGACGACGGCCTGATCCTGCTTCGGCAGATCGGCTGGAGCGCTTTCGGCCTTGACCTCTGCCCTGGCGTGACGCTTTCGCCGCGACCATCGCGACAGGAAGTCTTCCGGATCAGTCATCGTCGCGGTCCCGATCAGACGGCGCGCGCCGGCCGAGTGCCTCAGGATTGGCGCGGTCACGCTTGCGCTTGTAGAATGTCTGTTCGACATGGTGTTCGGCAACGAAGGTGTCCAGCACCGCGCGAACGGTGTCAGGCATCGCGACCGCCTCCACCAGATTGACGCCGGTTTCGGTCTGCGCCTCGCCTTCGGTCGGATCGGCCGTGACCATGAAAAGGCTGTAGGGCGGATCCGACTCGGTCGGTGTCAGCACCACCCACAACTTGCTGTCGCCGAGCAGATTGTCGCGATAATTGCCGGTGTCGGAACGATAGAGATCGATCGAAGTGCTGCCGGCATAAAACGACGCGCGGTCTTTGTCGCCCGACAGCAGCGTCCATGGCTGCACATCGGGCTGGCCAACCAGCACGGCGGTGGGTTGCCAGATGTAATCGATCCACTGGCTCTCCGCCTTGATGCGGTCGACCACGACGCCGACAGGTATCGAGACCAGCGCGGCCATCACGTCACCGATTCAATGTGCCGGACCGGCAATCCGCCGATCAGGTTCTGCGGTTTCATGCGGATGATCTTGTCCGGCGACATGGCCAGAATGAGATAGACCGGTTCACGCCCGACGGTTTCGAGAACGGCGCCGGGATCGCGGAAGGTCAGACGGAACAGGCCGACGACGCGTCCGCGTGTTGCCTCGTCGAGTTCCTCGCCGTTCCACAATGCATCGCCAATCCTGGTCGCATCGGAATCCAGTCCGACATACCAGACCAGATTGACGTCGCGCATTTCGGTCAACGGCTCGATATCGACCGCGACTCCCAGCAGATGCGAAACCCAGCGGCTTAAAACCTGCGCCAGCGCCTGAAGCCCCTGGCGTCCGGCAGTGAGATCGATCGCGGTGTGGAACAGATCGCTGTGCTCGAAATAATGCTCGGCATTATCATCGTTCATCACATCGATATCGGCCTGCGCGGGAATGCCGAGCATCGACACCAGCGGCGAGGCCGGCGTCGCACCGGTGCCGCTGATGGTTTCCTCATCGGCCGCAATCAGCGAGCCCTCATGCAGGGTCAGCCTTTGTGGGCGGAACAGCAATTCGGCCGCGCGCAGCACATAGGGGTCCTCGCAGCCGTCCAATGCGTTGCGAAGGATCACATGGACCAGCTGGTTGACGAAGATCGGCGGGATCGCGCCCGCTCCGTTGCGAATGAGATCGACATAGGCCGCCTCCAGCGTCGGGTGGCGCAGCAGGCGATCGCGGAACGCCAGCATGAAGGTCCAGTTCTCGCGCGCGTCGGCGTCGGCAATCGCTGCGATCTCCTCCGGCGGCACCGGCCGGCGTGGCTCACTCATCAAGGCCGCATACAGCGCCCTCTCGGCATCGCACGCCTCCGGCGGCGGCACCAGTTCGGGCCGCGCGAGATAAATCTTGAGAAAATCGTCGGTGACGACGAGACCGCCCGCCTGATCACGATCCAGCAGATGATGGCCGCAGGCGAGCCAGAAATCCTTCACGTGCGGTCTCCCTGCGCGAGATTGGCGAGATCGATGCGTTCGCCCGGCTCGTCTTCCTCGCCCTCGACATCCATGAATGAAAATGCACGGAAGCTCTTGCGATCGGCGCGCGGCTTCAACGTGCGGAAGGCTTCGCGGATGTCGCCGTCCTCGGCGGTGCGATGAAGCGCGATCAGCGTGTCGACGTCATGATTGCAGAGCGAGGCTGCGAAGGCGATCTCCTCCTCGGCCGCGGCGCGCGCCGCATCCATGTCTGGCGCGCCATAATGGTCGACCAGCCGCTGCGCCAGTTCGTCGACCGCATTGGCGCGGCCCGCGTCGTCGGTCTCGACGATCTGCACCAGGGTCGACCATCCGAGCGACGTCACACCGAGAAAGCCCGCACGAAACGCCGAGCGCTGCTTGCCCGTAAGGTCCGCAGGATCCGCGTCCGCGAACGCGAACGTGCCCGGCACCGCCCATTCGCCGGGCTCGGCGGCACGCTCGAAAACGAAGGTGTCGGAGGGATCGAGCCTGATGGTCTTGAGCAGTTTCACAGCCGTGGCCCCCGTGTCGCCGGATCGAGCCATGACGGCGTTGCCAGTGCCGGAATGAGCGCGCGGCGCTCCACCTCAACCTTGCCCGTGCGCCGCAGCAGCAGATCGCCGTTCTCATCGAGATCGCGCCGGATGCCTTTTTCCGTCTCGGGCGCGAGGCGCTGCAGATAGCTTTTTGCGACCGCGGCGAAGCCCTGCTCCTGCCACGCATCGAGCATCACCATGAGGTGGCGCGCATAGGATTCCATCAGCCGCTCGGCGCCCGATTCATCGAAGCCTTCATCCTCCAGCGCCGCACTCAGCGGATGCAGGCCGGCGTCGGTGCCGGTCATCGACACCAGACGGACCATCGCGCCGAATACCAGCCAGGCCGGCGGCTCGTCTTCATTCGCATCGTCCGGCCAGGCCATCTGCCCGCCACCCACGAGACCGAGATTGACGCTAACGGCATCGGGCCAGCCGATTGCAATATCGGTCTCCGGCGGCGCCTGCGCGCTCAGCGTATCGGCAAGCGCAGCCATGCAGGCATAGAAGGTCCGGCGCGCGACTTTCAGCGGCTCGTCGGGTTCCAGCACCACGGCGAATTCCGCCAGATCGAAGCGCCCGACGAAGACCAGCGTGCCGGCGCCTTCCTCCGCCGCATTCGCCTTCGCATGTGCGAAGGCGTCGCCGACCTCACGCAGGGTGACGAGGCGAAACGGTGGCGGCAGGCGGATATCGGCGTCGGTCAGCATCGGCAATCGGGGCTTGGTGTCGCGTTCCTGGCGCGTTCGCGCCGTGAGCCTTACTTTTTGTTTGGACCAATTATAGTTTCTCTCTATCTGCATATAGCATCGTCGCGGCGGGTGACGAGTCCGCAGGCAAATCCGGGGGCGCCGGAACGGGAGACCGAATGGTCGAGAACAAGCGGCAAATCGTTGTGTGTTCGTGCGAAGACACGATGCCGCTGGATATCGATGCGATCACCAAGGCCTGTACCAAGGCCGGCCGTGGCGCCGATGTGGTGTCGGGCCGGCAATTCTGCCGCGCAGAACTCGACCGGTTCCGTGCGCTGTTGCCGGGCGCCGGCGAACTGATCGTCGCCTGTACGCAGGAGACACCGGTCTTCGAGGAAGCAGCGGCCGAAGCCCCCGACCGCGCGCTGAGCTTCGTCAATATTCGCGAGAATGCCGGATGGTCGAACGAGGCCGCCAAGGCCACTCCGAAAATCGCGGCGCTGCTGGCCGCCGCCGCGGAGCCGCTACCCGCCATCCCGTTCGTCGGCCTGCAAAGCGACGGCGTGATCCTGATCTATGGCCGCGATGAACGCGCGATCGAGGCAGCGGAACTGCTGAAGGATCATCTCAATGTCACCGTGCTGATCTCGAAGCCCGATCATCTCAGCCCGCGCCGCAAGACCGAGTTTCCCGTGGTGCGCGGCACCATCCGCGCCGCGAAGGGCTGGCTCGGCGCATTCGAACTGACCGTGGACGATTATGCGCAGCCGGCACCCTCGTCGCGCGATGCGCTGACATTCGGCGCAGGGCGCAGCGGAGCTGTGTCGAAATGCGACATCGTGCTGGATGTGTCCGGCGGCGCCTCGCTGTTTCCCGCGGCGGATTTGCGTGACGGCTATCTGCGCGCCGATCCGGGCGATCCCGCCGCAATGCTGCGCGCGGTGATGAAGGCGCGCGATCTGACCGGTACGTTCGACAAGCCGCGCTATGTCACCTACGATTCCGAACTCTGCGCGCATTCGCGGTCGCGCATCGTCGGCTGCCGGCGCTGCCTCGATCTCTGCCCGACCGGCGCGATCACGCCTGCGGGCGATCATGTCGCCATCAGCGCGGAAATCTGCGCCGGATGCGGGCAATGCGCGGCAGTGTGCCCGACCGGCGCGGCAAGCTACGCCCTGCCGCCGGCCGACGTATTGATGCGCAAGCTGCGCGCAATGCTGACGACCTATCGTGAAGCCGGCGGACGCAATGCGATCGTGCTGCTTCACGATGACGACCATGGCACCGAGCTGATCGACGCGCTGGCGCGACATGGCGACGGCTTGCCCGCCAACGCGATCCCGCTTGCGGTCAACGAAATCACGCAGGTGGGACTGGAAGCGATTGCCGCCGCTTTCGCCTACGGCGCATCGAGCGTCCGCTTTCTGCTGCGCGCGCGTCCGCGCCACGACGTGACCGGCCTGCAGCGGACCATTGCGCTGGCCGATCCGATCCTCACGGGACTTGGCTATGGCGCCGGTCGCGTCGCCACCATCGAGACCGATGACCCCGATGCACTCGGCGCGGCCTTGCGTGCGATCGATCCGGGCCAGCCGCGCGCGGCACATGCCAGTTTCCATCCGGCCGGCGGCAAGCGCGACGTGCAGCGCCTTGCGCTGCGCGAACTGCATCGCGCCGCACCGCAGCCGGTCGACCTCATCGCGCTGCCGCAGGGCGCGCCGTTCGGTGCGATCGAGGTGAATGCCGAAGGCTGCACACTATGTCTCGCCTGCGTCTCGGCCTGTCCCACTGGCGCTGTGTCGGCCGACCCCGACCGCCCGATGCTGAAATTCACTGAAGATGCCTGCGTGCAGTGCGGGCTGTGCGCGGCGACATGCCCGGAGAAGGTGATTACGCTCAAGCCGCAGCTCGACTTCCGCGCCGCCACCGCCGCACCGCGCATCATGAAGCAGGAAGACCCGTTCGAGTGCATCAGCTGCGGCAAGCCGTTCGGCGTCAAAAGCACGATCGAGCGGGTGACCGCGAAGCTCGAAGGCAAGCACTGGATGTTCAAGGGCCATGCCGAGCGGCTCAACGTGCTGAAGATGTGCGAGGATTGCCGCGTGATTGCGGTCACCGAGCAGGCCTTCGATCCGTATGGCGGCGGCATTCCCGAGCGGCCCAGGCCGCGCACCGCGGAGGATTATCTGCGCGAGGCGGAGGAGAAGGGGCGGGGGTAATTGCTTCAACGTGCTCCGTCCGCTTCCTCATATACTGCGACGCCCCGCAGCGGTCTTACCTCCCCCTGAAAGGGGGAGGTCGCTCGACTGAGCGAAGCGAAAGAGAGCGGGTGGGGGTCATTATTGAGAGTACGATCGTGACCCCCTCCCGGCTGCCCTCGCGATGCGAGCGCAGCCGACCTCCCCCTTTCAGGGGGAGGTAAAGAGAAGAGTCACTTTCCCGCGGTCGCCTTCTTCAGGAATTCCATCAGCGCGTGGCGGTCATCCGCCGAGCCGATGGTCTGTTCCGGCATCTTGGTCCCCGGCGTGTAGGCGTTCGGACCGATCTCGAACAACTTCGAGACCGTCTCCGGCGTCCACACAATGTCGAGCTTTCTCAACGCATCCGAAAAATCGTATCCCGGCAACGACGCGATCCTGCGGCCGAAAATACCCGCGAGCGTCGGTCCGGCGCGAGCGCCCTCATTACTCGACAGCGTGTGGCAGGCGATGCAGGCGCGATAGATCTCGGCGCCGCGATCCCCGGCATAAGCCGCGAGCGGATCGGCCGCGTCACTAAGCGGAACCGCGCCGATATGTTCGCCGGTGCTGGCATCCCAGCGCCGCACCATGCGGTCGGTGCCACCGGTGAGCAGCGCTTTGCCATCGGGAAAGAACGCCACCGACCAGACCGGCAAGCCGGGGCCAACCAAAGTGCGCTCGATCACGCGCGTCTTGCGGTCGATGATCGACACCGATCCGCGGATGCCGGCGGCCGCGATCCGCATTCCGTCTGGTGTCATCGACAACGCAATCACCGGCGTTTCGGTGACCTTGAGTTCACCCGACGTCTCGCCTCGCATCGACGCGAAATAGAGATAGCCGTTGGCGCCCGAGGCGACGATCTCGCCGTCCGGCGCAACCGCAACGGCATTGAGTGGTGTCGGCAGCGTGGCAATCGCCGGCGCAGTCGTTCCGGTGAGCGGCCAGATCCGCAGCGTCGCGTCATAGCCGGCGCTCACCAGCGTCTGGCCGTCCGCGGTGAAGGCGACACCGTTCACATTCTGCGAATGACCCTCGAGCACACGCGGCGCGCCGCCTGCGACCGGCCACAGCCGGATGGTGCGATCCCAGGACGCCGACGCGATCGTGTTGCCGTCCGGCGAAACCGCGAGCGCTACGATCGGCGCGGTGTGGCCTTCGAACGTACGTTCGGGCAGCGGCACGCCAGGCTTCCAGATCGCGATGCGTCCATCCTCGCCGCCGCTGACAGCGCGACCGTCCTTCAGGAATGTCACCGCATTCACCGCGCTGTCGTGGAAGCGCAGCACCTGCTCGGCGGCGCTGCGCGGCAGCGACCAGCGGATCGCCGAGGTGTCGAAGCTGCCGGAGATGGCGCTCGCACCATCAGGCGCAACCGCGACCGCGCGCACCGGCCCGCCATGCCCGCGCATCTGCGCGAGCACGGGCTGACACATCAGGATGACGGCTAGGGCAGAGAAGACCGAGCGAACCAGCATACGAATGTCCCGGCAGAAGACCCGATCAAGTTAGTCATCCGCGGGCCGCATGCCCAGCGCCAGGATGCGGTTCCGTGTCGCCTCGTCACGCAACACCTCGCGAAACGCCTGGACGCCCGGACGCTCGCGCCAGCTTTCGACCATGATGAAGTCGTACTCTTCGGGCGCCACCGGCAGAAATCCAAGCCCATAAATGCGCGCGACCGGCTCGATGGCAAAGCCCCAATCGGCACGGTTCTGCGCGATCGCCGCGGCAACAGCGTTGTGCGATTTCGGCTGGTTCGCATAGCCGGGTGGCCGCGCCCCTTTCAGCTTCTGGTCCATGAGTACGCGGGTTCCGGAACCAGCATTGCGATTGACCATCAGACAAGAAGGATCGGCGAGCGCGGCTGCAATCGCCTCGTCCGCGGTCTTGCCTTCGAAACGGACATCGCCGGTTCGATAAAGCAGGCCCTGCGACCGCTCCCAGCCCTTGACCAGCGACAGGCCCGGTTCGAGCAGATGCGTGTTGTAGCGTCCGCTGTCCGGATCGATCAGATGCACCGGCGCGATATCGCATTCGCCGCGGCGCGCGGCGGCAACACCGCCCAGACTGCCGACCGCGATCACCCGCGCGCTGAAGCCGCGATCGGCCAGTGCGCCGACCACGACATCAAGCGCCACATCATGACTGCCCATGATCACAAGATCGGGCGCTCGCACGGCCGCACCGATCAGCGTCACGTCGGCAACGGTTTCGGCGTCGAGTGCAATGGCGAGTGCGTCGATTTCGACGAACCCGTCCGCCTGCGAGAATGCCGTCACCGAGCCCGAACCTTTCGGCGAAGGAAACGCGATCATCCCGTCCTCGCCCTGCACCAGCGCGACCAGCGCAAACTCCTTGCGGCCCAGTTCCGACGGCACCCGCATCGGAATGCGCGCGCTGACCTTGCGCGCATCCTCGGCGGGCAGTCCGGCCAACGTGCGGATCACCGGCGCGACAAACGCATGAAAAGTGAAGATCGCGGAGGTCGGAAATCCGGGAAGCACGATCACCGGCTTGCCATCCGCCACCGCTAGACAGAGCGGCTTGCCGGGCTTCAACGCAACACCGTGCACGAGGATGCCGGGCTTGCCCAGATCCGACACGATGCGATGCGAGAGATCGCCCGCGCCCTTCGACGTGCCGCCGGACAGGACCAGCATGTCGGCCTCGGCTAGTGCCGTGCGCATCGCGCTGGCGAGCGCGGCCTCATCGTCCGGGAATGCACCATAGGCCACCGGCTCGCCGCCAGCTTCGGTCACGGCGGCCGCAACGATCGCACCGTTGGAGTCATAGATGCCGGCGGGCCGCAACGCCTCGCCGACTGGCACCAGTTCGTCGCCGGTCGAGAGCACGGCAACCTTCGGCCGCCGCACCACCTCCACCTGCGCGATGCCGCAGGCGGCGAGCATGCCGATCTCGCGCGATCCGATCAGCGTGCCCTTGCGCAGCAACGTTTCGCCGCGCGCAATATCCGACCCGGTATAGGCAATGAATTGCCCGGGCGCCGCAGGCCTGCGAAGCGCGATTGCCGGAGCCTGCGCGTCGTCGAGCAGATCGGTATGCTCGATCATCACCACTGCATCCGCGCCACGCGGAATGACGCCGCCAGTCGCAAGAGCGGTGGCCGTCCCGGGCTGAATCTCGATTTGCGGCGCGTGTCCGCAGGCGATCACCTCGCGATTCAATGTCAGCCGGCGCGGTGCATGGTCGCTTGCGCCTGTTGTGTCGGCGGCGCGCACGGCGAAACCGTCGACGCCGGACCGGTCGAACGGCGGCACGTCGATCGGTGCGCCAATATCGTGCGCGAGGACGCGGCCGAGCGAAGCCGCCAGCGATACGGATTCGACACCGCGCGGCGAGAGGTCAAGGTGGCGGCGGAAGCGCTGCGTCGCCTCCTCGGCTGACACCACTTCCAGGAATTGTTCCTGCCGCGCGGCACGGCGCACGGCATCGATCAGGGCGCTTTCCGGCGTTGTCATGTGGCTCACGGCAGCGGCCTCATCTCGACAAAGGTTCCTGCGGGATAGCCTTCGCTTTCCGCGGGGACCAGCATCCATCCATCTGCGCGCGCCAGAGCCTGCAGCGGCAGATAGCCCGACGCCAGCGGCTCGACCTCTGCGCCGGCGCGGCGAAGTGGGACGACTTCGGCGATGCCTACGGTCGATGTTACCTTGCGTGCCAGCATGGCCTTGCCGACAATCTCGCCATCACACGCGCCGCTCAACCGGTCGAGCAACGCACGGCCAAGCACCAGCCAGCAGGCGAGCACCGCATCGATGCGGCCGGGCATCAGCAAGACCGGCCGGCCGTTTGCCATCCCGAAAGCGGCCGTTTCGCCGGGCGACAACCCGATGCCGTGGCAGGCGACGGTACCAGCGCGTGCGAGGGCGATGACGCTGCGATCATTGCGGCCTTCGCCAGTGCCGCCGATAACGATGATTGCGTCGGCATCGTTGCGAACCAGGCTCGCATCGAGATCGTTGGTGATGTCGGACGTCGCGCCGGCCGCGATGACTGCATCCGCGAGCAGCGCGGCCGCCGATCCCACACGCGCGTCGTTCCGATGCGTCTTGACGATACGAATGCTCGGCTGCCGGATGCCGACGGCGGCGAAGCCCGCAGCGGTCAGCACAGCGATATCGCTCGCACGCAGCCGCGCGCCCTCCCGGCACATGACCGCATTCGCTTCGATATCGCCGCCGTAAGGCAACACCCATTCTCCCGGGGCGGCCGGGGTCATGATCTGCATCAGGCCGCCGACCTGCGAAACCGCATCCAGCGGCGCCACTGCGTCGCTCCCGGACGGCAAGGCAGCAAACGCATCGACGCGTTGCGGTGGGGGCTGCAATGCCACCGGCGCATAGGGTCCGGCATCGCGGGTCGCGTCCGAGCATACCGCCCATCCGTCACGAAGCGCGACCGGTGCCGTCGGCAAGGCGGCCGCGGCAGACACATCTTGGGCGAGGACACAGCCCTGCGCTTCCGCGACAGCGACCTCACGCGGCGCAACGGGCGAGACGCCGCCGATCGCCGCGAGCACGTCCGCGAGCGGGGTGAGGCGCGTGATGCGCTGGTTGGCATCTGTGTCCGCAATCATGGTTGCGTTTCTGACGAACGCACCATACTGGGTCAAGCCACTGAAATGTTTGTTGGTTTGCGAGCACGCAAATCCTGAGCGGCATAGCCTGGGCCTATGGGGATGACCGAAAAGACCATCAATTTGCGCGGCCTGAAATGCCCGCTTCCGGCATTGCGCACCAAAAAGGTGCTCAAGGGTCTGGCTGCCGGGGACATCATCCTAGTCGAATGCACCGATCCGCTGGCCGCGATCGATATCCCGAACCTGATCAACCAGACCGGCGATGTGCTGGAAGCCACCGATCGGTCCGAGGATCTCCTGATCTTCCGGATCAGGAAGGCGTAGGGCGCGGACCTCCGAACCCTCATTCTGTTGGTTGAATTTGCCGTCCGCTTCGGGGATTGTCGCCGGCCCTGCCCCGGAGGATCTCTTGCCGGTCTCGACGAATATTCCCCGCGCCTCCAGCGCGCTGTCCCGTTTTACCGTCCTGGATCTGACCCGCGTGCGGGCGGGGCCGACATGCGCGCGGCAATTGGCGGACTGGGGCGCCAATGTGATCAAGATCGAAGCGCCGGAGCGGCTGGAAGGCGGTGACCCGATCGGCGGGGCGCGCCACGGGTCGGATTTCCAGAATTTGCACCGCAACAAGCGCTCGATCACGCTCGATCTGAAGAGCGAGGCCGGCCGCGCGGCCCTGTTAAGGCTGGTAGAACAGGCCGACGTCGTGATCGAGAACTACCGGCCGGACGTGAAAAGACGGCTGAGGATCGATTATCCGGACGTGAAGAGCGTCAACCCGCGCATCGTCTATGCCAGCATCTCGGCCTACGGCCAGGACGGCCCGTACGAAAAGTGGCCGGGCTTCGACCAGATCGCGCAGGGCATGGGCGGCATCATGTCAGTCACCGGCTTGCCCGGTCAGGGGCCGGTGCGGGCGGGTGCGGCGGTGGCCGACATGGCGGCCGGCCTGTTCGCCGCGCTCGGCATCATGACCGCGTTGCTCGAACGCGAGCAATCCGGCGAGGGCCAATATGTCGAAACCTCTCTGCTCGCAGCGCAGATTTTCCTGCTCGACTTTCAGGCCGCACGCTGGCTGATCGACAAGGAAGTCCCCGGCCAGGCCGGCAACAATCATCCGACCTCGGTGCCGACCGGCGTCTACAAAACCAGCGACGGCCACATCAACATCGCCACCACCGGCTCGCCGACCTGGGTGCGGTTCTGCAAGGCCATCGACGGCGAACACCTGATCGAGCATCCGGACTACGCGACCAATGCGCTGCGACTGAAAAATCGCGACGCGCTGAATGCCGATATCGAAAAGACACTGGCCTCCGACATCAGCGCCAACTGGATCGAGCGGCTGAATGCGGCGGGCGTCGCGGCCGGGCCGATCTACAAAATGGACGAAGTGTTCGCGGACAAGCAGGTGCGGCACCTGGGTGTCGCCACCGACATGGCGACACCGGATCGCGGCACGCTGCAGGTCATTCGCCAGCCGTTCACGATGTCGCGCACGCCGAGCAAGGTCGTGATGCATACGCCCGAACGCGGCGAGCATACCGACGAAGTTCTATCCGAGTTCGGATTCAGCAAGGATGAGATTGAGGCGCTGAGGAAAGCGGGCGCGACGTAACCAAGAACGGAAATCAAATGAAGCCAACGAACGGCAAAGGACCGGGTGAATGACCGACAAGATGCTCTCGCGCAAGGATGGCGGGATCGGCTACGTGATCTTCAACAATCCCGAGCGGCATAATGCGGTCTCGATGGAGATGTGGGCGGCGACCGGCGATATCCTCGAACGATTTCGCGACGATCCCGACGTGCGCGTGGTGGTGCTGACCGGCGCCGGCGGCAAGGCATTCGTGTCCGGAGCCGATATCTCGAAATTCGGCGCGGAGCGGGCGAGCGAAGAGGGCATTGCGAAATACAACGCCACCACCGAGCGGGCTTTCTCCGCCGTGCACGAGTTCCCCAAGCCGACCATCGCAATGATCCGCGGCTATTGCATCGGCGGCGGCATGGCGCTCGCAACCTGTTGCGACATGCGCATCGCCACCCCGGGTTCCAAATTCGGCATTCCCGCAGCCAAGCTCGGCCTCGGCTACGATCACAAGGGCATCCGGCGGCTGATGGATGTGGTCGGCCCCTCGTTCGCGAAGGAGATTTTCTTCACGGCGCGGCAATTCGACGCCGAGGAAGCGCGCCGGATGGGCTTCGTGAACCGCGTGGTGACGGATGCCGAGCTTGAAAACTACGTGAAGAACTATGGCGACACGATCGCCGCCAATGCGCCGCTGACGATCGGCGCCGCCAAGCATGCCATCAGCGAACTTCTGAAAGACGAGAACGAGCGCGATATCGACAGCGTCGTCGCGGCGGTGAAGCGCTGCTTCGACAGCAAGGATTACATCGAAGGCCGCACCGCCTTCATGGAAAAGCGCAAGCCGTCGTTCAAGGGGCAGTAGATTTGAACCGCTGCAATTTCACTTCGTGAAATGAGTTGCGGCGACCGCGAGGTGGTCGCGCCGGGCCAAGTCTGCTAAGACGCGCGCCTCTGCATCCGCTCCGTCACCCTGAGGTGCCCGCGCACGCGCGGGCCTCGAAGGGCGACGGCCCCATCACTGGCCGTGCATCCTTCGAGGCTCGCTATGCTCGCGCCTCAGGATGACGGGTCGACATTCCGTAGAGGCAACAGCACCATGTACACCGACCTTCAGCTCTACATCGACGGCGAATGGCTTAACGGCAAGGACCGCAAGGGCGAGGAGGTAATGAACCCCGCCACCGGCAAGTCGCTCGGCACGCTGCCGCATGCCTCGAAGGCCGACCTCGATCGCGCGCTCGATTCCGCCAACAAGGGCCTCGCCGTGTGGCGCGCGACCAGCGCCTATGACCGCGCGAAAATCATGCGCAAGGCCGCCGATCTGGTGCGCGAACGCACCGACCATATCGCCCGCATCATGACGCAGGAACAGGGCAAGCCGTTCGCCGAATCCCGCATCGAGGTCATCACCACCGCCGACATCATCGACTGGATGGCCGAAGAAGGTCGCCGCGCCTATGGCCGCATCGTGCCGGGCCGAGGCAAGAACATCCGCCAGCTGGTGCTGCAGGAACCGGTCGGGGTGGTCGCGGCGTTCACGCCGTGGAATTTCCCGACGCTGACTCCGGTGCGCAAGATTGCCGGCGCGCTTGCGGCCGGCTGCTCGATCATCCTGAAGGCTGCCGAGGAAACGCCCGGCTCCTGCGTCGAACTGGTGAAGTGCTTTGCCGATGCCGGGCTGCCGAAGGGCGTGCTCAACCTCGTCTTCGGCGTGCCGGCCGAAGTCTCGCAACACCTGATCGATTCGGACAGCGTGAAGAAGATTTCCTTCACCGGCTCGGTCCCGGTCGGCAAGCTGCTGGCCGGTCTCGCCGCCAAGGGCATGAAGCGGGCGACCATGGAACTGGGCGGACATTCGCCGGTCGTGGTGTTCGGCGATGCCGACCCGGAAAAGACCGCCGACACCATCGCGGCCTTCAAGTTCCGCAATGCCGGTCAGGTTTGCATCTCGCCGACGCGGTTCTATGTGCAGGAGAACGCTTATGACCGCTTCCTCAAGCGCTTCACGGAATTCGCGGAGAATGTGAAGCTCGGCGACGGCCTCGAGAAGGACACCACGATGGGCCCGCTCGCCAATCCGCGCCGCCTCGACGCGATGGAAGCGATCGTGCAGGACGTGAAGGCGCGCGGCGGCAAGATCGTCACCGGCGGCAAGCGCCGCGGCAACCAGGGCAATTTCTTCGAGCCCACCGTGATCACCGATGTGCCGGACGATTCCAAGATCATGACCGAGGAGCCGTTTGGACCGGTGGCGCCGATCGTGCGGTTCAAGAGCTTCGACGAGGTGGTGGAGCGCGCCAATTCGTTGCCATTCGGGCTTGCGTCCTATGCCTTCACCTCGAGCGCGCAGACCGCGACCATGATCGGCGATGCGCTGCAATCCGGCATGGTCGGCGTGAATTCGGTCGCGATCTCGACCCCGGAAACGCCGTTCGGCGGCATCAAGGAATCCGGCTACGGTTCCGAAGGCGGCATCGAGGGGCTCGAGGCCTATACCAACCGCAAGTTCATCTCGCAGGGGTGAGAGATCGCGCTGCGACCGTCCGCGGACGCGGCGATCCGGTTCCGCACCACGATGCCCCGCGACGCGGGGCATCTTATTTTCCGGTCCGGCCCGTCGCGACAGGGAACGCTGCGCTTGCTCCACTATTGCATCTTTAATGCAATGTAGCCGGAGTAAGCATTATGAGATCGTCGCGGGTCAGTCTTGCCGCAACCGGCGCGCTTGTAGCCGTTATCGCCTTGCCCCACGCCGCGCAGGCACAGATGCGCGCGGGCGACCTCGGCTGGCGCCCGTATGTCGACGAACGAACCGGCACGCGCGTCGATTTTCCGTCCGCGCTGTTTTCCGTCGATGGCGGCACGACCGAACGCGGTGTCGGCCGGGTGTTCGAGAGTGACGACGGCCGGGCGACGTTTTCTGCCTACGCACTCGAAAACGAAGAGGGCGACACGCCGCGTTCCTATCTGCGCAAATTCCTGAAGGTGAATCCGTCGACCATCGATTACCGCCGTGTCACCGATCGCTTCTTTGCGGTGTCAGGCGTGCGGAACGGCGAAGTCTATTACAGCCGCTGCAATTTTCACGGCACCATGCATTGCATCTACATTTCCTATCCCAAGCAGGAATTGCGCGCGTGGGACGGCATCGTGACGCGGATCAGCCTGTCGCTGCGCGGGCCGCGCAACGCCACCGCGCAGCGGTGATGCGTTGCTTGTCATCGCCCGCGATTCATAAAGCTTGTTATGACTGGATGCCCCGCCTTCGCGGGGCCTGACATTGTTAGGCGCTATCGACTTCCAACCTGCGCGGAAGCTCCATCCCCTGACAGGCGCGCCAGACCTTCTCCATGGTCGCCGGCATGTCCATATGCGCCGCCGCCGGAACTGCATCGGCGATCGCATTCATGATCGCGGCAAGCGAGGCTGTGGTGCCGGCTTCGCCCACACCCTTCACGCCGAGCGGATTGGTGGTTGCGGGAACGGGGTGCGAATCGTCGCGCAGCAGCGACGGCATGTTGTGCGCGCGCGGCATGGCATAATCCATGAACGAGCCGGTCACGAGCTGGCCGCTGCCTTCGTCATAGACCGCGTGCTCGAACAGCACCTGCCCCAAACCTTGCGCGATACCGCCATGGACCTGGCCATGCACCAGCGTGTGATCGAGCATGATGCCGCAATCGTCGACCGCATAATAGCCGACCAATGCGACCTCGCCGGTCTCCGGCTCGACTTCGACCTCGGCGATGTGGCAGCCATTCGGGAAGGTCTGCGGGGTGTCGACATCGCGCTTGGTGTCGAGGCTCTCCGCAATCTCGCCCTTCTCCGCCATCTCGGCGGCCCTGGCCGCGAGATCGAACAGGCCGATGGAGCGGTCGGTGCCGACCACTTCGAACAGGCCGCGGCGATAGGCGATGTCCTTCTCGTCGGCCTCGAGCAATTGCGCGGCGAGCAACCGTCCCTTCTCCACCATCGCCTCGACCGTGCGCACCACCGCCGTGCCTGCGGTGATGGTCGAGCGCGAGGCGACCGACGGCCAGCCCTTGATCTCGAAATCGCTGTCGCCCTGCCGGTGCTTCACCTGCGCCGGATCGATCGCGAGCTGGTCGGCGACCAGACGC
Organism: uncultured Hyphomicrobiales bacterium; assembly: GCA_964641065.1. Lineage (GTDB taxonomy): Bacteria > Pseudomonadota > Alphaproteobacteria > Rhizobiales > Xanthobacteraceae > Pseudorhodoplanes. The sequence continues at coordinate 16,646 of CAZXJZ010000020.1, read as the reverse complement.
GTATAGACCGTGGCGTGGCCCTGTCCGGTATTGCCGACATTCAGGCTCACGACCAGCGTGCCGTTGCCGGGGAAGGTCAGCCACGCACCTTCATTCGGCACGCCGCCGGAATGTTCGAGGAAGCAGGAAATGCCGAGCCCACGCAGCTTGCCCTGCTCGGCCGACTCGCGCCGGCGCTGTTCGAAGGCGCCGATGTCGGCGAGCGCCAGCGTCTTGTCGAAGATTTGCGGAAACTCGCCGGAATCGAAGGTGGTGCCGATCGCGGTCTTGAACGGAATCGCGGCAGCCGGAATCAGGTTGCGCTTGCGGATCTCGACCTTGTCGATGCCGGTGATGCGCGCGGCCTCGTCGACCAACCGCTCAATCAGATAATTGGCCTCTGGACGTCCGGCGCCGCGATAGGGCCCGGTTGGAATCGTGTTGGTGTAGACGCATTGCACGCCGATATCGATTTTCGGAATGTCGTACATCGCCGGAAAGCAGCGGGCGAAATTGTTGGTCGCGAGCTGGATGCCGGCGGACGCGACGTAAGCGCCGAGATTCTGGATCTGGCGCGCGCGCAGAGCCAAGAACTTTCCGTCGGCGTCGAGCGCAAGCTCACCCGCCGTGACATTGTCGCGCGCCTGGTTGTCGCTGTTGAAGGCTTCCGAACGGCTCGCCATCCAGTGCACCTTGCGGCCGTATTTTTTCGCGGCCGCAAGCAGCACCGGATATTCCGGATAGGCGCCGCTTTTCAATCCGAATGCGCCGCCAACATCGTCGGTGACCACGCGCAGGGTCTGCTTGTCGATGCCCATGATGGCCGCGAGCATGTCGCGCATCGGGCCGGCACCCTGCGAACAGACGCGCAGGGTGTAACGGCCAGCCTTGGCGTCGAAGCTCGCGGTCCCGCCGCGGGTTTCCATCGGCGCCATCACCATGCGCTGCTGCACCACGCTGACGCGGGCGACATGCGCGGCCGATTTGATGATGTCGTCGATCGCGGCAACATTGGCCGGATCGTCGACCGGGCCCGGATAATCCACCGCGAGGTTTCCGGCGATGCCGTCGTAAAGCTGCGGCGCACCGGATTTCAGCGCCTCTTGCGCATCGACCAGGGCGGGCAATTCTTCGTACTCGACCACGACCTTTTCGGCGGCGTCCAGCGCCTGGCTGAGGCTGTCGGCGACCACCATGGCGACGGCTTCGCCGACATGCATCACCTTGCCCTCGGCCAGGCAGGGCCGGTGCGCGAAAATCGCCTTGGCGCCGCCGCGTCCCGGAATCGGCGGATGCCGGGTGACGCTGCCGATGCCCTCGAGATCGGCCGCGGTCAGGATCCCGAGGACGCCGGGCGCCTGCAGCGCCTCGTCAAGCGAGATCGACGCGATCGCAGCATGGGCATAGGGCGACCGGACGAAAGCGGCATGGGCGACGCCCTGCTTGTCGACGTCGTCGACGAAGTTTCCGCGTCCGCGGATCAGGGCATCGTCCTCGACACGGGGGCCGTGGTGGGGGTGGTCGGAATCAGCAGCCATGGCTAGGTGATAAGCGGCCGGGACGCCTTAGGGAAGGGGCGCGCGCTGCGCCTTGATCATGTCGGCGATGCCCGCCAGCGTCTCGTTGGTCAACGGGATGTCGACCGGCTGGTTGCGCTCGGCCGACAGGTCCGCCGCCAGGTAGCATTCCATCACGGTGCGGGCGCTTTCGGGCGACACCATGGGCGGCCGGTCCATGATGCAGGATTCCAGGAAATGGATGGTCTCCGGGCCCATCTGGCCGGCGAACACATGGTCCACCTGCTCGCCCGGCATGGTCGACATCGGATATTGCATGCCGTCCTTCACGGTGTTCAGCCAATGATCGCGCGCGGTGTCGTCGAGGAACAGCGAGCCCTCGGTGCCGGTGATCTCGATCGTGGTGGCGCAATAGTTCGGATAGCTCGGCGGCAGATTCCAGCCGCCGCCGATGGCGACGAGGACGCCGTTGTCCATCTTCACCGTTGACCACATGATGTCGTAGGAGCCGTTGACCGGCTTCATGAAGCCATAGGCGCCCTGCGAAAATACACTCACCGGCTTGGCCGGCTCCAGCAGCCAGAACACGATGTCGAGGTCGTGGGTGGATTCCATCGCGGCGGGCGACAGCCGCACCCGGCTCGCGATCTTCTTGCCGAGACTCCTCGACAGATGCCGGCTGACCATGATGGAGACCGGCTTGCCGAGCGTGCCGTCATTCAGCTTTTTCTTGGCATAGGCGAATTTGGTGTTGAAGCGCTGCGAGTAGCCGATGGTGAACTTGACGTGGTTGCGCTTCGCGATCGCGATGAGTTCGTCGGCCTCATAGAGTTCGAGCGCGATCGGCTTTTCCAGCAGCACGTGCTTGCCGGCCTTCAGGCAATCGCGCGCGATCGGGTAATGCGTATTCTCCGGCGTCGTGGAAATGTAGACCACCTTGACCGCATCGTTCCTGACGATGTCCTGATAGTCGGCGGTCGCGACCGCTGCATTGGTCAGTTGCTGGATTTCCTTCAGCCGGTCCGGCCTGATCTCGCAGACATGAAGCTTCTTGACCAGCGGATAGCGCGACAGCGTTTCCGCGCGAATACCGCCACACCATCCGGTGCCGATGACGGCGACTTCAATTGGCTCGACTGGCATTTCGTCTCCACCCCGCAGCTTGTTGTTGCAAGCATTGACTGCGAGATGGATTGCCGGGTCAAGCCCGGCAATTGACGGCGTTATGCCGCTTTCACAATGCCGAAAACCTTCTCCGCGAATTGCGGATAAACCTCTGCGAGTTCCGGCGCCACCACCTCACGCAGCAGGCGCAAGATCTCCGCATCCGGCGCGGGCGTTTCGGGTACGTGGTCCGGGCAGTCGTAATCGAAGCCGGTATGCTCCTCGATCTCCGCAACGCTATGGCCGGGATGCACGCTTTGCAGGCGAAAGCGGCGACGCTCCTTATCGAAGGCGAACAGACAGCGATTGGTGATCAGCGCCACCGGGCCGCCGGTTCGATAGACATTGTCCGCGCTCACGCCCGGCGCGCTGATGAAATTGACCTTCGGCACCAGCGTGCGGCGCGAATGCTCGGTGCGGAACAGGATCACTTTCGGCACGACGAAATAGAGATAGGCCGATCCGAACGAACCGGGGAAGCGAACCTGCGGCTTGCCGTGGTCGCCGATGCCGACAAGATTGATGTTACCCTCGCCGTCGATTTCGCCGCCGGACAGAAAGAACACATCCATCCGCCCCTGGCCGGCGCAATCGAACAACTCGGCGCCGCCCTCGGTGAAGAAGTTATGCTTGCGGCTCTGCAACAGCGACACATAGGGCCGCCCGCCGCAGCGCGCCTTCTGCAGCAGCGCCGCCGCCGCGGGAATAGGCGACGCGTTGCCGACCGCGATGTGGCGCACATCGCCGATGAGGTCGGCGACACTGGCGATGAGAAGTTCTTCGGGCTGGAAGGGCATGCTCGTACTTTCTTATCCCTCCCCTTCAGGGGAGGGTGGCTGGCCGAAGGCCGGCCGGGTGGGGTTCGTTGCAGATGTAGATAGAGCCCCCACCCCGATCTCCTTCGCCATGCTCAGTCGATCGACCCTCCCCCGCAAGCGGGGGAGGGATAAGGAAGGAATGAGGAGGGAGAAGAAAGAGATCACGCCGCCTGCTTTACATGCACATACTCATCGCAATAGCGCGCGAAGCCTTCGGCGGTCTTCGCAAGCCGCGCATATTCGGACAGATGCGCGACGTCGACCGGATAATAATCGGGCAGCGACAGCGGCCAGGCGCCGTTCTCGACCACCGCAATCGTCTCGACGTAAAAACCGGGCAGCACGCCTGCCGCCATCACCGGATCGTCGAGCAGATTGCCGTCCGCGATCCGCTCCACCGTCACCACGGTCTTGCGCGACGCATGTGCGAGCGTGGTCAGATCGCGCTGCCGCCCGACCCAGACATTGCCTTGCCGATCGGCCATCGGTGCGTGAAACAGCGCGACATCGGGCCGGATCGCGGGCAGCAGCACGATCGGATCGTCGTTACCGAACGGATTGTCGATCACCCGCCAGTCGCCGCGGATGGTCATCAGGTCCGACCCGATGATGCCGCGCAGCGGCATGAACGGATTACCCTTCTCGCCCGCTTCCAGCGCGGCATAGAGCGCCGGACAGGTGGCATCCTTCATGCGCAAGGTGCCGGACGTCATCGCCGCGGTGAAACGCGGCGCCGGCCCCAACTCTCCGAGGCTGACCGCCGAGGTCGCCAGCGGTTCCACGCAGCCGGCGCCAATCAGCAGATCGGCCTGCAGGGTGGAGGCGGGCAGCGCTACCAGATGCAGATTTTTCACATTGTGATGAGTCCGCTGGCGGCGGATGAGCGCGCGGGTGGCCTCCATCGCGACCCCGGCCTGCTCGCGCGGCACCGCCAGCAGGCAGCCATCGGCGATCGGCGCGAGCGCATCCACGAGCGAACAGATAACCGGCATGGGACCTCCGCATTGCAATCATACGTCCCCGCGCGACAAATGCGAAGTGCTTGCGGCATCTGCCGCCTGTGTTACGAAACATGCGAACAATCCGCGGGAGGAATGAATGGCGACCAAAGGGCAGACCATCGGCTGGATCGGAATGGGCCGCATGGGCTACGCAATGGCCGAGTGGCTGCTAAAGGCCGGCTACGACGTCTCGATCTGGAACCGGACCAAGGCCAAGGCCGAACCGCTGACCAAGATCGGCGGCAAGGTGGTCGACAAGCTGTCGGACCTCTCCGGCGTGGACGTGCTCTTTGTCATCGTGTCGGCCGGCAAGGACGTGAAGGAAGTGCTGTTCGGCCCGGACGGCGTCGCGCCCAACGGCAAGGGCAAGATGCCGAAGATCGTGGTCGACTGCTCCACCATCTCGGTCGACGATTCGGTCGACATCCGCGAAAAGCTGACCGCGCTCGGCACCGAGTTCGTGGCCTGTCCGGTCTCCGGCAATGCCAAGGTGATCAACGCCGGCAAGCTGTCGGCCGTCGCGTCCGGCCCGGAAGCGGCCTTCCGCAAGGTCGAGGACATGGTTCTCAAGTTCGCGCCCAACGGCGTGTCCTATGTCGGCGACGGCGAACTCGCCCGCATCTGCAAGATCGCGCACAACGTCATGCTCGGCGTGGTGATCCAGAACCTGATCGAGATCACGCTGCTGGCGAACAAGATGGGCGTGCCGCGCGAGGCGTTCCTGCGCTTTATGAGCAACAGCGTGATGGGCTCGATGTTCACCCGCTACAAGTCGCCGGCGCTGGTCAATCTCGACTGGACCACGACCTTCACGCCGGAATTGCTGCTGAAGGATCTCGACCTCGGCCTCGAACTCGGCCGCGAATGGAAAGTGCCGATGCCGGTGACCGCGACCACGCGGGAAATCCTGCAGGGGCATATCGGCAACGCGATCCTGCAACAGGATCCCAAGGCCTATCTCGAGAAGGATTTCGCGACCCTGATGGAAACCATGGCGGCGGCGTCCGGCATGAAACTGGAGAGCGAAAAGAAAAACGTTCCGACCGGGCTGGAGTGAGCCCGCGCGCAACGATCCAGCCGAGGAACGATTCGAATGGCGATGATCCTTTACAACGCACCGCAATCGACGTGTAGCCAGCGCGTGCGGTTCGTTTTGAACGCGAAGCAATTGCCATTCGAGGAACACAAGCTCGATCTGCTGGCGGGAGACCAGCTCAAGCCGGAATATCTGAAGCTCAATCCCAACGGCGTCGTGCCGACGCTCGACCATGATGGCGCGGTCGTGATCGATTCCTCGGTCATCATGGAATATCTCGACGAAGTCTCGCCCGAGCCCGTATCTTTCACGCCGGATCAAGCGTTCGGCCGGGCAAACATGCGCGCGCTGATGCGCTTCATCGACGAGATGCCGGCGGCGGCGATCCGCGTGCCGACATTCAACCTCGCCTTCCTGCCGCGCTTTCAGGCCATGAGCGCCGAGGAATTCCGCGCTTTTGCGGAATCGAAGCCGCTGCGCAAGGAGTTCATGCTGGCGATGGGCCAGACCGGCTTCCCGCGCAAGGAGATGGATGCCGCGATGGACCGGCTGCGCCGCACGGTCGTGCGGATGGACGAAGCCATCTCGGCGCATGGCGGCCCGTGGCTGCTCGGCTCCGACATTTCGCTGGCCGATGTAGCGGTAATGCCGGTGATCGTGAGGCTTGCCGATCTGAGCCTCGAGAATATGTGGCGCGACTATCCCTCGGTCGGCCGCTGGCTCGATCACATCCGGGCTCACCCGGCCTATCCGGTGACCTATTATTTCGGATCGCTCCTGACCGAGCGCTTCCCGCATCTGCAGGAAAAGCGGAAAGAGCTGACAGCCTGAGAGCGCTACCCGCGTCGCAGCGATCCGCGTGTCACGGAACCGTTATCGCGCGACAAGACCGGCCGACGCGCCCTTGCTTCGGCAAAAGGCGTTCACAAGCGCGCGTGCCGGCCGCGATCAGGCCTAAAAGCCGCCACCAAGACGTCATCGCCTCTTGCTGATCTGCGGATCTGTGCCTCTATAATTGGCACCCGATTTGCACACCTGATTCCTGCCGGTCCGGTACCGGTGGCGAGCCAAAGGAGGCCTGGATGCGAAAGTCACTGCCCTTGCGCGTGGTGCTGTTGCTGGTCTCGGTTCTGTGTCTTTCAGCCGCGTCCGGCCCCGCCCTTGCGCAGCAGGGTGACGGCGCCAAGGCCCTGACCGAGGAACTTCTGTCGTCGGTCGTCAGGATCAAGACCTACATCAACCCGGATGGCCGCACGGTCGACAATCTCGGCCAGGAGCGGGACGGCTCCGGCATCGTGATCGACGACGACGGCCTGATCCTTACCATCGGGTATCTGATGGTGGAGGCGCATGCCGCGGAGGCGATTACCAATGATGGCCGCAAGATACCGGCGGAGGTGATCGGCTACGACCACGATACCGGCTTCGGACTTCTGAAAGCGGTGGCGCCGCTCAAGGTCCGGCCAATGCTGTTCGGCAAGTCGTCCGACCTGAAAGTCGGCGACCCGGTTCTGGCGGCGAGCTTCGGCGGACGTGACGGCATCGCACCGGCCCGCGTGGTGTCGCTGCGCGAATTCGCCGGCTCGTGGGAATATCTGGTCGACGGCGCGATCTACACCGCGCCCGCCCATTCGCACTGGAGCGGCGCCGCATTGATCACGCGCGAGGGCAAGCTGGTCGGCGTCGGCTCGCTGATCGTCGGCGATGCCTCCGGGAACGGCGGCGGCGCCGGCAATCTCTATATTCCGACCGATATCCTCAAACCCATCCTCGCCGATCTGATCGCCAACGGCGCGGCTGGCGGCGTTCCCAAACCCTGGATCGGGCTGAGTACGCAAGCGACAGATTTCGGCCTGGTGATCGCGCGCGTCACGCCGAGTTCTCCGGCCGAGAAGGCCGGACTGCAGAAGGGTGACGTGATCGTCAACATCGCCGGCGACGCGCCGAAAACCCTGCCGGATTTCTACCGCAAGCTCTGGTCGCTTGGCGCCGCCGGAGCCACCGTACCGCTCGACATTCAGCGCGACGGCAAGGATCGGCATATCAACGTGCAATCGATTAACCGCATGGATCATCTGAAGCTGAAGAGCACGTTCTAAGCGACTAGGCTTGGCCGCGAGCCGATGGCTCGGGGCCGCGCCCGGGCGCATGCAAGTTGGACGGGCCATTGCCGTGCCGGGCGTTCTTCATAGGGCATATGGCGGCGCCATCGCTGTGGCGGCGCTGTTGCTCGTTTCGGCACCACTGCCGGACGCCCGCGCGCAAGATGCCGCTGCGCCGCAGGCGTCAGCAGCCGCGCAAGCGTCCGCATCCGATGTTTCCATCTGCCTGATGATCGAATCCGCGGCGCGCGATCACGGTCTGCCATTCGAATTTTTCGCCCGTGTGATCTGGCAGGAAAGCCGGTTCCGCGCCGACGCCGTGGGTCCCGTGACCCGCAGCGGAAAACGCGCGCAGGGTATGGCGCAATTCATGCCGGGCACCGCCGCCGAACGCGGGTTGCTCGACCCGTTCGATCCGGTTCAGGCGCTGCCGAAATCGGCGGAGTTTTTGAGGGAGCTATGGCTGCAATTCGGCAATCTCGGGCTTGCGGCCGCGGCCTATAATGCGGGCCCGCGCCGGGTGCGCGAATGGCTTGCCGGGACCGGCTATATGCCGGGCGAGACCCGCAATTACGTGTCCGCCATCACCGGCATGACCGTCGATGAATGGGCGGCCGAGCGGACCAAGGTGCGGGACGGCAAGGAGGCGACGAAGCCGGAGCAGAAGGCCAAACCCGGCTGCGGCGAACTGATGGCGATGCTCAAGCGCTCGCCATCGCCGTTCCTCGACGAGTTGCGGCAGCGCGTGGTGCATTCGCTGGCGCAGCCCTGGGGCGTGCAGCTCGGCGCCGGATTTTCGCGCGATCGCGCCATGGCGATGTATGCGCGCTCGCTGCGGCAATTCGAGAGCGTGCTGAAGGACAAGGACCCGGGGCTGCAATCGTCGGTGTTGCGCACGCGCGGGCGCGCAACCTTCTATCAGGTGCGGATCGGCGCCGACACCCGCAATGAAGCGAATGCGCTTTGCAATGCGCTGCGCAAGGCCGGCGGTGCATGTCTGGTGCTGAGGAATCGCGGGTGATGCGCCGTCACTAAACCGGCAGCACATTCGTGTACTTCACCTGCTCCAGCGCGAAGCTCGACTCGATCGAGGCAATACCATCGAGTCGCGTCAGCTTCGTTTTCAGAAACTGCTCATAGGCCGATAGGTCCGCGACCACGACACGCAGCAGATAATCGCGCGGCCCGGTCATCAGGTAGCATTCGAGAACCTCCGGCCAGCGCGCGATGGCGCGGCCGAATTTCGTCAGCGCCTCCTCGCGCTGGCTTTCCAGCTTGATCGAAATGAAAACGGAGACCGGCAGGCCGACCGCGCGCTGATTCAACACCGCGACGTAGCGCGAAATGATGCCGGCTTTCTCCATCAGTCGCACCCGCCGCAGGCAGGGCGATGGCGACAGCCCGACCTTTTCGGCAAGCGCCGCGAGGCTGAGCCGTCCGTCCTCCTGCAGCAGGGCAAGAATTTTCCGGTCGATGGCGTCGGTCTGCATTATTGAATGATCCCGCCACAATTCTCTTTTAATTTGGCTGATTATGCCAATTCTGAATTTGATCATAGCGCAGATTGGCTGCCCCTGCCACCGGCAGCGTGGCAAACTCCACGCATCCGACACGTATTGCGCCGCCAGGGAACGCATCGAGGAGCGCAGCATGCAGCCGTCCCGCATCGACATTCTGTCCGAACTCGAGAAGAAGGTGCTGTGGCTGGCAAGCTGGACCATCCACAACGCCAATCATCTGCGTGACAGCGTCGATGGTCTGAAGGTCGGCGGCCACCAGGCTTCGTCGGCGTCGCTCGCGACCATCATGACGGCACTCTATTTCGACATCCTGCGGCCGCAGGATCGCGTCGCCGTCAAGCCGCATGCCTCGCCGATCTTCCACGCGATCCAGTATCTGCTCGGCAAGCAGACCCGCGCAAAGCTGGAAAATTTCCGCGGCTACAAGGGCGCACAGAGCTATCCGTCGCGCACCAAGGACATCGACGACGTCGATTTCTCCACCGGCTCGGTGGGGCTTGGCGTGGCGCAGACCTTGTTCTCGTCGATCGTGCAGGACTACGTGCGCGCGCATGGCCTGGCCGAGGACAAGCCGGAAGGGCGCATGATCGCGCTCGTCGGCGATGCCGAACTCGACGAGGGCAATATCTTCGAGGCGTTGCTGGACGGCTGGAAGCAGAATCTGCGCAATTGCTGGTGGATCATCGATTACAACCGCCAGAGCCTCGACGCGGTGGTGCGCGAAGGCCTGTGGGAGCGCTACGAACAGCTGTTCAAGAATTTCGGCTGGGAGGTGGTGATCGTCAAATACGGCGCGTTGCAGGAGGCCGCATTCCGCGAGCCCGGCGGCGAGAAGCTGCGCGCCTGGATCGATGCCTGCCCGAATCCGCTTTATTCCGCGCTGGTGTTTCAGGGCGGAGCCGCCTGGCGCAAGCGGCTGCTCGACGAGATCGGCGATCAGGGCGATGTCACGGCGCTGATCGAAAAGCGCTCCGACGACGAACTGGCGCGGCTGATGAACAATCTCGGCGGTCACGACCTCCCGGCACTGCTCAAGGCCTTCAAGAGCATCGATCACGACAAGCCGGTCTGCTTCATTTGCTACACGGTGAAGGGCTTCGGTCTGCCGATGGCCGGACACAAGGACAACCATGCCGGGCTGATGACGCCCGCGCAGATGGAAGCCTTCCGCACACAGAACGATGTGCGACCGGGGCATGAGTGGGAGAGGTTCGAAGGCCTGACACTGCCTGCCGACACGCTGCAACGCTATCTCGACGCGGTACCGTTCGCGCAGCGAAAGCCTGCGTCAAAAATCGCGCGGATCGAGATCCCGGAAACGATTTCCGTGCCGGCGCAGGCCGTAAGCTCGACCCAGACCGGCTTTGGCGCGCTGATGAACGAGATCGGCAAGTCGAAGGAGGCTTATGCCTCGCGCATCGTCACCACCTCGCCGGACGTCACGGTCTCGACCAATCTGGGCGCCTGGGTGAACCGGCGCGGCCTGTTCGCACGCGAGTCGATGCTGGATACCTTCCGCAACGAACGCATCCCCTCCACGTTCGCTTGGGAGTTCTCGCCGCAAGGCCAGCATATCGAACTCGGCATCGCGGAGATGAATCTGTTTATCCTGCTGTCGGCGCTCGGGCTGTCTCATTCCATCGAGGGCGAACGGCTGTTGCCGATCGGCACCCTGTACGATCCATTCATCGCCCGCGGCCTCGATGCGCTGAACTATGCCTGCTACCAGGATGCGCGCTTCATCGTGGTGGCGACGCCGTCCGGGATTACGCTCGCGCCCGAAGGCGGCGCGCATCAGTCGATCGCGCAGCCGTTGATCGGCATGGCGCAGGACGGTCTTGCGTCCTTCGAGCCGGCTTTCGTTGATGAACTCGCGGTGATCCTGCGCTTCGCGCTCGATTATATCCAGAAGGACGCGGACGACGCTCCTGACGAAAAAAACTGGCTGCGCGACGAGACCGGGGGCTCGGTCTATTTGCGGCTGTCGACCCGCCCGATCGAGCAGCCACAGCGCATGATGACCGATGACCTGCGGCAAGGCATCATCGATGGCGCATACTGGCTGCGCAAGCCGGGGCCGAACGCACAGGCCGTTGTTGCCTATACCGGCGCCATCGCGCCGGAGGCAATTCAGGCAGTCGGATTGATGAGCGAGGACCGCCGCGATGTCGGCTTGCTCGCCGTGACCTCCGCCGACCGTCTCAATGCCGGCTGGACGGCGGCGCAACGCGCGCGCGAGCGCGGCCTGGTTCATGCGCGCTCGCATATCGAGCGACTGCTGGACGACGTGCCGCCGCATTGCGGACTGATCACCGTGCTCGACGGGCATCCGGCGACGCTATCATGGCTGGGTGGCGTGCACGGCCACAGGACGCGCGGGCTCGGCGTTGAGCACTTCGGCCAGACTGGGTCGCTGCCGGACCTCTACCGGCATTACGGGATCGACGCGAATGCGATCATTGCCGCGGCGCAAGGCCTTACCGCCGGCCGGCCGATCCGGTATCTGCGGGCGCTGCCCTAGTCATTCGCCGGCATCGCCCCGAAACGGCAGGGTCAGAACCGCAGCCTGAATCACCGACATCGCCAGCGTGATTCCGAAGGCCGCGACCACGATCGACAGCGCGTAGGGCAGGATCTTCGTGCGCGGCGTACCCATCAGCGGCGGCAGTCCGGTCCAGATCAGGCGGATCGCGTAAAGGCCCAAGATCGACAGGAACCGCAATCCGGGCACCATCAGCACGACCCCGATCAGCCAAACCGGCGTGAACGAATAGACCGCGACTTTCAGGGCATTGGTGAAATTGCGTTCGGTCTGGAACAGCGGCGCCATGACGGTAATGACGAGCGCGGTCAGATATACGATCACGAAGCTGAAGAGATAGCTCATGACGGCTCGCACCAATCCCATCATCAGCGGATCGTGCAGCCTCCCGGCGGACACCGATACACCGACCAGGCTCGATCCGATGAAACCCGAGACGGCCGGGATTGCGGCCAGAACCGCGACATAACCGACGAACAGCCGCATCGGGTCGCCCGGTTCGGTCGCAATCAGCGGCCATTCGCTGCGCGGGTCGGCGACGATATTTCGGATGCGCGCAAGAAGCGGGTGCAGGGTCATGGAGCCGTCGTATCCGTCGAATCTTAGGAAATGGTGTGGCTGTCAGTCATCCGCGCCCATCTTCCAGCACCATCATAGCTCCCTTCTCCGCAATCATCATGGTCGGTGAGTTGGTGTTCCCGGAGGTAATCGTCGGCATGACCGACGCGTCGATCACCCGCACATTGGCAAGACCGATCAGGCGCAGCCGTTCGTCAACCACGGCCATATGGTCGTTCGCGCGGCCCATTTTCGCGGTGCCGACCGGGTGGAAAATCGTGGTGCCGATATCGCCCGCTGCTTTCGCGAGCGCCGCCTCGTCGTCGTTGCGCAATTGGGCGCCGGGCAGATATTCCACCGGGTTGAATGCCTGCAGCGCCGGCTGCGCCACGATGTTGCGCGCCACCCTGATGGAGTCCACGGCGACCTGCCGGTCCTCGTCGGTTGCGAGGTAATTCGGTTGGATGACGGGCTTGTCCGCCGGATCGGTGCTTCGCAGGCGGACATGGCCGCGGCTCGCTGGCCGCAGATTGGCGACGCTGGTGGTGAAGGCCGGAAAGTCGTGCAGCGGATCGCCGAACTTGTCGAGCGACAAGGGCTGCACATGAAACTGGATGTTCGGCCGCTCGTAGCGCGGGCTCGAGCGGGTGAAGGCACCGAGTTGCGATGGCGCCATGGTCAGCGGCCCGCGGCGGCGCAGCGCATAATCGAGCCCCATCATCCCGCGCCTGACGAGTGATCTGTAGGTCTCGTTCAGCGTGGTGACGCCGGAGACCTTGTGGATCAAACGCAATTGCAGATGGTCCTGCAAATTCTCGCCGATGCCGGGCTTGTCGAGAACGGGTGCGATGCCGTGTTCGGTGAGTTGCGCCGCCGGTCCGACGCCGGACAGCAGCAGCACCTGCACCGATCCGATCGCGCCGGCCGACAGGATGACCTCGCCGCGGCACCGCGCGACCTTGCTCTCGCCGTTCTGGGAGAAGCGCACGCCGGTCGCGCGCTTGCCGTCGAACTCGATCTTCTCGACGAGACATCCGGTCTCGACCCGCAGATTAGGCCGCTTCATCACCGGCCTGAGAAAGCCCCGTGCCGACGACCAGCGCCGTCCCATCCTCTGATTGACGTGAAAGTAACCGCAGCCTTCGTTATTGCCGGTGTTGAAGTCGTCGCATTTCGGGATGCCCGCCTGCGCCGCCGCTTCACGAAACGCGTCGGTGATGTCCCAGCGCAGCCGCGGATATTCCACGCGCCACTCACCGCCCGTGCCGTGATGCTCGCTGTCGGCCAGGAAATGATCGAGCTGCTTGCGAAACAGCGGCTTGACGTCGTCCCAGCCCCAGCCGGCAAGGCCAAGCTGCCGCCAGTGATCGTAGTCGCCCGCCTGCCCGCGCATATAGATCATCGCATTGATGGCCGACGAGCCGCCGAGCACCTTGCCGCGCGGATAGGCCAGCGCGCGACCGTTCAGGCCGGGTACCGGTTCGGTGCGGAACATCCAGTCGGAACGTGGGTTGCCGATCGCGAACAGATAGCCGACCGGAATGTGAAACCAGATCCAGTTGTCGCGGCCGCCGGCTTCCAGCAGCAGCACGCGCTTGCCCGGATCGGCCGAGAGGCGGTTCGCCAGCACACAACCCGCCGAGCCTGCGCCGACGATGATGTAGTCGTAGTCGCCTTCGATCGGCGTCGGTGCAGCCATACGTTTACCTTGCGACATCGATCCTCGTTACCCCGGCCTTGACCCGGAGGTCCATCTTACGCGCCAAATGATGGATTGGCGGGTCTGGCCCGGCAATGGCGCATCCAGTCTGCGTCCTTTTCCGGTCTTGGCAAATGGCGGAAGGTTGCTAAAGTCCCCTCGCGATCCGGGCGGCGCTGTGCGCGCTCCCTGCCCTTGCGGAACGGCGGTTCCAGAAACATCGCTTTCGTCTTTTGACCTTTGTCCTCCCCGGCGTGGCACAGCCATGTTGTCGGGCGGCACGTTTTGGAGAACCCCCATGCTGAGACGCGTACTCGCACTGGGCCTTGGCGCCGCATTCTTTGCCGGCGCATTCGCAATCGCGCCGCAATCCGCTGTCGCGCAGGACAAGACCATCACCGTCTTCGCCGCGGCGTCGATGAAAAACGCGCTCGACGACGTGAACGCTGCCTACACCAACGCGACAGGGACCAAGGTTGTGTCGAGCTATGCGGCAAGTTCCGCGCTGGCCAAGCAGATCGAAGGCGGGGCCCCGGCCGACGCGTTCGTGTCCGCCGACCTGAAGTGGATGGATTACCTTCAGGACAAGAAGGCGATCAAGACCGATACGCGCGTCAACCTGCTCGGCAACAAGCTGGTGCTGATTGCGCCGAAGGACTCCAAGCTCGGCAATGTGACCATCGGCCAGGGATTCGATCTCGCCAGGCTTACCGGCGACGGACGTATTGCGACCGGCGACGTCAGGGCCGTTCCGGTTGGGCTCTATGCGAAGGCTGCGCTGGAGAAGCTCGGATCGTGGGCGGCGGCCGAACCGAAATTCGCGATGACCGACAATGTCCGCGCGGCGCTGTTGCTGGTCGCGCGCGGCGAAGCGGCGCTCGGCATCGTCTACGAGACCGACGCCAAGGTCGATCCTGGCGTGAAGATCATCGGTGCGTTTCCGGAGGGTTCGCACCCACCGATCACCTATCCGGTGGCGGCGACGGCCACCGCAAAGTCCGACATGACCGGCTATCTCGCATTCCTGCGCGGAAAGGCAGCGAAGGATATTTTCGAAAAGTATGGTTTCACCGTACTGGCCGCGAAGCCTTCGACCTGACTTCGGCATAAATCCGTCACGTGTTCGAACTGACTCCCGAAGAATGGACGGCAATCCGGCTCTCGCTCCGGATCGCCACTGTTGCGACCGTCGTGGCGCTGCCGCTCGGCATCGCGGTCGCATGGCTGCTGGCGCGCAAGAATTTTCCGGGCAAGGCCTTGCTCGATGGCCTCATCGTGTTGCCGCTGGTGCTGCCACCGGTCGTCACCGGTTATCTGCTGCTGATCTCGTTCGGACGCCGCGGACCGGTCGGCAACTTCCTGTTTGAGACCTTTGGCATTGTCCTTTCATTCCGCTGGACCGGCGCAGCGCTCGCTTGTGGAATCATGGCATTTCCGCTGTTGGTGCGGCCGATCCGGATTTCCTTCGAGGCGATCGACCGCAAGCTCGAAGATGCGGCGTCGACGCTCGGCGCCAATGCCTTCTGGCGCTTTGCCACGGTGACACTGCCGCTCGCGATGCCCGGTATCATCGCCGGTACGCTGCTGTGCTTCGCCAAGGCGCTCGGCGAATTTGGCGCCACCATCACCTTCGTGTCGAACATTCCCGGCGAGACCCAGACGATTTCGGCGGCGATCTACACCTATACGCAGACCCCTGCGGGCGATGCAGCCGCGCTGCGGCTGGTCATCGTCGCCATCGTTATCGCGATGGCGGCGCTGCTGGCGTCGGAATACTTCGCGCGACGCGCCACGCGCCGGCTGCACGGAGAATGACGTTGCTGAGTGTCGATCTTCGAAAGCAAGCCGGCGACCTGGATCTGCGGATCGCGTTCGAGAGCGATGGCCCGGTCACCGGGCTGTTCGGCCCGTCCGGCGCAGGCAAGACCACGCTGGTGAACATGATTGCAGGACTGGTGCGGCCGGATGCGGGCCGCCTCGCGCTCAATGGCGATGTTCTGTTCGATCACGACAAGCGGATAGACGTTCCCTCGCACCAGCGCCGAATCGGTTACGTGTTCCAGGAAGGCCGTCTGTTTCCGCATATGACGGTCGCGAAGAACCTCGACTACGGACGATGGATGGCGGGTCTGCCGCATGACGATGCCGCGTTCGCGCGCATTGTCGCAATGCTCGATATCGAGCCCTTGTTGCAGCGCAGGCCCGGGAAGCTGTCCGGCGGCGAGCGTCAGCGCGTCGCCATCGGCCGCGCACTGATGCTCAAGCCGCGATTGCTGCTGATGGACGAGCCGCTGGCTTCGCTCGACCCGGCGCGCAAGAACGAGATTATGCCCTATCTGTTGCGGCTGCGGGACGAGGCGCGCATTCCGATGGTCTATGTCAGCCACTACGCACGCGAATTGAAGCGTATCGCCAATGTGATCGTTCGTATCGACGGCGGCCGGGTTTCGGCAATCGGCGGGCCGGATATTTTGAGCAAGGCGGACGAAGCGGCGTTCGTGTAAGCTCGGCGCCCTGCATGAACGCGCCCGCACGCATCGTCTGCCTGACCGAAGAGACCGTGGAGACGCTCTACCTCCTCGGCGAGCAGGATCGAATCGCCGGCGTGTCGGGCTATGCGGTGCGCCCGCCGAGGGTGCGCAAGGAGAAGCCGCGGGTCTCGGCCTTCATCAGCGCGGATGTGCCGAAAATCCTCGCGATGGAGCCGGAC
>CAZXJZ010000019.1:12808-37842 GCA_964641065.1 uncultured Hyphomicrobiales bacterium | reverse complement strand
CAACGCGGTATAGGCCGACAGCATGCGAACATGACCGGACTCAGTCCGTGTGGCGAAGGCCACCAGCAGCAGGCAGGCCGCAGCCGCTCCACCCCAGAGGCTGAGGTGAAACAGCGGCCCAAATCCGTTGTCATCGCGTGCCTCCGGGGGGGCCGCAGGCGTACGGACGGTGCCGGACAGTCTTGGTTCGCTGCGAATCATTTGGAGAAACTGTAGCAGGAGCGGCCGTTTCTGGCCCGCCAGTGTTCCGTGCTCGCCGGCACAATCCGGCCCAGGTGTGAGAACAGGCGGCGCCTGCCCAGTCGGAACCTCGCCGGACGCCGGTCCCGGAGCTAGCGCCCCGCGGGACGGCGGCTTTTCCGCGGGACCCCGCCGGGCTATGACGCGGACCTGAAACGGGGATCGTAATGGCGGAACGAACATGTCTGGCGGTGGTGCTTGCGGCGGGCGAGGGCACGCGCATGCGATCGTCGCTGCCCAAGGTGTTGCACCAGATCGGGAACGAGTCCCTGCTGGCGCATGTGCTGCGCGCGGTCGCCCGCGCCGGCGCCGCCGATTGCGTCGTCGTTGTCGGCCCGGATCATGACGCGGTGGCAAAGGAAGCCGTGCGCGTCTTTCCAGATGCATCGATCGCACGTCAGATGGAGCGGCTCGGCACCGCGCATGCGGTTCTGGCGGCGCGGGGCGCGCTGGAGCACGGCTTCGATGACATCCTCGTGGTGTTTGCCGATACGCCCCTGGTGCGGCCGGAGACGCTGATGAAGCTTCGCGCCGCGGTCTCCGCCGGCGCGGCGGTTGCGGTCGCGGGATTCACGCCGGCCGATCCCACAGGCTACGGCCGTCTCATCGTTCAGGGCGGCAAGCTCGTCGCGATCCGGGAACATAACGATGCGAGCGAGGCCGAACGCGCGATCGGCCTGTGCAATGGTGGCCTGATGGCGCTCGATGGCCGGCAGGCGCTCGCTCTGCTCGATCGCATCGGCAATGCCAATGCGAAAAAGGAATACTACCTGACCGACGCGGTCGCGCTCGCGAATGAGGCGGGCCTTCGGGCGGTCGCCGTCGAAGTCGAGGAGGACGATGTGAGAGGCATCAACACGAAGGCGCAGCTCGCCGAGACCGAAGCGGTGTTGCAGCAGCGCCTACGACAGGCGGCGCTCGATGCCGGCGTGACGATGATCGCGCCCGAGACCGTGTTTTTGTCGGCCGACACCGTGCTCGGACGCGATGTGACGATCGAGCCCTATGTCGTGTTCGGTCCCGGCGTGACGGTGGAGGCGAACGCGGTGATTCATTCGTTCTCGCATCTGACCGAGACCCATATCGGCGAGGGCGCCCTGATCGGTCCGTTCGCGCGCCTTCGTCCCGGTGCGCGCATCGGCAAGGGCGCGAAGATCGGCAATTTCGTCGAGGTGAAGCAGGCGGAATTCGCAGACGGCGCCAAGGCCAACCACCTCGCCTATATCGGCGACGCGCGCGTGGGCGAGGGCGCCAATATCGGTGCGGGCACGATCTTCTGTAATTATGACGGCGCCGGGAAGCACCGGACCGAGGTCGGCAAGGGCGCTTTCGTCGGCTCGAATTCCTCATTGGTGGCGCCGGTCAGCATCGGCGACGGGGCCTATATCGGTTCGGGTTCGGTCATTACCGAGTCGGTGCCGCAGGATTCCCTTGCGCTCGGACGGGTCCGGCAGGTCATTAAGGAAGGCTGGGCGTCGCGCTTGCGCAGCCTGAAGGCGGCGGGCAAGAAGGGCGGCAGTTGAGCGTCTTCCCGCCGCGCTCGATCCCGGTTACAGGCCGAAACGCATTGTGATTTCCGCACCCAGGCGGATGCGGTTCTAACGGCGGCGGGGTATCGAGACTCAAATCTCGGCGGGGGATCGGCACGGTATGTGCGGCATTGTCGGAATTCTCGGGCGTGAGCCGGTCGCGGGCCAGCTCGTCGACGCCCTGAAGCGGCTGGAATATCGCGGCTACGATTCGGCCGGCATCGCCACGGTCGAGAACGGGCATCTCGAACGCCGGCGCGCCGAAGGCAAGCTCCGCAATCTGCAGGACCGGCTCGGCCGCGAACCGCTCTCAGGCCTCGCCGGCATCGGCCATACCCGCTGGGCGACCCACGGCAAGCCGACCGAAAACAACGCCCATCCCCATGCCACCGAGCGCCTCGCGGTGGTCCATAACGGCATCATCGAGAATTTCCGCGAGCTGCGCGAGCAGCTCGAAAAAGAGGGCGCACGGTTCGGCACCGAGACCGACACCGAAGTGGTGGCGCATCTCGTCACCGAAGAAATGAAGAAGGGCAAGTCGCCGGTCGATGCGGTGCGGGCGGCGCTGCCGCGGCTGCGCGGCGCCTTTGCGCTGGCCTTCATCTTCGCGGGCGAAGACGATCTGATGATCGGGGCGCGCAAGGGATCGCCGCTGGCGGTCGGACATGGCGCGGAGGAGATGTATCTGGGCTCCGATGCGCTCGCGCTGGCCCCCTTCACCGACACCATTTCCTATCTCGAGGAAGGCGACTGGGCCGTGATCCGGCGCGGCAGCGTGCAGATCTTCAACGAGGCCGGCCAACCGGTGACGCGGCCGGTGATCAAGACCACCGGCTCGGCGTTCCTGGTCGACAAGGGCAACCATCGCCATTTCATGGCGAAGGAGATTCACGAACAGCCCGAAGTGGTCGCGCATACGCTGGCGCACTATCTCGACATGGCGAAGGAATGCGTCACGCTTCCGGGTAAACTGCCGTTCGATTTCAAGACCCTCGACCGGGTGTCGATCTCGGCCTGCGGCACCGCGTATTATGCCGGCCTGGTGGCGAAATACTGGTTCGAGCGCTATGCGCGCCTGCCGGTTGAAATCGATGTCGCGTCAGAGTTCCGCTACCGGGAAGCGCCGCTGCGCAAGGGCGATCTCACCATCGTCGTTTCGCAGTCGGGCGAGACCGCCGACACGCTCGCGTCGCTGCGCTATGCCAAGGAGCAGGGGCAGTCGGTGCTGGCAGTCGTGAACGTCCAGACGTCGACGATCGCGCGCGAAAGCAGCGTCATCATGCCGACGCTGGCGGGGCCGGAAATCGGCGTTGCCTCGACCAAGGCCTTCACCTGCCAGCTCGCGGTCCTGGCGTGTCTTGCCATTGCAGCGGGCCGCGCCCGCGGCGTGCTCAGCGAGAGCGAAGAGCGCAAGCTGGTGCGGGCGCTGATCGAGGTGCCGCGGCAGATGAACGAGACGCTGAAGCTCGAAGGTGAAATCGAATTGCTGGCGCGCGATCTCAGCAAGAGCCGCGACGTCCTCTATCTCGGGCGCGGCACCAGCTATCCTCTGGCGCTCGAAGGCGCGCTCAAGCTGAAGGAAATTTCCTATATCCACGCCGAAGGCTATGCCGCCGGCGAACTCAAGCATGGCCCGATTGCACTGATCGACGAGACCATGCCGGTGATCGTCACCGCGCCGTATGACAGCGTGTTCGAAAAGACCGTCTCCAACATGCAGGAGGTGGCGGCGCGCGGCGGACGGATCATCCTGCTGACCGACGCCCGGGGGGCGGCCGAGGCGGCGATGCCGGGGGTGACCACGATCACCCTGCCGGATATGCCGAACTCGGTCACGCCTCTGGTCTATGCGCTGCCGGTGCAGCTTCTGGCGTATTATGCCGCGGTCGCGCTCGGGACCGACATCGATCAGCCGCGCAACCTGGCGAAATCGGTGACGGTCGAATAATCCGCCTCGGTTCCGTCGCAAATCCCGGCGAACAGGCTATAAAGCGGTCCGCTGGAGCCGCCGCGAAGCCGCATGACCGAACAGAGCCCACCGCCTCCGGACATTATCGAGACCGACCTGCCGCCGCAGGGCATCGGCGCGCGGCTGCGCAACTATTTTCTGACCGGGCTCGTGGTCGCCGGGCCGCTTGCGATCACCGCCTGGCTGATCTCGGCCTTTGTCACCTGGGTCGACGACGCCGTACGTCCGCTGATCCCGGAATTGTATCGGCCCGAGACCTACCTGCCGTGGAAAATCCCGGGCTCCGGACTGGTCATCGCGCTGATCGCCCTGACGCTGCTCGGATTCCTGACCGCGAACCTGGTGGGCCGGACGCTGGTGCAGGTCGGCGATCACCTGATCGACCGGATGCCGATCGTGCGTCCGATCTACAAGACGGTGAAGCAGGTCTTCCAGATGCTGTTCTCGAAATCGGGAACGAGCTTCCGGAAGGTCGGACTGGTGGAATTTCCTGCCCCCGGAATGTGGTCGCTGGTCTTCATCTCTCAGCCACCGAGCGCCGAGGTCGCCGGCCGCCTGCCGGGAGGCGACGACCATATCTCGGTATTCCTGCCCTGCACACCCAACCCGACAACCGGCTTCTACTTCTACGTCCCGCGGAAAGATATCATCGAACTTGAGATTCCCGTCGAACAGGCGGCGACCCTGATCATGTCGGCCGGCATGATCCAGCCTGGTGCGGCAAGCGCCACTGGAAACGGAGTCGCGGCCATGGCCGCCGCTGCGCGAATCGCGCAGACCGCGCGCGACGACAAGGCGAAGGAGCCTAGCGTGTAGAGCGTGCGTGTTTTCATCAACGGGGAGACGGGGCGATGAACTTCACTGAAGCAATTACATCCGGGTTTCAAAACTACGCGAACTTCAACGGGCGCGCCCAGCGTTCGGCTTTCTGGTACTGGGTGTTGTTCACGTTTGTTGGGGGATTGATCACCGCTGGAATCGATGCGGCGATCTTGGGCGCCGATGGCTGGTCGCCGATCAATTCGCTGTTCAGTCTTGCGACCCTTATTCCCAGTCTTGCCGTCGGCGCGCGCCGCCTGCACGACATCGATCGCTCCGGCTGGTGGCAGCTGCTGCATTTCATCGTGCTGATCGGTACGATCGTGCTGATCGTGTGGTTCGCGTCGCGCGGGACGTCGGGACCCAACCGGTTCGGACCCAATCCGCTGGGCGAGTGATCATCCCGCGTCGATGAGCCGGATCGCGTCGTCGCGCTCGAACAGATAGAGCAGGACCCGCAACGCCTTGCCGCGCTCGCTTGCGAGCGCGGCATCGCGATTGAGGATCAGCCGCGCATCGTCACGTGCGGCCGGCAACAGATGCCCGTGTACCTCGGCCGAAGCGATGCGGAACGCCGGCATGCCGCTTTGTCTGGTGCCGAGGACATCGCCTTCACCGCGCAGTTTCAGGTCCTCCTCGGCGATGCGGAAGCCGTCCTCGGTCTCGCGCATGATCGCCAGACGCGCCTTGGCCGTCTCGCCGAGCGGCGCGCGATACAGGAGCAGGCAGGTCGACTTGCCATGGCCGCGGCCGATGCGGCCACGCAATTGATGAAGTTGCGCAAGGCCGAAGCGCTCGGCATGCTCGATCACCATCACGGTGGCTTCCGGCACATCGACGCCGACTTCGATCACCGTGGTCGAGACCAGCAACTGCGTCTCGCCGATGGAAAAGCGGCGCATCGCCTCGTCTTTTTCGGAGCCGCGCATCTGTCCGTGGACCAGATCGACCGCCTTCCCGAAGCGCTTGCGCAACGCCTTGAAGCGGTCTTCGGCGGCGGCGAGATCGCTGGTCTCCGATTCCTCCACCAGCGGACAGACCCAATAGACCCGCTGCCCCTCCGTAAGCGCGCGGCCGACCGCGTCGGCCCCCCCCCCCCGCCGGCCGCGCGGATGGGGGGGGGTAGCGCGCGGCGGGCGCCCGGCCGGCTTCTCGCGCAATTCCGAAATGTCCATGTCGCCGAAATAGGTCAGCACCAGCGTGCGCGGGATTGGCGTTGCGGTGGTGACCAGCATGTCAACCGCTTCGCCCTTGTTCACCAACGCCAGCCGTTGATGCACGCCGAACCGGTGCTGCTCGTCGACAATTGCCAGCGCCAGATCGCGGAAGGTCACGTCGTCCTGGAACAACGCGTGAGTGCCGACGAGCATATGAATATCGCCCGCCGCAAGCTTGCTGATGAGTTCGCTGCGATCCTTGCCGCGCTCGCGCCCGGTCAGGATGGCGGCGCGGATGCCCACCGCTTCGGCCAGCGGGGCGACGGTGTTGAAATGCTGACGCGCGAGGATTTCGGTCGGCGCCATCAGCGCCGCCTGGCGGCCGGTTTCGATCACGGCCGCGGCGGCGAGCAATGCCACCACGGTCTTGCCCGATCCGACATCGCCCTGCAGCAGCCGCACCATCCGTTCCGGTTTGCTGAGGTCGGCGACGATGGCGTCGATCGCGCGAGCCTGAGACAGGGTCAGCGAATAGGGCAGGGCTGCGATGATCGCGCGGCGCAGATGGCCATCGCCGGCATGTGCACGGCCCGCGCGCTTGCGGTTATGCGCGCGCATCAGGCCGAGTGCGAGCTGGCTCGCCAGCAGCTCGTCATAGGCGAGCCGCGTGCGCGCCGAGCCTTCGAGCGCGAGGTCGTCCAGTTCGTGCGGCCGGTGCAGGGTGCGAAGTGCCGGAGCGAAAGATGGAAAACCGTGCTTCGCCTGAAAGGCCGGATCCTGCCATTCCGGCAGCTCCGGCACCTTTGCAAGCGCCGCATCCATCGCCTTCACGATCATGTTCGCGGTAATGCCCTCGGTGAGCGGATAGACCGGCTCGATCATCGGCAGGGCGGCGAGGCCGTTCTCGTCGACCACGCGATCCGGATGCACCATCTGCAGCATGCCGTCATAGAACGCGGTGGTTCCGGAGACGTATCGGGTTTCGCCTACCGGAAAGAGCTTTTCCAGATACTCCTTGCGGGCGCGAAAATAGGTGATGACCAGGTCGCCGGTCTCGTCGCTGGCATAGATGAGATGCGGAGCGCGGTCGCGGCCTGGCGGAGCGGGGCGGTGGCGGTCGACCGTGACCTTCACGGTCACCACCGCGCCGGGCTCGACCTCGCGCAGCTTCGGTCGCGCGCGCCGGTCGATTGCGCTGCCTGGCAGATGGAACAGCAGGTCGACGATTCGCGGCTCGTCATCGCGGCCGAGCAGCCGCCGATACAGCTTTTCCAGCTTCGGGCCGATGCCCGGAAGCGCCGTGATGCCGGCGAAGAGTTGATCGAGCAGGGTTGGCCGCATGGCAGAGCAGTATCACAGCCGGGCTGACAGAGCCGCTACATCGGCTTTTTTCGGACGCGCGATCGTTCCGAAAACCGGTTTCCACTTTTAGGGATCGCGCTTATATACGCCCGCCCGGCCCGTCCGGGCTTTTGGCGTTTGCAGGTTTTTTGGCATGACCGGGTCGACACGATCGAGCGAAGGGTTGAACGAGCGGCAGCGGCGGCTGCTGTTCCGGTCCTGGCATCGCGGGATTCGTGAAACCGATCTGGTGCTCGGCCGTTTCGCCGATGCCCATATCGCCGATCTGTCCGATGCCGATCTGGATACCTATGAAAGGCTGCTCGACACCGTGCCCGACCACGACCTCTACGTCTGGGTGACCGGCGAGGCGCCCGTTCCCGACGCGCAGCGCTCCGACCTGCTTGACCGGATCATTCGTTTTCACAATACCGGCGACCGCTGATGATCCATTCGCCTGCCGAACTGATGAAATCCGGCAAGCCGGTGACCCTGTCGGGCGTCGCCGATGGCGCCGAAGGCCTGGTGATCGCGGACCTGGCCCGCGCGGTCGCGGCCGGTCGCAATGCTCCCGCCGTCAGCCTGCTGGTTGTGTGCCGTGACGGACAGCGTCTCGCTGCGCTCGCCCGCGGGCTCGCTTTTTTCGCGCCGGAGATCGAGCGGCTGGAATTTCCGGCCTGGGACTGCCTGCCATACGACCGGGTGTCGCCGCATGCCGGCGTGCTGGCGCAGCGCATGACCACGCTGTCGCGGCTCGCCAATGTCGAGGCCCGCGACAAGCCTGCGGTGGTGCTGACCACGGTCAACGCGATCCTGCAGCGCGTTCCGCCGCGCACGATGGTGATGGGCCAGTCGCTGTCGGCTGCACCC
The DNA here is from genome assembly GCA_964641065.1 of uncultured Hyphomicrobiales bacterium. Taxonomy (GTDB): domain Bacteria; phylum Pseudomonadota; class Alphaproteobacteria; order Rhizobiales; family Xanthobacteraceae; genus Pseudorhodoplanes. The sequence goes on along the minus strand of CAZXJZ010000019.1, from coordinate 29,917 downwards.
GGCAACGTGCTGCCGATGGAGCGGGTCGCAAGCTGGCTCGAACTGAACGGCTATACCCGCGCCTCGACCGTGCGCGAGCCGGGCGATTACGCAGTCCGCGGCGGCATTCTCGACCTGTATGCGCCGGGCATGGGCGAGCCGGTGCGGCTCGACTTTTTCGGCGACCAGATCGAAACCATCCGCGCCTTCGATCCGGAGACGCAGCGGACGCAGTACGATCTGCGTGCGCTCGATCTCGTGCCGGTGTCGGAGTTCCAGCTCACGTCGGAGACGATCCGCAAGTTCCGGCTCGGCTATATGGCGGCGTTCGGCGCCGCCACCCGCGACGACCTGCTCTATGAGGCGGTGAGCGAAGGCCGCCGTTACCCCGGCATGGAGCATTGGCTGCCGCTGTTCCACGATCACATGGATACGCTGTTCGACTATCTCGACCGCACGCCGGTCGTACTCGAACCGCTGGCCGATGATGTCGCGCATGAGCGCATCACGCAGATCGTGGACTATTACGACGCACGCAAGACCGTTCCGGATGGCGCGGGCGGCGTGCCGTACAAGCCGCTGCCGCCGGAGCGACTGTATTTCACCGAGGAAGAATGGCGCGGTCAGCTTGCGCGCATGAAGCTCGCGCGGATGACGCCGTTCGCCGTGCCGGACAGCGAGGGCGCGTCCGTCGTCGATATCGGCACCAAACAGGGACATAACTTCAGCGCCGAACGCGCCGAAGCCGATGCCAATGTGTTCGACGCAGTCGTGAAACACGTTGCCGCCTTACAACGCGACCGCAAGCAGGTGGTGATCGCGCTCTGGAGCGACGGCGCGCGCGACCGCATGAGCCATGTGCTGCGCGATCATGGGCTGGCCAATCTGGTCAATGTCGGGTCGTGGCAGGAGGCGCTGGCGCGCCCGTTGACCGAGGTCGCGCTTGCGGTCCTCGGGCTCGAATCCGGCTTCGAGACGACGCAGGCCGCGATTATCGGCGAGCAGGATATTCTGGGCGACCGGCTGGTGCGGCCGCGCCGTGCATCGAAGAAGGCCGAGAACTTCATTGCCGAGGCGACCAGCCTGTCGGCCGGCGATCTGGTGGTCCATGTCGATCACGGCATCGGCCGCTTCATCGGCCTTTCGACCATCGAGGCGGCGGGCGCGCCGCATGATTGCCTCGAACTGCATTATGCGGGCGGCGACAAGCTTTATCTGCCGGTCGAGAATATCGAACTGCTGTCGCGCTACGGGTCGGAAGACCTCGAGGTCGAGCTCGACCGTCTCGGCGGTACCGGCTGGCAGACGCGCAAGGCGCGGATGAAGAACCGGATCCGCGAGATTGCGCATGAACTGATGAAGATCGCGGCCGAGCGCAAATTGCGCGAGGCGCAAAAGCTCACCGTGCCGCCGGGGATGTACGACGAATTCTGCGCCGGCTTTCCGTACGAGGAAACAGAGGATCAGCAGGCCGCGATCGATGCCGCTTTGGAGGATCTCGCGTCCGGCCGGCCGATGGACCGGCTGGTCTGCGGCGATGTCGGCTTCGGCAAGACCGAAGTGGCTTTGCGGGCCGCGTTCGTCGCGGTGATGAGCGGCAAGCAGGTGGCCGTCGTGGTGCCCACCACGTTGCTCGCGCGGCAGCATTACAAGACCTTCACCGAGCGCTTTCACGGTTTCCCGGTCAAGATCGGGCAGGCGTCGCGGCTGGTCTCGTCCGCTGACCTGTCGGCGACCCGCAAGGCGCTGGCGGACGGCACGCTCGACATCGTCGTCGGCACCCATGCGCTGCTCGGCAAGAACGTGAAGTTCAACGACCTGGCGCTGGTGATCGTCGACGAGGAACAGCATTTCGGCGTCGCGCACAAAGAGAAGCTGAAGACGCTGCGCGCCGAAGTTCACATGCTGACGCTGACAGCAACGCCGATCCCGCGGACGTTGCAGCTTGCTCTGACCGGCGTGCGCGACCTTTCGCTGATTGCATCGCCGCCGGTGGATCGGCTGGCGGTGCGCACCTTCGTCTCGCCATTTGACCCAATTGTTGTGCGCGAGGCGATCCTGCGTGAGCGCTATCGCGGTGGGCAATCGTTCTATGTCTGCCCGCGGATCGAGGACCTCGCCGGCGCCAAGGATTTCTTCGACAAGACCGTGCCGGAGGTGAAGGTCGCCGTTGCGCATGGCCAGATGCCGCCGACGGTGCTGGAAGACATCATGTCGGCTTTCTATGACGGCAAATTCGACGTGCTGATCTCCACCACCATCGTCGAATCCGGTCTCGACATTCCGACCGCCAATACGCTGATCGTGCACCGGGCCGACCGTTTCGGTCTGGCGCAGCTCTATCAATTGCGTGGCCGGGTGGGGCGTTCGAAGATCCGCGCCTATTCGCTGTTCACGCTGCCGGCGGAGAAGCGCATCACCGCGCAGGCCGAGCGTCGTCTGAAGGTCCTGCAGTCGCTGGATACGCTCGGCGCCGGCTTCCAGCTCGCCTCGCACGATCTCGACATCCGCGGCGCCGGCAATCTTCTGGGCGAAGAGCAATCCGGTCATATCAAGGAAGTCGGCTTTGAGCTCTATCAGCAGATGCTGGAAGAGGCCGTGACCGCGCTGAAGGCCGGCATCACCGAGCCGATGGCGGATCAATGGTCGCCGCAGATCACGGTCGGCACACCCGTCCTCATTCCCGAAGATTACGTCGCAGACTTGTCGGTGCGGCTCGGGCTCTATCGCCGCATCGCGACGGTCGAGAACGAGCAGGAGATCGAAAGCTTCGCCGCCGAACTGGTCGACCGCTTCGGTCCGCTGCCGGAAGAGGTCAAGCACCTGCTGCAGATCGTGGTCATCAAGCTTCTGTCGAAGCGCGCCAATGTCGAGCGCATCGATACCGGCCAGAAGGGCGCGGTGCTGCAATTCCGCGACAACAGCTTCGCCAATCCGGAGGGCCTGATGCGCTATATCGCGGGTCAGGCGCCGATCGCGAAGGTGCGGCCGGACCAGAAGGTCGTGTTCCTCGACGATTGGCCGAAGCCGGTGCAGCGGCTGCTCGGCACGACGAAGATCCTGCGCAACCTGGTAAAGATTGCCGAGGGCAAGAAGGCGGCTTAGCCAGCCGCCTTCTGCTTTCGCTCTTCCGCAGCCTTTCGGATCACGCTGGCAAGCTGTTCCGGCGCCTGCGCGCCCGAAACCGCCATGGCGTTGTCGAAGATGAAGAACGGCACGCCCTGGATGCCAGCCGACTTCGCTTGCTCCACGCGCTGTGAGACGATGGCGAGATCGTCGTCCGACGCGAGCTTCTTCGCGGTCTCGATCTCGTCGAGCCCGACATCGGCGGCGGCCTTCGCCAGCACCGCGTTGTCGGACAGGTCGGCGCCTTCGGAGAAATACAACTCCATCAGCCGCTGCTTCATCTGTGGCGCCTTGCCGATCTGCTCGGCCCAGTGAATGAGGCGGTGACTGTCCGTGGTGTTCGGCTGCCGGCTCAACTTGTCGATGGCATAGACCAGTCCATCCTGCGCTGCTGCGGCGGAGACGCGGGTGGCGATCTCCTTGTAGCGCTCGGGCGAACCGAATTTCGTGGTCAGATATTGTTCGCGGGAAATGCCTTCGGCCGGAATCCAGTCATTGAGAAAGTAAGGATGGTAGTGAACCTCGACCGGAATATCCGGATTAAGCGCGATCGCCTGTTCGAGCCGCTTCTTGCCGATAAAGCACCACGGGCACACGACGTCGGAGACGACATCGACGCGGATGGGATCAGTCGCTGCGGGATCGGTCATTCGCGGACCTGCCTTTTTTGCGAAAAGCCTGTCCGGGTGATGTAGGCCGCCCGCGACTAAGCCGCAACCGCGGAGGCGGTGATCCGCGCCAGCAGGGTTTCCGGCGTGTCGGTGGATTGCCACGCCGTCAGCGCAATCTCGGGCGCCACCGGACGCCGTCGTCCCGCCTGCAGCATCGTGTTGCGCAACACGCTGACCAGACGCTTGGCCACGGTCTGGGCCTGTCGCGGCGCGGTATCGGCGAACGTCACCAGGATCGATCCGTCGCGGTCCCGGCAGGCGAAGTCGGCACCGCGCACCAGCTTGGAAATCAGCCGCGCCGCGTCGTTCAGGGCGCGCGGGTCGGTATCCGGATCGAATGTCAGGCGCGCCACCGACAAGCCGCTGGAGCGGCGGCTGGCATCGCGAATGACGCGGTCGAGTTCGGCCATGAAGGCGGGCTCGTTCATCAATCCGGTCAGCGGATCGATGACGCCGTCCTTGACGAAGGCATCGAGCGCGCGCCGGAGCCGGGCCTCGAAGGCGTGCAGCCGGACCAGCGGAAGGATCCGCGATACCAGACAGCCGGGTTCGTTCGCCGAAATGAGATGCGGCAGGCGCCGCGTATCGATTTTGCTCGGCCGCCCGATCAGTCCGACCGGAAGATCGCGGAAGCGCGAATCCTCGGCGATCACGGTCAGCAGCGCATCGACATTGTGCGGATAAAATCCGTCGCCGATGACGAGTCCGTCGGCATCGCGCGATTTCAGATAGCGCGCGGCAGCCTCGATGGTCAGCACGCCGATCACCCCGGTTCGCTCTCCGAGCGCGACCGACAGATGCGGATAGCAGCGTCCCCGGCCGGCGAGGATGACGGTCGCGTCCTCGAGCGGATCGTTGACGGCGGTGCGCGGTATCGGTTGCCCTGCCGACCGCGCGGCTTCGGCGCGGCGCAGCACGCTCGCATGCAGCGCGCGCACCCGCAGGACCGACAGCAGCCGCGCGGCAATTGCCTGCGGTGTTGCGTCCGCCGGCATCGCAAGCGCTTCGCGATAGGGCAGCGCATTGTCGCCGGCGGCGCAGGCGACAACCGGCACGATCGGCGTGCGGCGCGTGATGCTGCGCGTCAGGCTTTCGCCCAGCGCGGGATCATTCGCGGCATGCCCGTCAGCCAGAACGATTGCGGACGGATCGGCGGCCTCGATCGCGGCGCGCGCCTGCGCGCACGACGCTTCGATCACCGGAAAGGCGCCGGCCTCGGATAAGGCAGCGATCAGATCCGGCGAACTGCGTTCGGCGATAACGACGACCGGTCCTTGCAACGACATGTCTGCGTCCCTGTGATGAGGCGCAGACGCTAGCGTGCCCGCCATTAATGCGTGGTCAACGCAAGGCCGCAAATTGTCATGCAGCGCGATCCCGGAACGCTGCCGACAGCAACGGGTTCATGCCCATCGTTTGAAGCATGTCGCGCATCGCCGACGGATCGGCGGCGTGTCCGGCCAGCCGGTGACCGGACAAGGCATGCGGAAGTGCGGCGACGACGCTATTGCTGTCGATTCCGCGCACCATCAATTGCAAATCGTTGATGGCGAAGCGGTAGCCGCCGACCGCAACGAGCCCCGCGGGCGCTGCGGTCACGACCAGTGACTGCTCCTCGGCAATCAAACGGCAAGAATAACCGGTATCGACGTAACCGCTGTTTCCGGCGCTCGCGGTAACCGTCTCGGAACCATATGGATCGAACGGAGCTGCGGCGAGCCCGCCCTGAATGCCGAGCGTGCCATTCGGCAGCAGCGTGACGTCCGCGCAATCCGGCCCGCCGGGTGCAATCGACAATGGACCGGTCGGCCAGGGCAGGGTCCGCCCGCCGGGAGGACGGCGTGCGGCAAGCAAGGCGGTTTCGCCGAACGCGGCAACATCGACGAGCGTGACATCGAGATTCGTCCATTGTGCCGCGGCGGCAAACCGCTCGGGCGCGCGCCAGACCGAGATCACGCCATGGATTCCGGCGGGCTCGAGCCAGTCGCAGGCGCACAGCGCGGACAGCATTGCATCCGGCACAACAAGCGCATTGCAATGCTCGCGTTCGATCTGTTGCCGCAGCGTGACCGGATCGATCGGATGATGCAGGACGAGTGTACCGCCGCTCAAAAGCCACGGCACGAGGGCGGCAGATATCCCGGCACAGGATGTCGCCGGCAATGTCGACAGGATGACGGCATCAGGTCCGATCTCCGCGCGTTGACGAACGAGGCGCCCGGCGGTCAGCAATTGCGTCGTATTGCGCGCAACCGGAACGACGCCGCCGGAAGTGGTATCGAATGTGATCAGCGCGAACGGCGCGCCAGCGCTATCCTGAAACAGCACCGCGTCTGGATGCTCGTCGGCGGACGCCAGCAGATCGTCGAGCGGGACGATGCCGTCGGCGGCGGCGCAGCCAAATCCACACACTGCGCGGATCGGAAAGAGTTCGGCCGCAACCTCGAGTGCAAGCCCGCCGTGATCGAAGCCTGCCACATGGCCGCAGGTGACGATGGCGCGCGCACCGGATTCCGACAAAGCCGCGACGCAATCGCTGCGCCGCCACAACAGCGGCAGCGGCGCGGCAATCATGCCGGCGCGCATGATCGCGAGCAGCGTCACGATACTGGCCGCAGTGTTGGGCATCTGCAGGCCGACGACCGTGCCGGGTGCAAGCCCGATCTCGTGCAGTCGCGCGGCGATGGCGGCGACCGCACGCTCTGCCTGCGCGTAGGTGAAGCGGCGAGGGGCGTCGCCGGTCACGGATGCGATGTCCGGCGGATCGACCAGCGCCATTCCGTCGGGATTGCGGACGGCCTGCGCCTTGAGGATCGCGTCGAGCGAAGGGACTGGGTTCGCGGGAACGGTCATGGGCATGGTTACGGGCCAGGCTTGTGCCACCAGGATTCCGGCAGGAAGCCAAACAGCGGCGTCACCTTGGGATGGTCCACACGAGTCCAGCGTGCCACCCATTGATCGGGCAGGTGGAACAGCGGCACGACATAGAAACCGGAGATCAATACCCGGTCGAGCGCGCGGACGGCGGATTCGAAGGTGTCGCGGTCGCGCGCGATCAGGAGTTGCGCGATCATGGCATCGATAGCCTTGCTCCTGGCGCCCATGTAGTTGCGCGTCCCGTCAACGTCGGCGGACGCGGATCCCCAATAGAAGCTTTGTTCGTTGCCGGGCGAAAGCGACTGATCCCAGCGATACGGCATCATATCGTAGTCATAGGTGAGTCGGCGCCGGTCGAATTGTACGGCGTCCACGCTCCTGACGGTTGCCGCGATCCCAATCCGCTTGAGGTCGCGGGCATAGGCGAGTGCGATTCGCTCATGGTCGCGGGTGCTCACCAGGATTTCGAAAGTCAGCGGCTCGTGGGTCTCGCGGTGGCGCAGAACCGTCCCTTCCAGTTCGTATCCGGCCGCGGAAAGCAGCGCGAGCGCCTTCTTGAGCACCTCGCGGTCCCGGCCCGAGCCGTCGGTTACGGAGGGCAGATAGCGTCCATCGAGCACGTCCTCGCGGACGGCACCCGGAAAAACCGCCAGCCAGGCGCGTTCGCGTTCATCCGCCGGGCGCCCGACCGACGACAGGTTCGACCCTTCGAAATAACTCGCGGTCCGCTTCTGCAGGCCGAAGAAGAAATTCTTGTTGACCCATTCGAAGTCGAACAGCGAGGCCAGCGCTTCCCGCACCCGGATATCGGCAAAGATCGGACGCCGGGTGTTGAAGACGAGCCCGCTCATGCCGACCGGTGTGCCGTTGCGGAACGTTTCCTTCACATAGCGGCCGGCCTTGAAGGCAGGCGTGTCGTAGCCGGTCTGCCAGCGGGTGACGTCGCTCTCCACCCGAAGGTCATAAAGCCCTTTCTTGAAGGCCTCGAACAAGGCGTTCTCGTCGCGATAGAAATCGAATTTGATCTCGTCGAAATTCCACAGGCCGCGATTGATCGGCAGGTCCGCGCCCCAATAATCCGGGTTGCGCACGAAGGTGGCGCTGCGTCCGGGATCGACCGACTTGACGATGTAGGGACCGCTGGAAACAAGCGGCGTGAAGGTGGTCTCTTCGAAATGCGCGGGGTCGATTGCGTGTTTCGGCAGGACCGGCATCAGGCCGAGGATCAGTGGCAATTCGCGGTCGTTGTTGCCAGCCAGGTCGAAACGCACCGAATGCGGACCGGTGATCTCCGCCCTGGCGACCTTGGAATAATAGGTGCGGTGATTGGGGCGGCCCTTGTCGCGCAGCAATTGCCACGTGAACACCACGTCCTCCGGCGTCACCGGCTTGCCGTCGGAAAAGCGGGCGCGGGGATTGAGATTGAAGGTGACGAAGTTTCGTTCGTCGTCGGTCTCCACGCTCTCGGCGAGCAGGCCGTAAAGCGTAAACGGCTCGTCATAGCCGCGTGCCATCAGGCCCTCCATGACGTAACCGCGGATATTGGGAAGCGGCAGCCCCCTGACCACCAGCGGGTTGACGGTGTCGAAGGTGCCCTGCACGCCGAGTGTCAGCCGACCGCCCTTCGGCGCATCGGGATTGACGTACGGCATTGCCGAGAATCCCGCCGGCATCTTCGGTTCGCCATGCATGGCGATCGCATGCTGCGCGCCGGCGGCCGACGCTGCGGCCGGGTCCATCAGCCGGACCGCGAGCATCAAAACAAAAGCGGCCATCGGCCATAAGCCGCTGCGGGGACGGGACGGGAGCGTCGGTCTCAAAGCGGGCGATCCGATTCGTTCAACGTTGCCCAGTCATATATGGAACGGGGCCGCGATCGCTGCGGTGTTGCGCCTCATATGGGCATTTTTGCCTTCAAGCTTTATTGTGAAGGCGTTTTCGGGTATCAGGCCGATGCCCGGCGTCACGCTGTCGCCTTTTTTGGCATTGAGACAGCGGCTTGGCCGCCACAGGGCCCACCGCTGCTGCACGCGGCGACTAATGAGGACAAGTAGGATCATGACGTATTGGTCTGCGTCCGCACCGGCCCGGCCGGTCGCCCGGATGCTCACACTCGTTGCTGCGATCGCGGTTTTTTCGGCCGCCGGCTACGCCCCAGCTTTGGCGCAGGCCCCCGCGCAGAAGGCCGCCCCCAAGGGCCAGCAAAAGGGTGGCGCAGCGCCGGCCGCTCCGGCAGCGCCTGCAGCCGGTGGCCAGCAAGAGCAGGCGATGCCGCCGCTGATTTATTCGAACTGGACCAAGATCTGCGGCAAGGGGCCTGAACAGGGATCCAAGCAGATCTGTCAGACCGGCAAGGACGGCCGGCTTGAATCGGGGATGCCGGTGGTGGCCGCGATTCTGATGGAGATGGAAGGCGAGGGAAAGAAGGTCCTCCAGATCATGCTGCCGCCGGGCGTTTATCTGCCCAAGGGCACCCGGGTCGTTGTCGATCGCGACGAGCCGTCGGCGATCATCGGGACGTTCCTCACCTGCGCCAATGGCGGCTGTATCGCGCATCTGGAGGTCACCGGCGACCTCGTGCAGAAGCTCAAGAAGGGCCAGAATCTGTACGTGCAGGCCTACAACATGGCGCAGAGCGTAATGACGCTGGCGCTGCCGCTCGGCGATTTCGCCAAGGCCTATGACGGGCCGCCGACCGATCCAAAGCAGCTCGAAGAGAAAAACAAGCAGTTGCAGGACGAATTGCAGAAGCGCGCCAACGATCAGCGGCAGAAGCTGGAAGGCGGCAAGCCCAAATAGCGTCGGGCAGGCGACAATGCGCCGCTTCGCCGGCGCAGGTTGCTATGGTAGGGCGCGTCGCACGGCGCGCCCTTTTTATTTCGGCGCCCGGTCTGGAACGGACGGGCCAGGGCGAAGGGCAGTGGAGTCACGCTTCCGCTGCGATGGAGGCGGCACGTTACCGGTATGATTCTCCGGCGGCGCCCCGCAGATCGAGGAAAAACGACCCATGACCCATGCCTTTTCATCGTTATGGACGCATCGGTTCACCCGGATCGCTCCGGCTTCTGTGCTGGCTGGCGTGCTCGTGCTGAGTTCGCTGGCGGAAACCGCGGCGCAGCAAAAGGCACCCAAGGCCGCCCCGAAAAGTCAGGCCCAGCAGGCGGAGCCCGCGCCGCCGCCAGCGCCCGAGATCCCGCCGCTGGTCTATTCGAACTGGGCGAAGCTCTGCAGCACGGATCCCCAGGCCGGCGGCAAGACCCTGTGCCGCATCGGCAACGACGGACGTCTGGATTCCGGAACGCCGATGGTCGGCGCGGTGCTGATGGAAATCGACGGCGATGCACGCAAGATCCTGCAGATCATGCTGCCAATGGGCGTTCTCCTGCCGCGCGGCACCCGCGTGCTGGTCGACAATGACGAGCAGGGCGCGATGGTGCTCCCGATCGTTGTCTGCTCGGGCGGCGGCTGCATGGCGCAGGCGGAAGCCAACGCCGACCTGGTGACCAAGCTCAAGAAGGGCCAGAATCTGTACGTGCAGGCCTACAACATGCAGCAATCCGTATTCACGCTGGCGCTGCCGCTGGAGGGGTTCGCCAAGGCCTATGATGGCCCGGCAACCGATCCGAAGGACCTCGAGGCGCAAAACAAGAAGCTTCAGGAACAACTGCGCAAGCGCGGCGAGCAAATGCAGCAGCAAAAGAAGTGATAGGCTGCCGCTCAGGTTCACGCTGAACCAGAGCGCCGTGTTCATGCGCCGGCCGATGATGTCGTGCCGGTCTAGTTCACGATGAGATCGCGCGGCCGATAGGCGCCGCGTCCGTCCTTCACGAACATCTCCCGCACCTGCGGATGACGGATCGGTTCGGCCGAATGGTCGGCCTGCAGGTTCTGCTCCGACACATAGGCGACGTATTCGGTTTCGCCGTTTTCGGCGAACAGGTGGTAGAAGGGCTGGTCCTTGGAAGGACGCACCTCGGCCGGGATCGACAGCCACCATTCCTCGGTGTTGCTGAAGGTCGGATCGATATCGAAGATCACACCGCGGAATGAAAAAATGCGGTGCTTCACCACCTGCCCGATATGGAATTTCGCCGTGCGCGGCTCTGTTCTGCTCATGACACAATAATAGGTAGCGCAGCCGCGCGCGTCATCCCTCCGGGGGCGAGATAAGAGGCTTTCGCAAGTCCGGAGTCGGCGCGGCTCTCGGCCTTATAGGCCATAGCGCGCCGCCAGATCCGGGTCCTTGGCCGCGACCAGTTTCGCCAGATCGACCACCACCTTGGCCTGTTTCCAGGTCGCGTCGTCCTGCATCTTGCCGTCGATCATGACCGCGCCGGTGCCGTCCGGCATTGCGTCCAGAATCTTCCTCGCGAAGGCCACTTCGTCCGGGTCCGGCGAGAACACGCGCTTGGCAATCGCGACCTGGGTCGGGTGCAGCGACCACGCTCCGGCGCATCCCATCAGGAAGGCGTCGCGGAACTGGACCTCGCACGCTTCCTGATCCGAAAAGTCACCGAACGGTCCATAGAACGGCTTGATGCCGGCGGCGGCGCAGGCATCGACCATCTTGCCGAGGGTGTAGTGCCAGAGGTCCTGCTGGAAGACCGCGCGCGAACCGCCGCCGGGCAGCGGGTCCGCCAGCACCTTGTATTCGGGATGACCGCCGCCGACACGGGTGGTCTTCATCGCGCGAGACGCGGCAAGGTCGGCGGGCCCGAGGCTGATGCCCTGCATGCGCGGGGAGGCGGCGGCAATCGCCTCGACATTCATGACGCCTTCGGCAGTTTCGAGGATGGCGTGAATGAGGATCGGCTTCTTCACCTCATGCCGCGCCTCGAGCTGCGCCAGCAGCTGATCGAGATAATGGATATCCCAGACGCCATCGACCTTCGGCAGCATGATGACATCGAGCTTGTTGCCGATGGCGGCGACCAGTTCGGTGATGTCGTCCAGCACCCAGGGCGAATTGAGCGCGTTGATGCGGGTCCACAGACCGGTCGCGCCGAAGTCGGTGGCTTTTGCCATGGCGATGAAGCCGTCGCGCGCGGCCTTCTTGGCGTCGGCCGGGATCGCGTCCTCGAGATTGCCGAGCACCACGTCGACCTCGCGCGCGAGCTGCGGGACCTTGGCCGTGACCTTTTCGATATGCGGCGGCACGAAATGGATCATGCGCTCCAGCCGGACCGGCAATTCGCGCATCGGGGCAGGGGCGCCCGTGGCCAATGGCTTGAAGAAGTTGCGTGGCAGCTTCATGAGCAACGATTAGTGCACCGCAACTGCGACGCCAAGCCATACTTTTGTGCTTGCGCGATGCGGACCCGCCATTGAGACTGCCTGCCACGAAATGCGGCAGGATCGGCTGCCCGCAGGTCTTGTCGGCTTGCGCCCGAACGTGGCTCTGGCGTGTTACGAGGAAAGGTCCGGAAATGCATGTATTCAAAGGCGTTTGCGCCATCGTTGCGCTAGCTCTGGCCGGCGGCCCGGCCCTGGCGAAGGACCCCGTCAAGATCGGTCTGATCACGACCCTGTCGGGTCCCGCCGGCTATCTTGGTGCCGATATCCGTGACGGGTTCATGCTCGCGGTCGAGGCCAAGGGCGGGCCGTTCGAGGGCAACAAGCCGGAGGTGATGATCGAAGACGACGGCGTCAAGCCCGGTCAGGCCAAGGCGATCGCCGACCGCTTCCTCAAGTCCAGCAACGCCAAGATTTTCACCGGCATTGTTTTCGGAAACGTCGCGGCCGCCGTTGTGCCGGACGTGCTTGAAGCCGGCGCCATCTATGTCAGCCCGAACTCCGCTGCGACCGCCTTTGCCGGCAAGGACTGCAACCCGAACTATTTCGTCGTGTCCTTCCAGAATGACGGGCAGGGCGAAAGCGTCGGCGCGCTGGCAAAGTCGCTCGGTTACAAGAAAGCATTTATCCTGGCGCCGAACTATCCGTCCGGCAAGGACATGCTGCAGGCCTTTAAGCGGGAGTTTGGCGGCGAAATCGTCGCAGAGAAATATACCAACCTCGGGCAGACCGACTTTGCCGTGGAAATCGCCGAAATCCGGGCCGCCAACCCCGAGGTCGTCCACGGCTTCCAGCCCGGCGGCATGGGCATCGCGTTTTTGCGCCAGTATCACCAGGCCGGTCTGAAAATCCCGCTGGTGATGCATGCCGCATCGATGGACCAGGCCATGGTGAAAGCGCTCAAGGATGCTGGCGTCGGCGTCCAGGTTGCCAGCCAATGGAACGACGATTTCGACAATCCGGCGAGCAGGGCTTTCGTCGCTGCCTGGAAGGCCAAATACGGCGACCGTCCGGTCACGAGTTATGCCGCGCAGGGCTACGATGCGGGCCTTCTGATCGGATCGGGACTGAAGGCAACGAACTTCAGCACCGACAACATGGACGCGCTGCGCGCTGCGATGCGCAAGGCCGACTTTGCTTCGGTGCGCGGGAACTTCAAGTTCGACAAGAACCAGCATCCAATCCAGGACTGGTATGCGCTGACGGCCGAGAAGTCACCGAGCGGCGACTTCATCCTCAAGACCGGGAACAAGGTGCTGTCGAACCATGGCGACATCTACGCCAAGGATTGCAAGATGTAAGTTGTCGCCGCGTCTGGTCGCGTCGGTGATGGGGTAACGAACCGGCCGGTCCCATGGACGCTCCATGGACCGGCCGGATTTTTTGACGCTATAACGCGGCACCCGCCGTCGTTGCGCTGACGCGTCCGCGCAAGCCGTCTCATCGAAGCGCTGCGATTTTCATGATCGACGTTCTCAATCTCGCGCTTCCGTATTTCGGGCTGATCTTTCTCGGTCTCGCCTGCGGCCGCCTGAAGCAGATCCCGGATACCGGGCTCGCCTGGATGAATTTCTTCATCGTCTATGTGGCGCTGCCCTGCCTGTTCTACCGGATCGTGGCCAAGACCCCGCTCGAGGAACTGGTGAACGTATCGTTCGTGGTGGCGACCAGTCTGTCCACCACCATCGCCTTCTTCATTGCGTTCGCGATCGCGAAATTCGGCCGCCGCACCATGCCCGAAGCAACCATTGCCGGGCTGGCCGGCGGCTACGGCAATATCGGCTATATGGGACCGGGGCTGGCGCTCTCGACGCTGGGGCCGCAGGCGGCCGCGCCGGTGGCGCTGATCTTCTGCTTCGACAGTATTGTGCTGTTCTCGCTGGTGCCGTTCCTGATGGAGATCGGCGGAGGCGAGCGGCGCGGCTTCTGGCGCTCGGTCCTGTTCGTCGGCAAGCGCATCGCGTTGCATCCGTTCATCATCGCGACGCTGCTCGGCGTGCTCTCGGCTGCTTTGCATTTCGAGCCGCCGGTGGCGCTCGACCGGCTGATGCAGTTCCTGCAGAACGCGGCGGCCCCCTGCGCCCTGTTCGTGCTGGGCGTGACGGTCGCGCTGCGGCCGCTGCCGAAGCTCGCCTGGGATGTGCCGGCGATCGTCCCGGTGAAACTCGTGCTGCACCCGCTGATCGTATTCTTCATGCTGGCCTGGTTCGGGCCGTTCAGTGCCTCATGGACCTATGCCGCCGTGCTGATGGCGGCGCTGCCGCCGGCGCTGAACGTGTTCGTGCTGGCGCGGCAATACGACGTCTGGGTCGAGGAGGCCTCCGGCTCGATTCTGATCGGCACCATGGTGTCGGTCTTCACGCTGACGAGCGTGATGTGGCTGGTGCAGACCGGGCTGCTCCCCGCAACGCCGTTCTAGCTTCCACCGCGCCTCTGCTATCCTCGCTGTTCCAGAGGGGAGCGAAGCGATGCCGCAGCCGCTGTCGGGGATCAGGATCGTCGACCTTACCAATCTGCTGCCGGGCCCGCTGGCGACGCTGATGCTGGCGGAAGCCGGCGCCGAGGTGACCAAGATTGAGCGGCCGGGCGGCGACGACATGCGCGGGTATGCGCCGCAATGGCAAGGAACCGGCGCGGCCTTCAGCCTGCTGAACCGCGGCAAGAACACGCTGACAATCGATCTGAAAACGGAGGCGGGAGCCGCACAGCTTCGCGCGTTGCTTGAAGGTGCTGATGTTCTGGTTGAGCAATTTCGGCCGGGCGTCATGGAAAAGCTCGGATTCGGCTACGAGGCGGTGCGAGCTATCAATCCGCGGCTGATCTACTGCTCGATCACAGGCTACGGACAGTCCGGTCCGCGCGCGACCGACGCCGGGCACGACCTCAACTATATCGCCAGCACCGGCTTGCTGGCGTTCCAACCCGGTCCGCCGGACCGGCCGGTGGTGCCGCCGGCGCTGGTCGCCGACATCGCGGGCGGCACGTTTCCGGCCGTGATCAACATCCTGCTGGCGCTGCGCCAACGCGACCTGACCGGCAAGGGCTGCCATCTCGACATAGCGATGACCGATGCGATGTTCACCTTCGCCTGGCGGGCGCTGTCGGGTTATTGGGCGAGCGGTTCGCTTGCAACGTCGGGACAAAGCGAACTCACGGGAGCCACCCCGCGCTATCACCTGTACCCGGCAAAGGACGGCGGGATCGTCGCCTGCGCGGCGCTGGAGGATCACTTCTGGCAACGCTTCGCTTCGCTGATCGGGCTCGATGCTTCGCTCGTCGACGACCGGCGCGATCCCGACGAAACCATGACTGCGGTGGCGGCCATCATTGCGAACCGCAGCGCCGCAGAGTGGGAGCCAGTTTTCGCAGAAGCGGATTGCTGCGTCACCATCGTGCGCACGCTGGAAGAGGCGTTGCGCGATCCGCATTTCGTGGGCCGCGGCCTGTTCGCTCATAAAGTGCGGGGCGGGCAGGGTGCGACGATGACGGCGTTGCCGGTGCCGATCGAGCCGCAATTCCGCGAGCCCGAAGGCAGCGAGAAAGCCTCGCCGCCACCGTTATAGGAGCGCCTCGCCGCGCATCAGCCGTGGCTGTGCCGCACGGGGCATCACGCCTTCGCGCATCATCGCGCGCCGCAGCGGGCCGATGGTGTTGAGCATGTGCAGCCCGATTCCGCGCAGGCCCTGCACCGGAAGAAAGCCCGAGAGCAGCGACCGGTTCATCAGATCGACCGCGATGGTGCGGCTCATCACATCGGCGCGCCGCTCGCGATCGTAGCGATCGATGACTTCCAACGCGCCCGGATCGTCGCAATGATCGGCCGCGATTTCCGCAATTGCCGCGGCATCGCGCAAGCCGAGATTGAGACCCTGCGCTCCGATCGGCGGGAAGCGGTGGCCGGCCTCTCCGATCAGCGCGATCCGCTCGGCCGCAAACCGGCTCGCGGTGTCCATCACCAGCGGGAAGGCGCCGTGGCCGGGATCGGCCTTGATCTTGCCGAGGATCGAATGCGAGCGGCGCTCCAGCTCGCGATCGAGTTGATCGCCATCGAGCGACTGCAGGTCGCGCGCGGTGGCCTCGTCGACCACGCAGACGATGCTGGATCTGTCCCCCGGCAAAGGCACGGTCGTGAACGGGCCATGCTCGGTATGGAATTCGGTGGAGATATCGCGATGCGGACGGCTATGCGCGACGCTGTAAGTCAGCGCGACCTGCGGATAGCTCCGGCTCTGCACGGCGATACCGGCGGCGGTCCGGCACAGCGAGTTTTTGCCGTCGGCGCCGATGGCGAGCCTGGCCTCGATGGTATCGCCACCGGCCGTCGCAATCGTGACGCCATCGATGTGGCTGTCGATTGCGACCGCGTCGTCCCGGATCAGCTGCAGGTTTGGCATTTCCGCGGCGCGGGCTTCCAGCGCTGCGATAAGACGGCGATTTTCGATATTCCAGGCAAAGGCCTCGAGGCCGATCTCGCCAGCGTCGAAACGGGCTTCCGGCGCCCGCCACAGCCTTTGGGTGGCGTCGACGATCCGCAGGGCCGCAAGCGGAGCGGCATGCTCGTGGCAGGCCTCCCACACCCCGAGCGTTTCAAGTGCGGCGACCGAACTGGCCAGCAGCGCGGTGGTCCGGTTGTCGTCCGGAGCCTGGCGCGCGACCAGCGCGACCTCGAACCCGGCCGAGGCCAGGGCCAGCGCCGCCGTCAGGCCGGACGGCCCTCCGCCAACCACCGCTGTCGCCGTTACCCGAGATGACGATTTCATTCGCCTGAATATCCTTTGCGACCCTTATCTACGGGTCCGGAAACCATCCTGCCAGTGTGACATTTCCCAATGTGCCGGCACTGGGTTAGGAATTAGGCTAGTGGAGCGAATTTGACATTCGCTACCCACCTGGCCGCAAGTTCGCAGAGCGAATGTCAAATTCAAGCTCCACTAGAATCAGAAGTTTGCTAGTGGTCCTTTGATTCTAACGTTCGCAAAGAGGTCGCCGAAAAGGGATGCGAACGTTAGAATCAGACCACTAGCGCCATGACGCAGCTTTCCGCCGATACGAGGCCAATGTCGACCGGGCCATGGATGGCCGGTCTCGCCACCGCGTTGGCGCGTCCGAGGTGGATCGCCTTTGCCTGTATAAAATTCCGTGACGTAACTTGACCGAGTCAGTA
>CAZXJZ010000019.1:0-12798 GCA_964641065.1 uncultured Hyphomicrobiales bacterium | reverse complement strand
GGCGTCCGGCTGGGGTTATCTGCTGGCGGTTGCGATGCAACAGGCTCCCGCGGGGCCGTCCGGGTTCCTCGACGCGATGTGCCGGGCCTTGCCAGCCGGAGCGACCGGCGGCGGCGTTGCGATCATCGCCACCATGTGGGTCGCGATGACGCTGGCCATGATGCTGCCGACCGCGGGTCCGATGATCCTGACCTATGGCGAGATCGCCGAGACCGCGCAGCGGCAGGGACAACGGATCGTCTCGCCGTCGCTCCTGATCGCCGGATATCTGACGATCTGGATCGGGTTCTCGGCCTTTGCGACATTGGCCCAGGCCGCGGCGATGTCGCTTGCCGCATCGCCCGGCGTGGCAAGCATCGCGATGCCGGCAAGCGCGGCCTTGTTTCTCACCGCCGGGCTCTATCAATTCTCGGCGCTGAAGCAGGCGTGCCTGCGAGCCTGCCAGCAGCCGTTCTCGTTTTTCTTCCTGAACTGGACGGATCGTCCCGGCGGCGTATTCCGGCTCGGGCTGCGACAGGGGCTTTACTGTCTCGGCTGCTGCATCGCGATGATGCTGTTGATGTTTGCCGCCGGTGCGATGAACGTGGTCTGGATGGCGCTGCTTGGGCTGGTGATGCTGATCGAGAAAATGTCCGTGTCTGCGATTTTCGGACGCGCCATTGGCATAGCATTGATCGCCGTGGGCCTCACGATCGTTGCAGTCTGGGGATCGGGTCTTGTGAGTTAGGGTCGGGAGACACATCCGTGCCGGATCAATGGAACCTCAAAGGCGAACTGACGCTGTCCTGCTCATGCACGGTGTTCTGCCCGTGCGTGCTGTCGCTGGGCGAGCATCCGCCGACCGAAGACCGCTGCCAGACCTGGGCCGCCGTGCGGATCGATCAGGGGCACTATAACGACACCGACCTCTCCGGCCTGAAAGCCGGGGTCATGATCGAAATCCCAGGTCTGATGTCGCGCGGAAACTGGACCGCGGCGCTGTTTGTCGACGAGGACGCTTCGATCCACGCGATGAAGGGCCTGACCCGCATCTTCACGGGAAAGGTCGGCGGCTCGACCCATCTGCTATCGATCCTGGTGAGCAGCTTTCTCGGCGTGCGTCAGGTGCCGATCAGCTATCGCACCGAAGGCCAGACCCGGCTCGTCACCATCGACAAGATCGTCGACGGCGCGATCACGCCCGTTGCCGGCAAGGCCAAAGACCAGAACGTCACCATCCGAAACACCGGCTACTGGATCGCGCCGGACGTCACTATCGCGAAGGCCGACAAATCGCGCTTCCGTGCCTTTGGCCGCAACTGGAATTTTACCGGACGGTCGGCTGAAATCTGCCAGATCGATTGGGGCAACCGGTAGCCTGACGGACATGCAGCAGGACGGAAGCCACGCGCCCGGCCGGGCGGGACGGGTACGACCCTTTCTGGTGCATATCTTCACCGCCTGCGGCGCGGCCTGCGCGTTGCTGGCGATGCTCGCCGCCGCGAAGGCGGACTTCGTCACCATGTTCGTCTGGCTCGCGGTGGCGCTGTTCATCGATGGCGTCGACGGAACACTGGCGCGGCGTTTTCGTGTCGCTGAGATCCTGCCGCGCTGGTCGGGCGATGCGCTCGACCTTGTCGTCGATTTCACCACCTATGTGTTCGTGCCGGCCTTTGCGTTGGCCACCAGCGGACTGCTGCCGCAACCGGCGGCGATCCCGCTTGCCATTGCGATCGTTGTCACCAGCGCGTTGTACTTCGCCGATGAGCAGATGAAGACTGCGGACAACTATTTCCGCGGCTTCCCCGCGCTGTGGAACGCGGTCGCCTTCCATCTGTTCGTGCTGAAGTTGCCGCCATGGATCGCGGCGGCTGCGGTTGCCGTGCTCGTCGTGCTGACCTTCATGCCGCTGCGCGTCCTGCATCCGTTTCGGGTTCCGCATCTGCGCGCCGCCAACCTGCTCGCGCTCGCAGCCTGGTGCGCGCTCGGCGCCTATGCGCTTGTGACCGCGCTCGATCCGGGTCCTATCGTTGCGTGGCTTCTCGTCGTGATCGGGGTATATTTCCTCACTGTCGGTCTTGCGACCGCGGACGATTAGCAATCGAAAAGCCCCCAGACGAAACTGACAACCGGGATGGAAATGAAAGATATTGTCCTGATTACCGGCGGCGGCCGCGGTATCGGCGCGGCTACCGCCAGGCTTGCGGCGGCGCGCGGCTATGACGTCATCATCAACTACAAGAGCAATGCCGAGACCGCGGCGCAGGTCGTGCGCGACATCGAGCAAGCCGGCGGACGAGGACTCGCGGTGCAGGGCGACATGGCAAAGGAAGAGGATGTCGAGCGCCTGTTCAAGGCGGTCGATGGCTTCGGACCGCTGAAGCACATGGTCTATAACAGCGGCGTCACCGGCAAGAATTCGCGGTTCGAGGCGGTGTCGACGCAGACGCTGCGGGACAATGTCGAGATCAACCTGATGGGTGCGTTCTTCTGTGCCCGGGCCGCGATCCCGCGGCTGTCGACCAAGCATGGCAAGACGGGCGGCAGCATGGTGTTCCTGTCGTCGGTGCAGTCGAAGCTCGGCGCCGCCGGTGAATATGCGTGGTATGCCGCGACCAAGAGTGGGGTCGACGGCCTGGTCACCGGATTGTCGAAGGAATTGGCCGGTGAGGGCATTCGCGTCAACGCCGTATCGCCCGGCCCGATTGACACCGAAATTCACGAACCCGGGCGGCTGGCGCGGATCGCGCATCAATTGCCGACGGGCCGGGTCGGCACGCCGCAGGAGGTCGCGGAAGCGATCCTTTTCCTGATTTCGGATGCCGCGAGCTATACCAGCGGCACCACCCTGACTGTATCTGGCGCGCGCTAGGTCTCGTTCCCGCGAGCAAGCGCGCGCTTGCGCCGGGCGCGATGCCGCCTATGATCCCGGCCGGTTTCGAGGCCCGCCGGTTCGAACGGGCTCGTCAGGGAGAGTGGTCATGGTCGCAGCGGTCCGGGTTCACAAGCATGGCGGGCCTGAGGTCCTCACCTTCGAGGATATCGAGATCCCGGCGCCGGGGCCCGGCCAGATCCGGATCCGGCAGCATGCCTGCGGGGTGAATTACATCGACACCTATTTCCGCATGGGCATGTATCCGTCGCCGGTCGGGATGCCGTTTGTGTCCGGAAACGAGGGCGCGGGCGAGGTGATTGCCGTTGGCGAGGGCGTCTCCGAGATAAAGGTCGGGGATCGCGTTGCCTATGTCGTCGCGCTCGGCGGCTATGCGGCCGAGCGGCTGCTGCCGGCCGACCGGGTGGTGAAAATCCCGGCGGCCATCTCCTACGAGCAGGCCGCCGGCATGATGCTGAAGGGCATGACCGCGCAATACCTGCTGAACCGCACCTACAAGGTGACCAAGGGCTCGACCGTCCTGATGCACGCCGCGGCCGGCGGCGTCGGCCAGATCCTGTGTCAATGGGCGAACCATCTGGGCGCTACCGTGATCGGGACCGTGGGCTCCAAGGAAAAGGGCGAGATCGCCAAGGCCAACGGTTGCCACCACATCATCTATTACCGCGACGAGGATTTCCCGACCCGGGTCAAGGAGATCACCGGCGGCAAGCTCTGCGACGTGGTCTATGACGGCATCGGCAAGACCACGTTTCCGGCCTCGCTAGACTGCCTGCGGCCGCTCGGCATGTTCGCAAGCTTCGGCTCGGCCTCCGGCCAGATCGAAGCCTTCAACATCAATATCCTGCAGACCAAGGGTTCGCTGTTCGCCACCCGGCCGACGCTGAACAACTATGTCGCCAAGCGCGAAGACCTGGTCGCGACCGCGGATGACCTTTTCAAGGTCGTCTCCAGCGGAGCGGTCAAAATCCCCGTCAACCAGACCTATGCCCTCAAGGACGCGCGCAAGGCGCATGAGGACCTGGAAGGGCGGGAAACCACCGGATCGTCGATCCTGATCCCGTAGACGGCATAACGTTTGCTAGTCTGTGACCCGCGAATCTAATCTCTCCGTTCGTCCCCGCACCCGGGTCTGCGCCTTGCGCAGCCCGAGTGTAAACGTCACCGGGGACCCCGGAGAACTGGATTCCCACCTTCGCGGGAATGGGCGGGGATAGGGTCGGATTAATCGATGGACGTCTTTCTCGGCGAATGGGGCAATCTGCTGCTGCGCTGGGCTCACATGATCGTGGGCATCGGCTGGATCGGCACATCCTTCTATTTCATCGCGCTCGACTATTCACTGAACCAGAAGGAGCGCAAGAGTCCGGGTGTGTTCGGCACTGCCTGGCAGGTGCATGGCGGTGGCTTCTATCACGTCGAGAAGTTCACGGTCGCGCCGCCGCATCTGCCGCCGCATCTGCACTGGTTCAAGTGGGAGGCCTATCTCACTTGGGTCACCGGCTTCGGGCTCCTGATCATCCAGTATTATTTTCACGCCAGCGCCTACCTCATCGACCCGTCGGTGATGCCGCTGGAGCCGTGGCAGGCGATCGCCATTTCGATCGCCTCGCTTCTGATCGGCTGGGTCCTGTATGACGGCCTGTGCCGGTTGTGGGGCGAGCGCACGATCCCGCTCGCAATCTCGGTCTTCCTGCTGATCCTGCTGGCGAGCGTGCTCTACACCAACGTGTTCTCGGGGCGCGGCTCCTTCATCCATGTCGGCGCCTTCATCGGCACCATCATGGCCTTCAACGTCTTCGTGACCATCATCCCCGGCCAGAAGATCATGGTCGGGCAGCTGCTGCGCGGCGAGGAGCCGGAGGCGAAATACGGCAAGGTCGCCAAGCAGCGCTCGCTCCACAACAACTACCTGACCTTGCCGGTCCTGCTGATGATGGTGTCGCCGCATTATCCGTTCCTGTCGGCGCATCCGCATGCCTGGATGGTGGTGGCGCTGATCCTCATCACCGGCGGGATGTTCCGGCACATCCTGAACCAGATCGACATCGGCCAGCCCTGGGAAAAGTACGGCTGGGCCGCGCCGATCACGGCATTCGCGCTGATCTGCGCCATCTTCATCACCGCGCCCCGGCAGGCTGCGACTAGCGGGCCGCCGGTGTCGGACGGCGAAGTACTGGCGCTAACGGCCAAGCATTGCGTGATGTGCCACGCCAGACGGCCGACGCATGAAAGCTTCAAGGAGCCGCCCAAGAATGTTACGCTGGAGACGCTCGCCGATCTCAAGCGCTTTAACCAGCTCATCATGATCCAGACCGTCCGCAACAAGGCGATGCCGCTCGGCAACCAGACCAACATGACGGACGACGAGCGTGCGCAATTGGGACGCTGGCTCAGCGCTCATTGATCATGACCGCTCCCGCCGACATTGAAGCGATCGGTGCGCGCGCCGAAACCATGCTGGCCGAGCTTGGCGCGATTTCATCTGAGCCGCAGCGGCTGGTGCGCCTCTATCTCACGCCCGAGCATCGGCGCGCGGCCGATCTGATCGGCTCCTGGATGCGCGATGCCGGCATGACCGTGACCGAGGACGCGCTCGGTACGGTGCGCGGCCACTGGCGGCCTGACTTGAAAAGGCGGCTTCTGATCGGCTCGCATATCGACACCGTGATCGATGCGGGAAAATATGACGGCCCGCTCGGCGTCGTCGCCGGAATTCTCGCGGTTCGCGAGCTTATGGACCGCGACATCGACCTGCCGTTCGGCATCGATGTGCTCGCGTTCGGCGACGAGGAGGGCTCGCGCTTTCGCACCACGCTGGCCGGTTCGTCCGCCTGTTCCGGCGTGTTCGACCGCTCGTCGCTCGCCTTTCCGGACCGCAACGGCATTTCGCTCGGCGATGCGATTGAGGCCTACGGCAAACGCATCGATGATATCCCCGCCGCGGCCTATAACCCCGCCGACGTCGTCGGCTTCGTCGAATTGCATATCGAGCAGGGGCCCGTGCTGGAAGCACAGAACCTGCCGCTCGGCGTGGTGACCGGCATTGTCGGACAGAGCCGCATGCGCGTTGTCGTGCTGGGCGAGGCCGGGCATGCCGGCACCGTGCCGATGCGCATGCGCCAGGATGCGCTGGCGGGCGCTGCCGAACTGATGCTGCTGATCGAGCAGACCGCGCGCGAGAACGAGGACGACGGCATGGTGGCAACGGTCGGACGCATCGAGGCGTCGCCCGGTGCGACCAATGTCATCCCCGGCCGGGTCGGCTTCTCGCTGGAATTTCGGTCGTCGTCGGACGACAAGCGAAAGGCCGCGATCGAACTGATCAAGGCGGACGCGCAGCGGATCGGTGTCAAGCGCAAGCTGGAATTCGCTTTCGAGCCGTTCCACGAAACCAGCACCACGGCCTGCACGCCGGAACTGCAGGCGCTGATGGAGGATGCGATTGCGTCGCTCGGATATCAATCGATCCGGCTGCCATCTGGCGCAGGGCACGATGCGCAGGTGATGGCAAAGCTCTGCCCGATGGCGATGCTGTTCGTGCGCTGCAGGGGCGGCATCAGCCACAATCCGGCGGAATTTGCCAGCGAAGCGGACATAGGACTGAGCGTCGCGGCGCTGGTGGGTTTTATCGAGAAATTGGCCGTCGAAGAGGCGAAACGGGGCGCAGCATGAGCGATTTCATCGATGCGAATTTTCTGCGCGAAGTCGAGTTTCTGAAAGCGCTGATCCGCGTGCCGTCCGATAATCCACCCGGCGATTGCGCGCGCCATGCCGAGGAATCTGCGCGCCTTCTCGAAGGGCTCGGCTTCAAGGTTGAGCGTCACGCGGTGCCCGACGAGATCGCCAAGAAGCATGGCATGGCGTCGGCGACCAACCTGATCGTGCGCGAGACCTTCGGCAGCGGGAAAGGACCCGTGATTGCCATGAATGCGCATGGCGACGTGGTGCCGCCCGGCGAAGGCTGGACCCACGATCCTTACGGCGCGGAGGAAAAGGGCGGCGCGATCTATGGCCGCGGCGCCGCGGTGTCGAAGTCGGACTACGCGACCTATGCCTTCGCGCTGCTGGCGCTGAAGGACGATCCGGCCGGACTGAACGGCACCGTCGAACTGCACCTGACCTATGACGAGGAGACCGGCGGCTATACCGGTCCCGACTGGCTGCTGAAGCAAAAGCTGACCAATCCCGACATCGCGTTCTCGGCCGGTTTCTCCTACGCGGTCGTCACCGCGCATAACGGTGTCTTGCATCTCGAAATCACCGTGCGCGGCAAGCAGGCCCATGCCGCGATGCCCGAGAGCGGCGCCGATGCTCTCGAAGCCGCGAACAAAATTCTTGCGGCGAACTACAAGGAGCGCAAGCGGCTCAACCGGATCAAGTCGAAATCGCCGGGCATCGGTTCGCCGAAGATTACCGTCGGACAGATTGCCGGCGGCTTCGCCACCAATGTGGTGCCGGACAAGGTGGTGATGCGGCTCGATCGCCGGCTGATTCCGGAAGAGAACGGCAAGAAGGTCGAGCGCGAGCTGATCGCGCTGATCAAGCAGGCCGGCGCCGGCAAAGGCATCAAGATCGACTGCAAGCGCGTGATCCTGGCCGAACCGCTGCGTCCGCAACCGGGCGTGAAGAAGATCGTCGAGATCATCCAGCGCCACGCCAAACGCGAACTGAAGACCGCGATCAAGGAGATGGGCGTGCCGCTCTATACCGACGCGCGCCACTACAGCGCGGCCGGCATTCCGACGGTGCTGTATGGAGCGGGTCCGCGTTCGATCCTCGAGGCGAATGCGCATTCGGCCAACGAGCATATCAGGCTGTCGGACCTTAAAGCCGCGACAAAAATCGTCGAAGCTTCGCTGCGCGATCTGCTGAAGGCCTGAGCCGTTTGTCGTCGCGATAGCCGAGGAGTTTGCTATCGCACCAGCGACGATTCCACGCTGTTGCCATAGGCACCGAGTTCGTTGCGGTCGCCGGCGCGCGGCGGCGCTTCGGTCGGCTTGCCTTCGCCGCGGCCGAGCAGGGGACTGGATACCGCATCCCGGACATATCCGTCGGGAGTCCAGCGACCTGCAGCCGATTTGAGGTGGTAATCCCCGTTCTCCGGGTCGGCAAACAGGGGGTCGACCGGCGGGATGATGCCGTCGCCGAAGGTCACCCGCAGGCCGTTCGCGCCATAGCGCGTCTGCACCATCGAATGCGAGATGTTGATGCGCACGTTGTTGCAGTTCTGATCGCAATTGGCGGCGATGTCCTCGTTCGGTTTGTTGCCCCAAAAGATCGCATTGATGAAGGCATAATTGTCCGGCGCGCCGGAGCCGGCATCGATCCGCACGCCGTTGCCTGGGCCCTTGCAGCCCGGGGCCTTCGCATTGATGCTGGTCAGGTGATCGAAGCGCCCGACCGTCGGACCTTCGGCGGGGCCGCTGTCGAGATAGATGTTGCCGCCGCAATTGCCATCATAGACTTCGTGATAGCTGCGGCAGGACGCGGATTCGTCGCAGAACATGCCGCCGCCCGCGATACCCGCGCTATTGCCGCGATAGACATTCCAGTTCAGCCGCGCATCGGTTTTCTGGCCGCTGCCGATATCCGCGCCGATGAACAGGCCGCCACCCCATTTGGTGACGGTGTTGCGGGTGAACAGGTTTGCGGTGATCCGCAGCGTGGTGCCGAACAGATAGACAGCGCCGCCATGCGAGGTCTCCGGCTCGACGCCGTGATTGTTGTCGACCCAGTTGCTCTCGACGGTGACGGTATTTTCCTTGGTGTCGTCGTTGGTAAAGATGGCGCCACCACGGCCGCAGCTGTTGTTGCGAAACACGTTGTGCGTAATCCGGCCGCTGACATTGGTGAGGGATACTCCGCCGCCGGCCAGCTTGTTGTCGGTACAGCGGTTGTCATGGATGAAATTGTTGGTGACGTCGAAGCGCTGCGATTCATAATGCTCGCGCACGATCGCCTGCGAATAGCCGCTGATGTCGAATCCGTCGATGACCGTGCGCGCATCGCCTTTGGGCGCGGGATCCTCATAGCGGATGAACGAGCCGCGTCCATTGCCGACCGCTCGCGTGATGAAGGTTGCAGAATCGCGTCGTTCGAAGCCGCGCTGGAAACCTCCGGCAAAGGTCAGGTGCTTCTCTCCCGGTTTGATCTCCTCGCGATAGAGCCCTTCCGCAACGCAGATAACCGCGCCCGGTTCGGCGGCGTTGACGGCTTCGCCGATGGTTCGGAACGGGCTGCGCGACGATCCGTTGCCGCGTCCGGCGGTGGAGTCCACAAAGAGATTGCAACGCGGCAACTCGGTCGCGCGCGCAGCGGTGACCCAGCGGGGTGCGCCGCGCTGGCCGGATGCCGGCGCTGCGGGCTGCGGAGCGGTCGCCGGGGTCGGTTGCGGGCGCGGCGGGGCCGGGGCCAGAGGTGGCGCCACGGCGACCTGCGGTGCGCGCTGCGGCGCCGGCCGCCCTTGCTGGGTCAGGAAGATGCGGCCGCCGCGCGTCTGATCGTAATAGGCGGGATATTGCTCGTGTCCGATGGTGGCAGCGAGACGGGCAACCTCTTCGCGCATGTCGATGACGATATCCGCGAGATGGGCGTCGGTTCGCGCCAACGCCGGAATGAGAACGCGGGTGAAGACCGAATTGGGCGACCGGTCGGCGTCGCCCAGCCGGTCGAGCGCAGCCTGTCCGAAGCCGGCGCTGTAGATCGTGAAAACGCCTTCGGCCTCGCGGGACCGCGACAGGCCGGCCTGGTTGCCGACCGAGCGGGTCAGGCCGGCTTGCCGGAACGGATTGTCGCGGCATGCGTCCAGCACCATGACCAGCACGCGCGGCTTGGCGGCCTGGATATCGGCAACCAGGTCGGATTCGCCGAGCGCCATGTTCCGCACCCGGATTTCCTCTCCCTGCTGCGGCAGGGGAATGTCGGCGGGCAGCAGATAATTTGCGCCCGACAGCGACACGCCGTGGCCGGCGAAAAACACGAGCGCGATATCGCCCGGCTTGATGGCGCGCGTGAACCTGACGATGTGATCGACGATCTGCCCGCGGTCCAAATTCTCGCCGCGGATGACGCTGAAGCCGAGTTGCTGAAGCGCGTTGCCCATGGCGCGGGCATCGTTGACCGCTTTCTGCAATTGCCGGTCGGCCGGAAGATTGGGATAGCGGTCGTTGCCGATCACCAATGCGACCCGGTTCTGCGCCCTCAGGTCGCCGCAGCCAAGCAGAAGCGCGCATGCACCGATCAGCAGACAGACCAAGTTTCGCATCGATGCCCCAGCCCAATGAAAAGCCGTCCGCCCGAAAGACCCGCAACAGCTCGGTCGCGGACCTGCGCGATCCGGTTCAGATCACCTTCCGGAATTAATCCGACAGGCGCATTGGGGAGGGCGCGGCGGCGCGGCGCAAATCATTTTTGCGCTATGGGAGGCCAGAAGGATCAGATCGTTGGGAGTTCCGACCGCAGATAAGTGCCGGCGGACGGTGCCGCTCAAAAGCCGACGACGCTGCCGTGCAGATCGTAGGCGTCGGCGCGCTCGATTTTCACCTGGGCGAATTCGCCGACCCGCAACGGCCGGCGGCTGGTCACATGCACCGCGCCGTCGATATCCGGCGCATCGGCCTTGCTCCGACCCTTGCCGCCGTAGGGCGTCAGTTCGTCGATCAGCACTTGCTGGCGCGTGCCGACCTTGCGCTTCAGACGGCGCGCCGAGATCGCCTGCTGCTTCTGCATGAATCGGTTCCAGCGCTCGTCCTTCAGCTCCTGCGGCACCGCGCCGTCGAGCGCATTCGAGGTCGCGCCGTCCACCGGTTCGTATTTGAAGCAGCCGACGCGGTCGAGCGCGGCCTCGTCGAGCCAGTCGAGCAGGAACTCGAAGTCGGCATCGGTTTCGCCGGGAAAGCCGACGATGAACGTCGAGCGGATGGTGAGATCGGGGCAGACCTCGCGCCACTGCCTGATCCGGTCGAGCGTCTTTTGCTGCGCACCCGGCCGCTTCATGCGCTTCAGCACCTCGGGGCTTGCATGCTGGAACGGGATGTCGAGGTAGGGGAGGACCTTGCCTTCGGCCATCAGCGGGATCACGTCGTCGACATGCGGGTAGGGATAGACGTAATGCAGCCGCACCCAGGCGCCGAGCTCGCCGAGTTCGCGCGCCAGCGGTACGAACTTCGCCTGGACCTCGCGGTCGTGCCAGAGGCTGGTCGCGTATTTGGTATCGACGCCATACGCCGAGGTGTCCTGCGAGATCACCAGCAGCTCTTTCACGCCGGCCTGCACCAGCCGTTCGGCCTCGCGCAATACGTCGGCGGCCGGCCGCGACACCAGATCGCCGCGCAGCTTCGGGATGATGCAGAAGGTGCAGCGATTGTTGCAGCCTTCGGAAATCTTCAGATAGGCATAATGCCGTGGCGTCAGCTTCAGGCCCTGCGGCGGCACCAGGTCGACGAAGGGTTCGTGCACCGGAGGCAACGCCCGATGCACCGCCTCCATGACGCTCTCGTATTGCTGCGGACCGGTGATCGCCAGCACGTTCGGATATTGCGCGGTGATCTTTTCCGGTTCGGCGCCCATGCAGCCGGTGACGATCACCTTGCCATTGTCCGCCATTGCCTCGCCAATGGCCGCGAGCGACTCCGCCTGCGCCGAATCCAGAAAGCCGCAGGTGTTGACGATCGTCACGTCGGCGCCGGCATGACCCCGCGCGAGCTCGTACCCCTCGGCGCGCAGCCGCGTGATGATGCGCTCGGAATCGACCAGCGCCTTGGGACAGCCCAGCGAAACAAAGGATATGCGCGGCGCAGCGGTCATGGGCGGCTTCTGATGGAGAATGCGGGGCGTTAGGGCAGGCGGGGGGCCGGGTCAACCGCAAAATCCGTCCTGACATGCCCAGCGCTGATTCCCGGCCGGAAGCAGCATCCTGGTCAGCAACGCGGAACCTGCGCGGTATGCAGATAATGACGGTGTCTCAATGGGTTAGCGGCGCGAAACCGCAATCTTTGTAAAATTTTAACGAAATCCGCATTTGATCGCCCAAGCATCGTAAGGCGTGCGTTTCCCCGCTTCCTCAGCCCATCGGCGCAGGCGGCGCAACGACCTCAGGGGCCGACACCGCATGTTCAACCTGCCGCGCCTAGCGATGGTCGGCCTGCTCGCCGCAGGTCTGTCCGGCTGTGGTTCGCTCTCGGTGCTGGAGGGCTTCCTGTCTCCGGACGGCGGTCTGGCCCAACAAAAGCCCGCGGCCGGCAAGGCCTATGTGTTTCGCGGCATGGGCGGACGTTTCGCGTCGTTCGAGATGGATTATCTGCGCGACAAGATCGAGGCGAGCGGCATCGAGGCCGAGACCTATAATCATATCAATTGGTACGGGCCGGCGCGGGAAGCGATCGCGCGCTACAAGAAGAACCCTCAGCCGATCATGGCGATGGGACATTCCGCGGGCGGCGACGCGGCGCTTGCCTTCGCCTGGAAACTCAAGGAAGCCGGCGTGCCGGTGAGCCTGATCGTGGCCTTCGACCCCACCCGAAAGGCGCCGAATGTCCCGAACAATGTCGACCGCTTCATCAACATCTATCAGTCGCTCAACTTCTTCGGCGGCGGATATATCCGCGCCTCATCGGATTTCCGCGGTCATTTCGCGACCATCGACCTGAAGAATTACTGGGAAGTCCTACACGTCAACATGGTGAAGATCCGCGGCCTGCAGGACAAGATCGTCGCCAAGGTGGTGCAGATTTCGACCCTTCCGGTGCAGCTCGAAGGACCGACGGTGCCGATCCGCTATACGATGCCGCGTGGCGAGCCGATCGAATTATGGGATTCCGGCGTCGCGATCCGCACCGAGCCGGGCGACACCGTGGGCAGTGTCGCGCAACGCTATGCGGCCCCGGTCTGGGCCGTGGCGCAGTTGAACGATGTGAGTCCGAATG
>CAZXJZ010000018.1:0-39093 GCA_964641065.1 uncultured Hyphomicrobiales bacterium | reverse complement strand
CCGCATTTCGCGATCTCGATCGGGCTCGAGCGCGAGGGCACGATGGTCGCCGCGCTGGTCTACAATCCGGTCTCCGATGAAATGTTCGTTGCCGAACGGGGCAAGGGCGCATTCGTGAACGATCAGCGCCTGCGCGTCGCCGGGCGCCGCACGATGGAGGACGCGGTGGTCGCGTGCGGGCTGCCGCATCGCGGACGCGGGGGCCTCGCGGAATTCCGCACCGAATTCGCCGCCGTACAGGAGCAGGTCGCGGGCCTGCGCCGCTTCGGCTCGGCCGCGCTCGACCTCGCCTATATCGCGGCCGGCCGCTTCGACATCTACTGGGAACGCAATCTCCAGTCCTGGGACATGGCGGCAGGCATCCTGCTGGTGCGCGAAGCCGGCGGTTACGTCACCGATTGCGACGGCCATGACGCGATGTTTGCCAAGGGCAATATCGTCGCCGGCAACGAGACGCTGCTAAAGGACTTGCTGACGCTCCTGAAGAAGTCGGCGACCGTAGCCTGAGCTTGGAGCGTTTTCGAGCGCAGTGGGCATCGGTTCGCGTCAAGAAAACGCGTCAACGCTCCAAGGTTCAGACCGCCCGCATCCGGTAATGGCTGACGCCCCATTCCTTGCCGCCCGCATGGCCGAACATGCCGGCCGTGGCGAGGAAGAAGATGCGCCAGCGCTTCGCCCAAAGCGCTGAATCCTGGCCGTAGACGGTTCGCAGAACCGGCTCGATCTCACCCCGCCTCGCGTCGAAATTCGAAAGCCAGTCCATCGCCGTGCGCTCGTAATGCGTGCCGTCCCAGAGCCAGTCCTGTTCGACCTCGAACAGATCGGAAAAATGCCGCGGAAGATTGTGGCTCGGCATGATGCCGCCGGTGAAGAAATACTGCGCGATCCAGTCGGCCTCGTCGGACACTTCGTACCGGTAAGGCACACGGCGGTGACTGAACACATGCATGAAGAAACGGCCGTCCGGCTTCATCCATGAGCGCACGCGCTCGAACAGCGAGCGCCAATTCGACATGTGCTCGAACATTTCGACCGAGACCACGCGGTCGAAAGTCTGTTCCGGCGAAAACGCGTTCATGTCGCAGGTCACGACCCGCAGATTGCGGATCTGACGCAACTGCGCCTCGGTCTCGATGAATTCACGCTGCGACTGCGAATTCGAAACCGCGGTGATCCGTGCTTTCGGGTAAAGCTGCGCCATGAACAGTGACAACGATCCCCAGCCGCAGCCGAGTTCGAGAATGTCCTGGCCGTCGTGCAGGTCGGCATGTTCGACGGTCAGCTGCAGCGCGCGTTCCTCGGCATCGGCCAGCGTCGCGGTCTTGCTGTCGTAATAGCAGCAGGAATATTTGCGATGCGGTCCCAATACGAGGCCGAAGAAATCCGCCGGCACTTCGTAATGCTGCGCGTTTGCTTCCTGCGTGTTGATTGCGATCGGGCGTGCCGCCATCTCGCGTGCAAACAGACGCTCCGCATCCGCATCGCTGCGCGACAACGACCGCGCCGTCCGGCCGCACAGAAAGTCGATGCCGGCGCGAGTCAGCGGGTCCGGCACCGGAACCCGCTCGACAATCCTGGATGCTGCGGAAATCAGCCCCATGCGGCCCTCCCCTCACGATCTCGGCGGTGACAGAAAGAACAGGCTGGTGCGGCGCTGGTAATCGGCGAAAGCGGCGCCCCGCGTGCGCTCCATATGTGCCTCCAGATGCGGCACACCGGTCGCGTAACGCAGCACCCAATACATGACCGCCGGACCCATCAGTGCGAGCCAGCCGTAGAGATAGCCGCCGGACAGATCGATCGCGATCACCGGCCAGGCCAGCCAACCGAACCATTGAAAGAAGTAGTTCGGATGCCGCGACCAGGCCCACAGGCCGCTGTCGAGGATCTTTCCTCGGTTGGCCGGATCGGCCTTGAACCGCCGCAACTGACCGTCGGCCAGCGCCTCGCCGATCACGGCGATCAGCACGATGGCGATGCCGATATAGTCCTGCACACGCATCGTCGGCGCCGGATTCTTGGCGGCCAGATAGACCGAGAGCGCCAGCGGCACGGAGCCGAAGGCCTGCTGCTGCAGGAAGAAAAACATGCGGCGCGGCGCAGCCTCCCCCCAGTCCGTCGCAAGCTTGGCGTAGCGCGGGTCGTCGGAAATCTTGGTTGTGCGCGCCGCGATATACATGCCCAGCCGCGCGGCCCACAGCGCCACCAGCACCGCGACCACCATCTCGCGTGGCGGAAAATTGTGCGGTGGCAGCATCAGCGCGGCGCCGATCCCCACCAGCCCGAGGCCGAAGGTCCAGACCGTGTCCACCCATCCGGAATTGCCGGTCCGCTGACGAATCAGCCAGGCGCCCGACATGATCACCGACAGCGCCAGCGCAATCACGGCGACCGAAAGAATGAACAATGCGAATGTCATAATGGAACCGTAAGGCCTTCCGCGCGTCGTTTTTGGGCCCGATCTTCCCGAGATACGGGCCGGATTTCAAACCGTTTCAGCCGCCACCATGCCGATCCGGCGCCCAGCAGGTTCTATTTCGCCGCGCCTGTGCCATATTGAAGGCACGCTTTGTCATTGAAAGGCTTGCCAGCGATGGCTCGCAAATACGATCCCAACAAGCTCTCCTCCCCGCGCATTTTTCTTGTGCGGATGCTGGTATTTCTGGTGCTCTGCGCGCTGGTCGGGGTGGTTCTGTACCGGCAGATCCTCGGTGCCTTCATGGCCAATCCGGGCCTGAACGGACTGATAATCGGCGTGCTGGTGATCGGCATCCTGCTGTCGTTCCGGCAGGTGCTGCGGCTGTTTCCCGAGGTTGCCTGGGTCAACAGCTTCCGGCTGGCCGATCCGGGGATAGCGGTCGAGCGGCCCCCGACCTTGCTGGCGCCGATGGCGGCGCTGCTTGGCGACCGGCTTGGCCGCATGGCGATCTCGACCCAGATGATGCGCGGCATCCTCGATTCGATCGCCATGAGGCTCGACGAGGCCCGCGACCTGTCCCGCTACCTGACCGGCCTGCTCATCTTCCTCGGCCTGCTCGGCACCTTCTGGGGCCTGATCGAGACCGTCGGTTCGGTCGGCAAGGTGGTGGATACGCTGAAGCCCGGAGGCGACTCGGCCTCGGTGTTCGAAACCTTGCGCGAGGGACTTGCGGCGCCGCTCGGCGGCATGGGCATCGCGTTCTCGTCCTCGCTGTTCGGTCTCGCCGGCTCGCTCATCCTCGGCTTCCTCGACCTGCAGATGAGCCAGGCGCAGAACCGCTTCTACACCAACCTCGAAGACTGGCTGTCGACCACCGTGCACGACATCAGCGTCGAGCCCATGTCTGCCGGATCGGCGCCGGTGTCGGGCGACATGAAAGCCGTGATGGAGCGGCTGCGCGAGACCGTGTCGGAGGGCGGCGGCAACAAGGCCGCGACCGCCGCCATGGCAAACCTCGCCGAGGCGATCCAGGGCCTCGTGCATCACATGCGCACCGAGCAGCAGATGATCCGCGACTGGGCGGATTCGCAAGCCGAGCAGAACCAGGAAATCCGCAAGGTGCTGGAAGTGCTGGCACGCGAAAAGACTTGACGTCATGGCATTGTCGCGTGGCCGCAGGGATCGCGGCGTCGATTACTGGCCAGGCTTTGTCGACGCATTGTCGACACTTCTGCTCGGCATCATCTTCCTGCTGTCGATCTTCGCCGTGGTGCAGTTCTATCTCTCCCAGGAGGTGACGGGAAAGGACACGGCGCTGCAGCGGCTGACCGCGCAAATCGCCCAGCTCACCGACCTGCTGGCGCTGGAGCGGTCAGGCCGGGCGGACCTCGAAGCGCTTCTCGGCACGGTCAAATCGAATCTGTCGGCAACCGAACAGGAGCGCGACCAGCTGCGAGGGCTGGCCGAGGGCGCGGGCGGAGCGGCCGCCGCGCAGGGCCGGGCGAACGAACTCGCCGCCGCTCTCGACCTCGAGAAGCAGAGCGTGGCGCGGGCGCTGGCGCAGGTGGAAATCCTGAACCAGCAGATCGCAGCGTTGCGCCGCCAGCTCGGTGCGATCGAGGCGGCGCTCGAAGTTGCGGAGAAGCGCGATCGCGATTCCCAGAGCAAGATCGCCGATCTCGGCCAGCGGCTGAACCTTGCGCTGGCGCAACGCGTGCAGGAATTGCAGCGCTATCGCTCCGACTTCTTCGGCCGGCTGCGGCAAATCCTCGGCAGCCGTCCTGACGTGCGCATCGTCGGCGATCGTTTCGTTTTTCAGTCGGAGGTGTTCTTCGATCCGGGTCAGGCGGTCTTGAAGCCGGAAGGCCGCACGGAAATCGACAAGATCGCCACCGCTTTGATCGAGCTGGAAAAGCAGATTCCGCCAGACATTCCCTGGGTGATGCGGGTGGACGGCCATACCGACATCCGGCCGATCGCCAATGTGCAATTCCCCTCCAACTGGGAGCTGTCGTCGGCGCGCGCGATCGCGGTCGTGCAGTACATGATCTCGCGCGGCATCTCGCCGCAGCGCCTGGTCGCCGCCGGCTTCGGTGAATTCCAGCCGCTCGATGCGGACAAGACCGAAGAGGCGTTTCGCCGCAACCGCAGGATTGAGCTCAAACTGACCGAGCGCTAACGTCGTCCGCTGAAATAAATGGGGGACGGACGATCCATGCCGCACCAGACGGTCAAGCTGCGGCCCTATCAGCCGGCCGACGAACAACCGGCTCTGGCGCTCTGGCAACGCAGCTGGCAGCAGACCTATCCGCAGATCGACTTCTCCCAGCGCGTGGACTGGTTTCGCGAACACTGGGCCGACCTCACGCAGGATTCAAAAGTCGTGATCGCCGAATACGACGCAGCGCCGGACCATCTGGCCGGTTTCGTCGCGGTGTCGCAGCGCACCGGCTATCTCGACCAGATCGCAGTCGCACCCGAAGTGCAGCATCTCGGCGTCGGCAAGGCGCTGATCGATGCGGCCAAACATATCGGGCGTGAAGGCCTCTATCTGCACGTCAACAAGGACAATGTGCGCGCGCTCGAATTCTACCAGAAGTGCGGTTTCGTCATCGCCGGCGAGGACGTGAACCGCAGGTCCGGCGCGCCGGTCTACATGATGACGTGGCGGCCGGGTCAGGATTTTCCGGAGCCCTGACCGCGCAAGCGGTTCGTCAGGTCAATCCGAACTGCAGCCGCGCCAGCCGCGCATACAGCCCACCTGCGCCGACAAGCTGTTCGTGCGTCCCCTGCTCCACGATCTTTCCGTCCTCCAGCACCAGAATCCGGTCGCACGAGAGCACGGTCGCGAGCCGGTGTGCGATCACCAGCGTGGTCCGCCCTTCCATCGAATGCGCCAGCGCCTTTTGCACCAGCGTCTCGCTTTCGGCATCCAGCGACGACGTCGCCTCGTCGAGCAACAGAAGCGGTGCATCGCGCAGGATCGCGCGCGCAATCGCAATGCGCTGGCGCTGCCCGCCGGACAGCGTCACCCCGCGCTCGCCGATCAAGGTCGCAAAGCCCTGCGGCAGCTTTCGGATGAATTCTGTCGCCGCCGCCATCTCGGCCGCACGCTCGACCTCCGCATCGCTCGCATCAGGCTTGCCGAAAGCGATGTTCTCGCGCACCGACGCGGCGAAGATCGCGGATTCCTGCGGCACCAGAGCGATATGGCGGCGCAAATCCAGCGGATCGGCCTGCGCTACATTCACCCCATCGAAGCTCACGCGTCCGGACGACGGATCGTAGAAGCGTAGGATCAGATGGAAGATCGTGCTCTTGCCGGCGCCCGAGGGGCCGACGATCGCGACCTTCTCGCCCGGCGGCACCCGGAATGACACGCCGTCGAGCGCAGGCTGCTCAGGCCGCGTCGGGTAGAAGAAGATCACATTGTCGAACGTGACTTCGGCTCGCGCCTTGTCGGAAATCTTCACCGGATTGGCCGGCACCTTGACGTCCGGCTTGACGTTCAGGATTTCGAACAGCCGCTCCGCAGCGCCCGAGGCCTGCTGCACTTCGCCCCAGACTTGGCTGAGTTCGCCCAGGCCACCCGCGGCGAACACCGCATACAACACGAACTGGCTCAGCCGTCCCGGCGTCATCTCGCCGACGAGCACATCCATGGCGCCGACCCACAACACGACCACGACGCTTGCGAAAATCAGGAAGATCGCAATCGCCGTGAG
The DNA here is from genome assembly GCA_964641065.1 of uncultured Hyphomicrobiales bacterium. Taxonomy (GTDB): domain Bacteria; phylum Pseudomonadota; class Alphaproteobacteria; order Rhizobiales; family Xanthobacteraceae; genus Pseudorhodoplanes. The sequence continues at coordinate 32,949 of CAZXJZ010000018.1, read as the reverse complement.
AATCGAGCGCGCCAACGTCGATTGCCGTGCCGCCTGAAAGGCCGCTTCCACCGCCGCGCCGAAGCGCCTGGCGGCATAGCTTTCGCTGGTGAAGGCCTGCAGCGTACGGATCGAGCCGATGGTTTCCGCCGCATAGGCCGAAGCGTTGGCAAGCGAGTCCTGCGCCAGCCGCGAGCGCTGCCGCACTGCTCGCCCGAACGCGACAAGCGGCAGCACGATCACCGGGATCACCGCCAGCACGAACAGCGACAGTTTCGGGCTGGTGATCACCATCATGGTGCCGGCGCCGAGAAACAGCACCAGATTGCGCAGGGCGACCGAGACCGAGGCGCCGACCGCGGCCTTGATCTGGGTGGTGTCCGCGGTGAGCCGTGACATCATCTCGCCGGTCTGCGAGCGGTCGAAGAAGGACGGCGACAACCGCGTGAGATGGCCGAACACCTCTTCGCGCAGGTCCGACACGATGCGCTCGCCAAGGGTGGTGACGAGGTAGTACCGGCATGCACTCGCCATCGCGAGCACGAACACCACGCCGATCATCACCGTGAAATAATTGTCGATCAGCGAGCGCTCGCCGCTGAAGCCGTGATCGATCATGCGGCGCACCGCGACCGGGACCGCGAGCGTCGCCAGCGCCGCGGTCAGCAGCGCCGCGCAGGCGAACAATGCACGAACACGGTACTTAAACAGGTAAGGGATCAGCAGCCGCAGCGGCTTCAGGGTGGTACGGCCCCGTGTCGCCCGGGTCGCGCCCGCCGCCTTTTCGCTGTCTGCCACTAGGGCCATCCGCCCGGTCTCCGGTCCTGTCGGGCCCCTGAATGCCGCGTGCGGGAGGCCCCCGCAAGCCACAAACGTGCAACTTGTGCCGGGGCGAGGCTTGCGTTATAGACCCGGCGAATTTTCATCAATCCGCAGATCCGACTGGCGCGGCCCAAGCGCGCGCGGGAGCCCATCATGAAGCCCGACATTCACCCGAATTATCACACCATCAAGGTCAAGATGACCGACGGCACCGAGTTCGTCACCCGCTCCACCTGGGGCAAGGACGGCGACACCATGGCGCTCGATATCGACCCGAAGTCGCATCCGGCCTGGACCGGCGGAAGCCAGCAGCTTCTCGACCGCGGCGGCCGCCTGTCGCGGTTCCAGAAGAAGTTTTCGGGCTTCATCAAGGAAGACGCCGCGAAGAAATAAGCGGGGAGCCCGTTCCGCGCGACCGGTTCCGATCATCGGCGCCCCGGATACCCGCTGCGCCGCTTCCGGTTTTTGGCCTCAGTTCTTGATCTTGATTCCCGCCTTCTCGACAATGGCCTGAATCTTCTTGCGTTCGGCGACGAGGAACGCGTCGAGTTCGGCCGGAGTGCCACCGGCCGCGATATAGCTCATCTTGAGCATGCGTTCGCGCACATCCGGCATCTGTAGCACCTTGTTCACGTCGTCACTGATCTTCTTCTGAAGGTCGGCGGGCAGACCGGCCGGGGCGTGTAGGCTCAACCAGGTGATTGCCTCAATATCTGGAAAGCCCTGCTCCTTAAACGACGCGATCTCCGGGGCGCCTGCAAACCGCTCCGCGCCGACGACACCGAGCGCCTTCAACTTGCCCTCGCGCACCTGAGCCAGGCTCGAGACATCGAGCGCGACCTGCACGTTTCCCGACAGCAGATCTATCATGGCCGCGCCCATGCCCTTGTAGGGGACATGGACCATCTTGATGCCGGTATGCTGGACGAGTTGCTCGGTCGCGAGGTGAAACGACGAACCGTGGCCGGTCGTCGCAAACGATAGTTTGTCCGGATTGGCTTTCGCGTATTCGACGAATTCCTTGACGTTGGTCGCCGGCACCGACGGATGGACAATCAAGAAGATCGGGCTCTTGGCCAGCAGCGTGATCGAAGCGAAGCCGTGCTCGGGGTCATACGGCAACTTGTCGAACACAAACTGATTGGCGGCGTGGGACGTGATGACCCCAAGCCCGAGTGTATAGCCATCCGGCGCCGCTTTCGCGACCGCGTCGGTCCCGATGATCGTATTGCCGCCGGGCTTGTTCTCCACATAGACACGTTGCCCCCAGAGATCGGACAGCTTTTCCGCGACGACGCGGGCCACACCGTCCGCGGTCCCGCCCGCAGCAAGCGGCACGACCAGTTGCACGGGACGCGTCGGCCACGTCCCCTGCGCCGAAGCCATCGTCGCGTATATGGATATTGCGGCAGCCAGCGCGATCTTCAACAGCACAGCCATCTCCCGAAAAGACGCGTGAAATATCACTTGATATTGTAAATGATCGTCCTTTCCGTCAAGCAATCGCTGGCTGAACCCCGCTACGCCAAAGGGCGACCGCGACAAAAGGAGCTGAACCCTATGACGAAAGTCACCTTGCCCAGCGAGCGCTTCGACTTCTCGCCTCTGCCCCGCCGCGACAAATGGTCCCTGCCCGGCGGCGCGCGCCTTGCGATCTACACCGTCGTCAGCGTTGAAGAATGGGACATCCAAAAGCCGATCGTTCGCCAGTATGTGCCCGCGCCGCAGGGTGTGGTCCCGGTACCGGACGTGCAGAACTGGTCATGGCACGAATTCGGCATGCGGGTCGGCTTCTGGCGCATCTTGGATGCGCTGACCGTGCGCGGGATTCGCGCGTCAGCTGCCGTAAACGCGCGGCTTTGCGAAACCTATCGCCCCATCGCGCAGGCAATGCTCGATGCCGGCTGGGAATTCCTCGGCCATGGTGTCGTACAGGGCCCGCTCACCACCGCGCCGGATCAGCGAGCCGTCATCCGCCAGACACGCGACCTTCTGAAGGCCTTTACCGGCAAGCCTCCGAAAGGTTGGCTGGGCCCGGGTCTCGCCGAGACCTGGGACACTCTCGATGTGCTGACTGAAGAAGGCTACGCCTATGTCGCCGACTGGTCGATGGACGAGCAACCGGTCACGATGCGGACATCGGCGGGGCCGCTGGTCGCCATGCCGTTCTCGCTTGAGACTGGCGACCTGCCGATGATGGTCGCTCATCATCACGCATCCGACGTCTGGCTACAGCGCATGAAGGACCAGTTCGACCGGCTCTATCTGGACGGCGCGCAATCCGCACGCGTCATGCCGGTTAGCGTGCATCCCTACATCACCGGCGTGCCGCACCGGATCAAGTATTTCGAGCAGGCCTATGACTATTTCGCCAGCCACGATGGCGTATGGTTCGCGACGGCGGAAGAGATCTACGAATGGTATGCGACCGGCTCCGGCCGGAACGCATGACAAACCGGAGGCTCAAAGCTCACAACGGCAAGCAGTGTTAGCCCTGCCGCTCGAACGCGGCTTTCAGCATGCCGATCTGATGTTCGACCGGATTATTCGTATTGCGTGGCGTCTCCGACGGCGAATGGATGGTGGCATCGAGCCGCCGCACCTGATCGGCGAGCACGAGCGAGCGCTGGATCAGGGTCACCAGCGCATCGGGCAGCAAATTCAGCGTATCCTGGTCCGCCGTAAAGGTCGGCGACAGCTTCACCTTGGTTTTTTCCTGATTGACCTGCGAGAGCGACATCTCGCCCTCCTTCACCGCGCGATGCAGCAGCAGCCACGATGCAAGCTGCATCAGACGCGTTGTCAGTCGCATGCTCTCGGTCGCGTAGGTCAGCGCGGCAGCACGCGGCAGCGCCTTCGATTCCTTGCGGCCCGGTCCGTCGAGATAGGCCGCGGTCTCCTCGACCAGACCCATGCCATCGCGGAAAAGCTGAGAGAAAGCCTGCGAGCCCGCGAGCTTTTCCCGAAACGAGATCGGCCCGCTCACCTCAAAGGATACATCCGACATCACGCTACGCCTCACCCCAATGCACCAGACCGGCAAGGACGTCGCATATGCCCGGTCGGTGCAGCGCCAACTCGATGCCGGGAGCATAAGGGCAGCACGCACACCGGGTAAAGCAATTGGGACGTCTATTTGATGTCATAGTTGCCAAGGGGCGCAGCCCGCATGGCCGCGACCCGAAAGCTGTTCCGATTTGGCACAGAACAAAAAAGAGCCGCCGTTTCCGGCGGCTCAAGTGAATAACAGGGAGGCGTCAAACAGAGTGGACAGGAGCCACTCGATGTCCAGAAGATGGACGCCGCCAGTAATACCGGGGAAAGCTTAAATGATCGTTAAATGCAAAACGATCGGTAAACTCGAACGTGACAATTCCACCGAACGGGAACCGTTAACGCTGTCTATTTCTTGAAGAAATTGTCTGCCGCGCTGCGTGACGACTGCTTCCTCACGACATCGGCCTCGAGCCGCGCGATCTCCTCGCGCATGAGCGCAATCCTCTCGTTCAGCTCGGCGACCGACAGCAATGTCAGATCCTGACCGATCTCGTGCGTGATCTTCTTTTTCGGTCGGTCGTCGTCGTCGAATGCGGGCATCGCCATTGGCCTCCGTCTGCGCGCCGAAATTTAGCGGCGCCCGGTCGGGTTGTCACACCGGCAGGCGGATACTATCAAAGGCCGCTCCCCATCCAGCCCTTCTCTTGCAGGACATCCCCATGACCACGCTTCCCGCCCGCATGACCGTCGTCGGCATCAAGGAACCGGGCGGCCCCGAAGTGCTGATCCCCGAACAGCGCGATGTGCCGAAACCCGGCAAGGGCGAAATCCTGGTCAAGGTTGCGGCAGCCGGCGTCAACCGGCCGGACGTGCGCCAGCGTCAGGGCTCGTATCCGCCGCCGAAGGGCGCAGGCGACATTCCGGGCCTTGAGATCGCGGGTGAAGTCGTTGCCATCGGCGATGGCGTGACGCGCTGGAAACTGGGCGACAAGGTCTGCGCGCTGGTCGTCGCCGGCGGCTACGCCGAATATTGCATCGCCCATGAAAGCCATGCGCTGCCGGTGCCGCCGTCGCTGTCGATGGTCGAAGCCGCGGCGATGCCGGAAACCTTTTTCACCGTGTGGCAGCATCTGATGATGCGCTGCCATTTCAAGAGCGGCGAATGGGTGCTGGTGCATGGCGGCACCTCCGGCATTGGCACCACCGGCATCATGCTGGTGAAGAATTTTGGCGGGCATGTCATCGCCACCGCCGGCTCCGACGAGAAATGTGCGGCAGCCAAAAAACTCGGCGCCGATGTGACGGTGAATTACAAGACCCAGGACTTCGTCGAGGAGACCAAGAAGGCGACCGGCGGCAAGGGTGCCAATGTCATCCTCGATATCGTCGGCGGCGATTACATCGACCGCAATTACGACGCGGCCGCCGAACAGGGGCGGATCGCCCAAATCTCATTCTCCGACGGGCCGAAAGCCACCGCCAATTTTGCGCGCCTGATGATGAAGCGGCTGGTGCATGAGGGCTCGACCCTGCGCCCTCGCACGGTCGAGGAGAAGGCCGAGATCGCGAAGGGGATTGCCGAGAAGGTCTGGCCCCTGGTCGAGGCCGGCAAGATCAAGCCGGTGATCGATTCGACGTTCCCACTGGCGAAAGCCGCCGACGCCCATGCCCGCATGGAATCCAGCGCGCATATCGGAAAAATCGTACTTACCGTGGGTTGAGTCGGTGCGGAATCCCGCTGTCCTGCGCTGCTCTTCCCATCGGCAGCGCTAACCCCGTATAAGGAGACCGCTGTCTCCGGCCGCGCCCCGAAAACGGCGTAAACGTCGGACTTTGGTACCTCTACAGGACGGGGAACTTGTCGGGACGCCGCGCAACCACCACCAAGACGCGACGGCCAGCGGGCTTTTGGCACCATGTGTCACACGGCGCCGCTGCGCTGGCGCTTGCCTGCGCGGCATTGTGGACCGGGCTGGACTCCGCCCGCGCGGTCGACGCCGTTAATGTGAGAACCGACGCCCCAGCGATCGATCTCACCCTTGCTGCCGAACGTCCCAAGACCGATGGCGACCGCGTCCAGGTGTCCACCGCGCCCGGCCCCGACGGCATCGTGCGCCGCATCGAGGTGCGCGGGCGCGAGGCCGGGAATTCATGGGCGGTGTTCGCGCTGGCCAATACCGGCGACGAGCAGATCGACCGCCTGATCGTCGTGCCGCATTATCGCATGGTGGGGTCCGGACTGTTCTGGCCCGATCTGGGCCTGTCGCGCGTCGTGACGGTGACCCCCAGCGCGGGCGAACGCCCGGAGCGACAGGATTCCGCCACCGCCGACGTGTTCCGCATCACGCTCGATCCCGGCTCGGTCATCACCTATGTGCTGGAATTGCGTTCCGACAAGCTGCCGCAGCTCTATCTGTGGGAGCCCGATGCGTACAAGGACAAGATCAATTCCTTCACGCTGTATTACGGCATCGTCATCGGCATTTCCGGGCTGCTCGCGCTGTTCCTGACCATTCTGTTCGTGGTCAAGGGCTCGGTTATGTTCCCCGCCGCCGCCGCGCTCGGCTGGGCGGTGCTGGTCTATATCGGCATCGATTTCGGCTTCTGGGGCAAGGTGTTCGACATGTCGGCGGGCGCCGAGCGCATCTGGCGCGCGATCGGCGAATGCGTGCTGGCCGCGACCCTGCTCGTGTTCCTGTTCGCCTATCTCAATCTCAGCCGCTGGCACGTACGCTATGCGCATATCACCATCGCCTGGCTCGGTGGCCTCGCCGCACTGATCGCGGTCGCGCTCTACGATCCGGCGGTCGCATCCGGCATCGCGCGCTTCTCGCTTCTCGGCGTTGCCTTCCTTGGCTTCGCCGTGGTCGTGCTCTTGTCGACCCAAGGCTTCGACCGCGCCGTGCTGTTGATCCCGACCTGGTTCCTGCTTTGCATCTGGACGATCGCCGCCGGCCTGACCATTGCCGGCCTCGTCACCAACGATATCGTCGGCCCTGCTCTGCTGGGCGGTCTGGTGCTGATCGTGATGCTGATCGGCTTTACGGTGATGCAGCACGCCTTTGCCGGTTCGATCACGCACGGCATCGTCACCGATGTGGAGCGCCGTGCGCTGGCGCTGACCGGCGCCGGCGACATGATCTGGGACTGGGATGTCTCCTCCGACAAAGTTTACACCAGCCCCGAAACCGAGGCGATGCTGGGGCTCAAGCGCGGCGCGCTGGAAGGCTCCGCGGCCAAATGGCTCGACGTTCTGCATCCGCTCGACCGCGACCGCTTCCGCGCCACCCTCGACAGCGTGATCGAACAGCGCCGCGGCCGGCTGATGGAGGATTTCCGGCTGCGCACGCCGGACGGACATTTTCTGTGGTTCACGCTGAAAGCGCGGCCGGTTGTCGGCTCCGATGGCGAGGTGGTGCGGCTCGTCGGCACGCTCACCGACGTGACCGAATTCAAGACTGCCGAAGAGCGGCTGCTGCACGACGCCGTGCATGACAACCTGACCGGGCTGCCGAACCGTCAGTTGTTCCTCGATCGTTTCGAAGCCGTGCTGGCATTCGCCAAGAGCGATCCGGCGATGCGGCCAACCGTGATCGTGATCGACCTCGACCGGTTCAAGCAAGTCAACGATTCCGTCGGCATGGCCGTCGGTGACTCGATCCTGCTGACGCTGGCTCGTCGCCTTGCGCGCCTGCTGAAGCCGCAGGACACGCTCGCCCGGCTGTCGGGCGATCAGTTCGCGCTGATCCTTTTGTCCGAACGCGACCCGGGCCGCATCATCGCCTTTGCGGAAAACATCCGCCGCACGATCCGCGCGCCGATTACTTTCAACGATCGCGAAATCTTCGTGACGGCGTCGATCGGACTTTGCCTGGCCGACAGCCAGTCCTCGCGCACCGAGGAGATCCTGAAAGACGCCGAGCTTGCGATGTATCATTCGAAGCGCATCGGCGGTGATCGCATCGAGGTTTTCAAGGCGGCGATGCGGGCGCGCAAGTCCGACCGCCTGACGCTCGAAGCCGAATTGCGGCGCGCGATCGAGCGGGAAGAAATCAAGATCATGTACCAGCCGATCGTGCGGCTGGAAGATCGCACCATCGCCGGCTTCGAAGCCTTGTCCCGTTGGGAGCACCCGAAGCTCGGCCGCATGTCGCCGGCCGAATTCATCACCATCGCCGAAGAGATCGGACTGATCGTCGATCTCGGCATGTTCGTGCTCGAACGCACGGCGCGGCAACTGAGCATCTGGCAGCGTACCTTGCGCGCGCAGGAAAGCCTGTTCGCGAGCGTCAACGTCTCATCGAAGCAGTTGCTGCGGCAGGATCTTATCGGCGACGTGCGGACCGTGCTGGCGCGCTCGTCGGTCATGCGCGGCACGCTGAAACTCGAACTGACCGAATCCGTGGTGATGGAAAACCCCGAACACGCCGCGCAGATCCTGTCGCGGCTGCGCGAGCTCGGCGCGGGGCTGGCGCTCGACGATTTCGGCACCGGACATTCCTCGCTGTCCTATCTGCAGCGTTTTCCGTTCGACACCATCAAGATCGACCAGTCCTTCGTGCGCATGAGCGCCAAGGGCACGCGTCCGGTGATCCTGCGCTCGATCATCGCGCTCGCGCACGATCTCGGCATGGAAACGGTGGCCGAAGGAGCCGAAACGGATTCGGATGCGGTCGAGCTCTATCACATGGGCTGCGAATACGCGCAGGGCTTCGTTTTCGGCCAGCCGATGACAGCGGAAGCTGCGACCAAGATGCTGTCCGGCGATCGCATGGAGCTGGCGCGATAGCCTTTTCGCGGCCGGCTAGGCGTGGCCGGCTTCGCTCGACAGCATGCCCGGCGCAATGCCGAGCTTGCGCATGGCCTTCTCGTATTTGCGCTCGGGCTCGCCGAAGATCAGTTCGGGATCGGCCGCGCAATGCAGCCAGCCGTTATTCTGGATTTCCTGTTCGAGCTGCCCCGGCGCCCAGCCGGCATAACCCAGTGCGAGGATCGCGCTCGCCGGACCGTCACCGGTCGCGATTGCCTTCAGGATATCGATGGTCGCGGTGAGACAGATTCCGTCGTCGATCGGCAACGTCGAATTCTCGATGAAGAAATCGGCCGAATGCAGCACGAAGCCGCGCCCGGTTTCGACCGGGCCGCCCTTCAGTACGATGACATCGTCATGCCGGGTCGCAACCTGGATGGCATCGCCGTCGGGCACCACGTTGAGCTGCACCAGCAGATCGGGAAACTTGATGTTGTTGGCCGGCTGGTTGACGACGATACCCATCGCGCCTTCCGGAGAATGCGCGCAGATGTAGACCAGCGTCTTTGCGAAGCGGTCGTCGCTCATCGATGGCGACGCGATCAGCATCTGGCCGTCGAGGTAGCCGCGTGCCGATGGCTCGCCACCCTGTGACTTCCGCCCCGGTCCCTTCTTCGGAATCTTCATGTATCCAAGGTTAACCCCTTCACGCCGCCTTGTGAAAGGGAAGTTTGGCCCAAGCTCACGGTGAATTCAGTGGTGCTCAACGCGCCAAACGCCTAGATCGTTGCCATGCCCATTGCCTCAATCCGCCTGCCCGTTGCTGCCACAATCAGCCTCGCGGCCATCACGATCGGTTTGGCGCCGATGCCGCAGGCCCGCGCCGACATGTCGGCGTGGCACGGCGATACGCGCGCCGCGATGCGCGTTGTCGCGGGCGGAACCAAGGTCGCGGACGGTGCTTCCGCGCTGCGCGCCGGCGTCGAAATTCGTCTCGCCCCCGGCTGGAAAACCTATTGGCGCTATCCCGGCGATTCCGGCGTTCCGCCACATTTCGATTTCGACAAATCCGAAAATCTGAAATCCGTGCAAGTGGCCTGGCCCGCGCCGCAGCGTTTCACCGACGCCGATGGCAGCTTCATCGGCTATCGCGACAATGTGCTGTTCCCGCTCAGCATCGAGCCCAAGGATGCCGGCAAACCGGTGGTGCTGCGCCTCACCCTCGATTACGCGATCTGCGAGAAGGTCTGCATCCCGGTTCAGGCCAGGGGCGAACTGACGATCAAGGGCGGCGCCAACGCAGACTCAATCATCGCCAAGGCCGAACAGGCAGTCCCGCGCGCGCAGCCTCTTGGCGCCGACGCGAGCCTCTCGGTCAAGGCGGTGCACCGCGACAATGGCGCCAAGCCCGCGCGGGTGCTGGTCGATATCGCCGCACCGGACGGCAGCCCGGTCGCAGTGTTTGCGGAAGGTCCGACTGCGGATTGGGCGCTGCCGGTCCCCGACAAGGTCGAAGGCGCGCCGGCGGGCCTGCAGCGCTTCGCCTTCGCCCTGGACGGGCTGCCCCCGGGGGCGAACGCCAACGGCGCCACCCTGAAGGTGACTGCGGTCGCCGGCCCCGACGCGATCGAGACGACCTTCCGGCTCGACTAACGCCACCGCCCGGCCTATTTTGCCACGCCTGCTCTGCGGCGCCCTTCCGCGCGGCCGGTTCGCGCCGCGCTCAAACCACGTGACAATCGAAGAGGACCACCATGACCATCAAGGTCGGCGACACATTGCCCAGCACCACCTTTCGCGTCATGACCGCGGACGGACCGAAGCCGAAAACCACCGACGAGGTATTCAAGGGCAAGAAGGTCGTGCTGTTCGCCGTCCCCGGCGCCTTCACCCCGACCTGCACCAAGAACCACCTGCCCGGCTTCGTTAGCAATGCCGCGGCCATCAAGGCCAAGGGCATCGACGCGATCGCGGTGACCGCCGTCAACGATCCGTTCGTGATGGGCGCATGGAAGACCGCGGCTGGCTCCGACGATATCGAATTCCTGGCCGATGGCAGCGCCGATTTCGCCAAAGCCACCGGCCTCGACCTGGATGCATCGGCTGGCGGCCTCGGCATCCGCTCCAAGCGCTATTGCATGGTGGTGGATGACGGCGTGGTGAAGTCGCTGGCGATCGAGGATTCCCCCGGCAAGGCCGACGCGTCCGGCGCCGAGGCGCTGCTGAAGTCGCTGTAGCCTTTGGCCGGCCCCCAACTTTGTGGGGCGAGGCTTCTGAAACAGGCGCGAGCCGGCTTGACCGGCTCGCGCCTGTTGATCTTGCAAAAAAACACCTCAACGCCAGTTTTCGTTCATCGCAAGCCAATGGCAAGACCTGCAGGATACAACGCGCCGCAGCGCCAAAAGGGGACGGCAATCCGCCCCTTGAGCTTACTGGCCGCTATTGTTTTGATCCCGATGCTGCCGACCGGTCCGGCCTTCAGTAATGACATTATCTCCAAACTTGGCGAGCCTCGCCGTAACGTGACCACCAGGGCACGCTCCGTTGACGAAGTCTCGCATCAATTGGCAAGAACCTATCCCGGCGTGACCGGCGTCATTCCCTTGATGATTTTCCCGAGCAACTCGCTTGTTGTCGAAAATGCTTTCAAGGCCCTTGCCTCTCCGACGACATGCCGGTCGATCTTGGCTGACTATGACCGCAGGCTGCGAGCCCAGCACGGCGACAAAATCAGTCATGGCCTGTATTGTGTTTCGATCGCTGACGGCAAGTTGAAATCAATCGATACAATCGCAAAATCGTTCTGACCATGCGCTACTCATTGGCTCGCGAATGCTGCCTGGGTCTAACAACCCTCCTGATCATCAATGGCGGCCCGGCTTTTTCGCAAGAAATGAGGGCTCCCGTTCGAAGCACATCGCCGACGGCATCTGTCTGCCCTCCGCACCGAGGGAGCAACATTCCGCGCCGACACGGTCGCGACATGACGGCCGCGGAAAGATCTGCATTCCTGGATACACTGCGCAAATCGCCGACCGGTCGCACGATCGTGGATCAGTTCTCCATCTCGATGACGCAAGCCGCCGCCAAACGGCATAATACGACGCGATACTCGCACGATCCCAAACACGGCAATCAAATCAGCTTCAGCACAGCCAATGGCCAAATTTACTTGTGGTATCCAGGAAACCCGGCGGTCCTGAAAGGAGAATGGCGCGCCTGCGAAGATCGCGTCGGCATGACCGTAAGAGGTGCCGAAACCACAATGCTTCCATACGGCAAACTCTGCTTCAAATACGGCCCCAACACCTTTAATCCCGCCACAGGGAGCAAGGGGGACGAGTGGGAGTGCGCAGCCGCCTCGAAATTGGAAGCTACACTCGTCGAACAACGTCAGGGCGACGTTTTTGGGCTGGCAAAGAAAACGCCGGTTCCTTTTGTGCTCTCGCGCGAGAAGACGACGATGAATCAGCTGCTCACACAAATGCCGAAAGGCCGCTGAACCAAGAGCCGTTCGCTTGACCTATTTCTTCAGCCGCAGTTCCGCGATCCCCGCGCGGGCCAATTCATCCGCGCGTTCGTTCAGGTCATGCCCGGCATGGCCCTTGACCCAGTGCCACGTCACCTCATGCCGCGCGAGCGCTGCATCGAGCTGCTGCCACAGATCGACATTCTTCACCGGCTTCTTGTCGGCGGTGCGCCAGCCGTTCTTCTTCCAGCCATGGATCCAGGCCGAGATGCCGTTCCGCACATACTGGCTGTCGGTATAGAGGTCGACGCGGCACGGCTTGGTCAGCGCTTCCAGCGCCGAGATCGCCGCCATCAGCTCCATGCGATTGTTGGTGGTGTGCGCCTCGCCGCCCTTCAATTCCTTGGTCTTGCCGCCGGACTGCAGGATCGCGCCCCAGCCGCCGGGGCCGGGATTGCCCGAACAGGCACCGTCGGTGTGAACAACAACGTGAGGCAGACTCATGGGAGCGGATGTCTCAAAAGGGCTGGATCAGCGGCACGAACATCACCGTCGATCGACTACGAGAGAACTGAACCCCAGTCCCTGCAATCGTTCATCGGCGACGCTTCATGGCGGCTGACAAGCCGGGATGCCAGCCATTTTTCAGATCGTACCGGCCTGTCCCCGCCTTGTTGCCCGGTCAGCCCCCTCCGGTCCGAAGCGGCGGCACTTTTCCATCGAGAATCGAAGCGGGCAGCCACTCGCCGGACCTCATGTCCAGGCCGCACACGCCTTCAAGCTTGTGCCGCTCCACATACCGGGCGACACGCGAGAGATAATCCGGGTTGTCGGAACGGCCCAGATTCGCATCGGGCGGAAAAAAGGCCGTTATGCCGTTGATGGTTGGAATTCCGAGTGTTTCGGCGACCAGCATGCCCAGCGCGTAGGGATTGTAGGCGGCGTCAAACTCGGCATTCAGCAGCATCCCGCCAGGCCGTTTCCCAACCGCAAAAAACGACCGGCACCCGGCGGGCGGAGCCACGAACCGGCGCAAGATCGCCAGTTCGTGCGGCCGATCGATCAGGTGTGTCCGAACAAAATTGACCTGTTCGAGAAGCAGCAGCGCCGACAGGATCGACAACAACCAGACCCGCGACGGCGTCCAGCGAATACTGGCCAGGAACGCCATCGCGATCACGATGACCGGAAAGGCAAGGAATATCTGATATCGCGCAACGATCCTGACGGCCTTCGCGCCAGGAACCAGCAGCCACACGTAGTACCAAGCGGTCCACGAGCCATAATGCAGATTCAGCATCCAGGTTACGGCTGTCGTCAGCGCCAGGATCACCAGCCAGGGATGCCGTTCGCGTATCGGACGACGCATGAGCCAGAGGCACGCAATCGCCCAAAGCAACAGGAGAGCCAACGGGAAACCCGTGGTCCTTTCGCTGAATAACGGGAAACCGGGCCTCAGCCAGTCGTGAACCTGCCGATCGAGCCAGCCCCAAACAAGATTGTATTCGCCGACGTGAAACGTATCGATTACGGACGGAGAATAAAGGGCGATGGTCTCAAACGGATGCTGGCCGGTCTCGCTGGCCTTCGGAAGATAGAGATACAGGAACGGCACGACTGCACACGCGAAGACAACGCCGATTGCCGCGATGGCACGCCAATGACGTGCGAGCAATTTCAAGTCCGGCAGGATCGGAAGAAACCGCGACGTCGCCACGGCGACACACACGAACGCCGCGGCGAAGAAGGCGAAAAACCACGCCATGTAGAACGTCGTCAGAAGCCAGCCGGCGAAGAAAATCGCCGCCAGGGCGCCCCAGGCGAAGCCGCGCAAAAAGTGGCCGGCAATGAATGTGCGGCAGGACTGCACGACCAACAGCGCCAGCAGCGGCGCGAAACCGACGGTCAGCAATTGCGGCGACAGCATTCGCCAATACATCGCAGTGTGCAGCGTGAACAACGCGGCGCCGAGCAACGACCAGAGAAACGGAAGGCCGACAGCGCGCCGCGCGAATGCAAAAAATGCAAGGAAGCCGACGGCCCGCAGAACGATGTTCAGCAATTCCGACGACAGGAATGCGTCGAACCCGGCAAATCGAAACAGCGAATAGACGATGCCGTAATAGAGGTAACCGTCGTTGTAACCGAGGGTGAAGCGATGGGGAAAATAATAGTTTGTCGTATGCCAATCGGCCCTTCCCCGCCACACATTGTACCAATGCTCGAGAATGGCGTTTTCGATCATGCTGTCCAGAGTGTCGCCGAACAGCCAGCCAAAGCCGCTGAACAGCGTCAGCCGGAAAAAAATCGCAAGCGACAGCGCGAGAACCAGATATACGATCAATGCGCCGGAAATCCTGTCCGGCTGCCAGCGCGACCAATCCCGCGTCGTGGCGACATCCGCACTTTGCGCCGGAGCCGTCATGTCGATCCAGCGCTGTCGTCTTGCTGGATCGACCACAGGGCCACAGGCCCTCGCGAGCCGTAACGGGTCAAAGGTGCGCCCCTGCGTCCGGCGCACCGACTGACCTGCGGCGCTTCAAGCCTTCAAACACGGTGCCTCGATCGAGCCCGCAGCAGGACAGCCGAAACTGAACAGCCGTTTTCAGTACGCCGAAGCCGTAGGTTACGCTGCGCCGGAAATCGATCGATGAAGCCTCGGGAAAATATCGTGTCGGACATGAAATTTCTCCAACACGAAATCCGCGATAAATGATCTGCGAGAGCATCTGGTTGTCGAAAACGAAATCGTCGGAATTGCCATCGAGAGGAATGTCTTCAATGACCGCGCGGGTAAATCCGCGATAGCCGGTGTGATATTCTGACAATTTGTGCCCCATCAGAACATTCTGGATCAAGGTCAGCACACGATTGAAGATGTATTTGTAGAGCGGCATCCCTCCGGCCAGCGCGCCGACGCCCAAGATCCGCGAGCCCAGCACGACGTCGAAATAGCCCGATGAAAGCAGCAGCGCGATCGGATGCAAAAGCTCGGGACTGTACTGATAGTCCGGATGCAGCATGATCACGATATCCGCACCCCTGGCCAGGGCCAGCCGGTAACACGTCTTCTGGTTTGCGCCGTAGCCCTTGTTGCCGTCGTGGACAAAGGTGAACAGGCCGAGTTCGTGAGCGAGCCTGGCGGTTTCGTCCGTGCTGGCGTCGTCGACGAGAATGATGTCGTCGACAATATCGGTCGGTATCTCCCTGACCGTTCTCTCGAGCGTCCGGGCTGCATTATAGGCCGGCAGCACAACGCAGATTTTCGAAGCGCCGATCATTGCATCCGGACCGTCGAGGGCTGTTCGCTTCGCTGCGACGTGATTTCGCCGGAGGAAATGTTTGCGCCGGCCCTCGGGTCAGACGCCGAAGGTCACCAATCGTGTACAACAACTTCGGGTTTTGGAACAATTCGGATCGGCGGCGGGCTCGGCCGTCGACGCCCAAGAGCACCCGCCGGCTTCCGGCAGGCCTTACGCCAGCTCTCGGGCCTTGATGCCGTAGTCGTCGACGCTCTTCACATGCTGGTGGAAGCGCAGCTTGCGGAAATATTCCTGCGGCGCCTTCGGCCGCACCAGCGCGCCGGGCGGCACGTCCAGCCAGTCGACCACCCGGGTTGCGAGAAAGCGCAGCGCCGCGCCGCGCGCCAGCAGCGGCAGCGCGTTAAGTTCGGCGTCGGTCAGCGGCCGCGCCTTGGCATAGGCCTGGAGCAGCGTCCGGCCCTTGGTGACGTTATAGGAATGATCGTTCTCGAAGCACCAGGCGTTGAGGCAGATCGCGACGTCATAGGCGAACATGTCGTTGCAGGCGAAATAGAAGTCGATCAGCCCGGACAGCCGCTCGCCGAGAAAGAACACGTTGTCCGGAAACAGGTCGGCATGGATCACGCCTTCCGGCAATCCATGCGGCCATGCGCCCTCGAGAAAATCGAGTTCGTCGCGGATCGCTGCGAGCATGCCGTGCTGGATGGTGTCGATGCGGTCGGCGCAGGATTCAAACAGCGGACGCAGCTTCGGCACCGACAGCGCATTGACCCGATGACCTTGGAAGTCGGCACCGGCGAGATGCAGCTTCGCCAGCGCCTCGCCCACCGCGGTGCAGTGCCGGGCCTCGACGCGGCGCATCCATACGCCATCGAGAAAGGTCACGATCGCCGCGGCCCGGCCGCATAACGTGCCGAGCGTGTTGCCGTCGCGCATCCGCACCGGCTGCGGGCAATTGATGCCGCGCAGCGCCAGATGCTCCATCAGGCCGATGAAGAACGGAATATCCGCGACCTCGACCAGCCGCTCATACAGCGTCAGGATGAAATAGCCGGCATCGGTATGCAGCAGGAAGTTCGAGTTCTGCACGCCTTCGGCAATGCCCTTGTAGGACAACAGCTTGCCGATCTCGTAGCGGGCGAGAAATGCATCCAGCTCTTCGGCCGGGACATCGGTATAGACCGCCACCGCCTACTCCGCTGCTTCGGTGCGCAACGGGCGCGGCAGCGGGAAGAACACGTGTTCGTCGGCAGCCGACATGGTTTCGACGTTCAGCGCATAGCGTTCGGAAAACGCATCCAGCACTTCCTCGACCAGCACTTCCGGCGCCGAAGCGCCGGCGGTGACACCCAGCGATGCAAGAGTCTGGAAACGGCTCCAGTCGATATCGGCGGCGCGCTGCACCAGCACCGCATAAGGGCAGCCGGCGCGCTCGGCGACTTCCTTCAGCCGCTGCGAATTGGACGAATTCGGCGCACCGACCACCACCATCGCATCGACCAGTGGCGCCACCAGCTTCACCGCCTCCTGACGATTGGTGGTGGCGTAGCAGATGTCGTCCTTGTGCGGTCCGACGATTGCGGGGAAGCGCGCCTTCAGGATTTCCACGAGTTCGGCGGCGTCGGCGACCGACAGCGTGGTCTGGGTCACATAGGCGAGGTTGGTCTCGTCCCTGGGTACGAAGCTGCGCGCATCATCCGGCGATTCAACCAGCGTGATCGTGCCTTGCGGCAACTGGCCCATGGTGCCGACCACCTCCGGGTGACCGGCATGCCCGATCAGCACGATCTCCCGGCCGCGGCGGAAATGGATCTCCGCTTCGCGGTGAACCTTGGTCACCAGCGGACAGGTGGCGTCCAGGGTGATGAAATTGCGGGACCTGGCGTTCTCGGGAACGGATTTCGGCACGCCATGCGCGGAGAACACCACCGGCGCGGTCGTGTCGGGGATCTCATCCAGTTCCTCGACGAAAATCGCGCCCTTGGCCTTCAGGCTGTCGACCACATAGCGATTGTGCACGATCTCGTGCCGGACATAGACCGGCGGGCCGTACAGCGCGAGCGTACGCTCCACCGAATCGATGGCTCGCACCACGCCCGCGCAGAAACCGCGCGGTGAGCAGAGAATCACCCGAAGCGGCGGCTTGTCGCCGCCGGGAAAGCCGGTTGGGCCCATCATCGGCGCATTTTTCATCGGAACTGTCCCGTGGACATGGGGGCGGCCGCCCCGGGAAGTCAAGGCACAGCATTCGACTTAACGCCAAAGTAAGGCTATGTTAGTTGAATAGTCCGGGCGGACCGGGGCGTTGGGCATGATGTCAATCCACATGAATGTGCTGGCGGTCGCGGCTTTGGCCGTAGCGCTGGCCGGATGCGTCAGCAGCGGCAGCGGCTATCAGGTGGAAAACGCCACGGGCCAGCCGATCCCGCACCACGCCCTCGCCGACGAAGTGTTCCTCGATGGAACCGGACCCTCCGCGCGCCGGCTGGCGCAAACGCCGCGGGGCAATCTGGTTGAGCGCCGGTATGCCGAGCCGCTGCCTCCGGGGGCACCGACCCGCGCCGTGGCGCGCACCCGACCGACCGCGATCGAGCGGGTGGATAGCGTCTCCAGCACCACCGGATCCCGCAGCTCGGTGCAGAATGAGGCCGACAAGCCCTTTTCCGACCAGTGGTGGGAGAAGGAGCGGCGTGAGGACGCCCGGCTGAAACGGGTGATGGATATCTGCCGCGGCTGCTGATCCCCCGCCTGCGACAGGTTGCCCCGTCGCGCTCCACGGCCTATATTCGCGTTATTCCTGTCATCCCCGATGACGACCTGCTTCGCCGTCCAAATGCGCCCTGACCGGGCGGGCGGAGCGTGAAGGAGAATTTTGCCATGCAGGAAGCGCCGCTGATGCCGAAGGCCACCGCCGTGTGGCTGGTCGAGAACACCGCGCTGTCGTTCGATCAGATCGCCGAGTTCTGCAAATTGCATCCGCTCGAAATCAAGGCGATTGCCGACGGCGATTCTGCACAGGGCATCAAGGGCCTCGACCCGATCCAGACCGGCCAGTTGACCCGCGAGGAAATCGAGCTGGCCGAGCAGAACAAGACACGCCGGCTGCATCTCGCCGACCGCAAGGTGCGGGTTCCCGAGCAGAAGACCAAGCGCGGCCCGCGCTACACCCCGGTGTCGCGCCGTCAGGACCGGCCCAACGCGATCCTGTGGCTGATCCGCAATCACCCGGAACTCAAGGATAGCCAGATCATGCGGCTGGTCGGCACCACCAAGTCGACGATCCAGAGCATCCGCGAGCGCAGCCACTGGAATGCCGCTAACCTGAGCCCGCTCGATCCGGTCACGCTCGGCCTGTGCTCGCAGATCGATCTCGACATGCAGGTCGCCAAGGCCGCCAAGGAAAAGCCGGCCCCGTCCGAGCACGAGCGGGTTACGCTGCTGCCGGCCTCGGTGACGACCGCACCGGACCATGAGCCGGTCTATGAGGACAGCCGGGCTGCGGCGGCCAGCGCCAAGTCGCAGGAAGACGCCGACGTGGCGTCGGTATTCGCCAAGCTGAAGAAGATCGGCGGAACGAAGCCCGAGGAAGACTAAGCGCTGCGTTCCATGCCGCCCCATGCGCGGCATGTCGTCTCTGCACTTGTGCCCTGCATCCGCGTGCCCGCATCGGGGGGAGTGACGAGGTCATGCCAAACCGGATCAGTCGCCGGCGTCTGATGGGACTTGCGGCCGGCCTGGGCGGTAGCCTGCTGGCCACCCGTGCGCCGGCACAGTCGGGCCTCGCAAAATCCAAGCTCAAGATCGTTGCGCTGTTCGCCGGAAGCATTTCCGACGGCGGATTCATGGAATCCGGATATCGCGGGCTTTTGGTGGCGCGGGACAAGCTTGGCGTCGACATCGGCTGGCGCGAGGGCGTGCGGCCCGAGCGAGAGCTCTTGCTCGCCGCCTTGCGCGAACTCGCGCGCAGCGGCGCCGAGATGGTGGTCGCTCATGGCGGCCAGAACAACGAAGCCGCAAAGCTGGTCGCCGCGGAATTTCCCGATACCAGGTTTGTGGTCACGCAGGGCAACGTAACCGGGACCAATCTTGCGAGCTACGAGGTGCTGCAGGAGGACTCCGCCTTCCTGGCCGGTGCTCTCGCGGCCTGGAGCACCAGGACCGGCATCGTCGGTCACATGTCCGGAATTCGCGTCGTTCCCGGCCTGAAGGGTCGCGCCGCCTACGCCAACGGCATCGCGCATGCCGACCCGAAGGTGCAACTTCTGACAAATTTCTCCGGCAACCAGGACGATAACGCACTGTCGAAGCGTGTCGCAGCCGCCATGATCGCCGCCAAGGCGGACATCATCTTCACGATGCTCAATGCTGGCCGAACGGGCGCGATCGAGGCTTGCCGCGACGGCGGCGCAAAGCAGATCGGCAATGTGCGCGATTGGACCAGCGTAGACCCGGACGTGTTCATCGGCTCGGCGGTTGCGAATTCCGGCATCGCACTGCTGCGGGCGGCCGAGGACCTCAAGGGCGCCGGCGTGAAGACCAACAGCGTCGTGAGAATCGGACTGGACCGGCCGGACGCCGTGCGGCTCGCGCTCTCGCCTTCGGTGAGCGATGACGTGCGCAAGAAGGTCGAAGCGCTCGCGGCCGACATCAAGGACGGCCGCGTTCGCGTTTCCACGGAATGGAACGGGCCGGAATTCCGCAATCCGGCCTGACTGCTCGCTCAGTCCACCGCGAGCTTGCCCTTGGCGACGGTCTCGCGCCAGATCTCGGCCTCGGCCCTGGCGTTCTTCGCAAATTGCGCCGGCGTCTCGCCGCCCGGCAGGAAACCAAGCTCTTCGAGTTTCTTCGCGACGGCCGCGTCCTGCAACGCCGCCTTCACTGCGGCATGGATCGTATCGATGGTGGCCTGCGGCGTGCCTTTCGGTGCGGCCAATCCCCACCAGTTTTCGGCGACGAAACCCGGCACGCCGCTTTCTCCTGCCGTCGGCACATCCGGAATATTGGGCAGGCGCTGCTCCGAGGCGACCGCAAGCGCTTTCGCCTTGCCGGATTCAACGAACGCACGCCCGACGCCCCAGCCGGCGAGATAAAGCTGCACGTCACCGGTGATCAGCGCCTGCATCGCCGGCGGCGCGCCACGATACGGCACATGCACCAGTTCGATTCCGGTCAGTTGCTTCAACCGCTCGATCGCTAGATGCGGCGCGGTGCCGACGCTCGGCGACGAATAGCTGAGCTTGCCCGGATTCTTTTTCGCGTATTCGACGAACTCGCCCAGCGTCTTCACCGGTACCGACGGGTTCATGTACATCACCGACGGCACCACCGCGACCCGCGTGATCGGCACAAACTCGGTCAGCGGATCGAAGCTGGTCTTCGGAAACATGAACTGGTTGCTGACGAAATTGTTGGTCGCACCCATCATCAGTGTGTGACCGTCGGGCGCGGCGCCGGCGACGGCCTTGGCCCCGATCATGCCCCCACCCCCGGCACGGGAATCGATCACCAGTGGCTGGCCGAGTTTCTTCTCGATCGGATCGGAAATCAGGCGCGCAATCACGTCTCCCGCTCCGCCGGCGGCGTAAGGAATGATGATCGTGATCGGCCGATCGGGGAACGCGGCAAAGGCACCACGCGGCGCGACCGCTGCGGCTGCCGCCGCGGTGGCAAGGAAGGCGCGTCGGGTCAGTCGGGTCATGGCGTGTCTCCGGTCACAGGTCGATGCGCATCAGGTCATGGGCGATCTGCAGCGGGCCCCGGTACACGCTGCGGATTTCCGAAACGAAGGCGTCGATCTGATGCGGCCCCATCAGGTCGACCGGCAGATGCTTGACCGCGGCGCGTTTCAGCACCGGGCTGAGAGAGTCGACGTGCCCGATATGAGTGGCGACCACCTGCTTCACGCCGGCTTCGACCGCGAGCCGGCCGAGGTCATGCGGGCTGGTATGCGAGAAGGTGCCGACCTTTGACTGCCGCCGATGCTCGATGAAAGCCTCGGTGAAGGTGCATTCGTGGATCAGCAGGTCGGCGCCGCGCGATAGCGTCAGGATGTTGTCGCAGGGCGCGGTATCGCCGGAGAACACCACCACTTTGCCCTCGGCTTCGATCCGGAAGCCGTAGCAGGGCGAGATCTCGGCCGGAATGTGATCCATCAGCGCGGCAGTGACGCGTATCTCCTTGTCCTCGAACACCACGCCCTCGCCGTATTCCGTCACCTGCGGACGGATCGCTTCCATATTGGCCTGCCGCGCCGGATAGGCGCCGCGCGCGCGGATGTCGGCATCGAAGGCACCGTTCTCGAACAGATGGCTCACCATCTTTTTCGTGCCGTCGGGACCGTAGATGTTGAGCGCGCCGACACGACTGAGGATCCAGCCCGAGATCACGAAGAACGGCAATTCGCAGACGTGATCGTGATGCAGGTGGGTGAGGAAAAGGTCGCCGACCTCGGCCGGGTTGACGTCGGCGCGTATCAACTGGCGGGTCGCGCCGTGCCCGCAATCGAGCATCAGGTGGCGGCCGCTGTCGAGCGTGATCAGGATCGAGGTGTGGCAGCGATCGGGATCGGGTAACGCCGCGCCGGTCCCGAGCATCACGATCCGCATGGCTAGCCCTCCTGTTGCTTCCATTATGACCGGGGACGGTGATAAACAGAAATCGCATTCTGATATCGGCTGATAACCAGAAGGAATATCGGCGATGTCCTCGACCCTGCGGATCCGCCATCTGGACGTGCTGCTCGCAGTCGCGGCCGAAGGCTCTATGCAGCGCGCCGCGCAGCGGGTCCATCTGACCCAGCCCGCGATTTCCAAGCTGGTCCGCGAACTGGAGACGATGTTCGGCGCCCCGCTCTTCGACCGTACCAAGCGCGGCGTCACGCTCACGGAGTGCGGCCACGCACTCGCCGTCCGGGCCGAATATCTCCGCAAAGATATTGAGCGAGCGCGTGACGAGGTGGCTGCGATCCGTCACGGCACGATGGGTGAGCTGCGCATCGGCGCCTTGCCGGTGGTGGAGAGCGCGCTGCTGCCGCAAAGCCTGATGGCGCTGCGCAAGGTCGCTCCCGCGCTGCGCATCCGCGTGCAGGAAGGCACCAGCGCAGCGCTGCTCGACCAGCTGCGGCGCGGCGAGATCGATTGCGTTATCGGCCGGCTCGATTCCGGTGCCGACGGCAGGGATATCCAGGCCGAAAAGCTGACGCGACTGCCCACAAGGATTGTCGCGCGCCGCGGGCATCCGCTGGCCGCGCGCAAGCGCGTGACGCCGGAACAACTCGCAGGCTTCCCATGGGTGCTGCCGCAGCCGGGCGCGCCGATCCGAAGCGTCATCGATGGCATCTTCGCCACGGCCGGAATCGCGGCGCCGGTCCCGCTGGTGGAATCGACGTCGATCCGCCTCAACTACGAGCTGATGCGCTCCTCCGACATGATCGGCGTGATGCCCGACGCGGCCGCGGCTGCCTACAACGCCGGCCGTGCGCTCGCGATCCTGCCGTTCGATCTGGGCGAGCGGCTGCCTTGGGTCGGGGTGATGACGCGCACGGCCCCGCCGTCGCATGCGCTCACGTTGTTCCTGCGGGTGCTGCGCGAAAATTGTGGATAGTTCCCCGCGACTCAGGCGGTATTCGGCGGCTTTTCAATGCGTGGCCGTTCGGGGTCAGTTGTGGCTTCCGTGCACTAGTGCAGTGCGGTGACGCGGATAATGTCCGCCCCTCATCGGCGGGGGCGTCGAAGGAAATATCCATGAAATTGCAGGTCTTTCTCAGCTTTTCGGTGCTCGCTGTCGTCACGGCCCAGGCCTCCGCCCAGACCGCCGAAACCCGCCATGCCGCCGCCAGTCCGGCTGTGACCGCTCCGGCCGCTGGCTCCGTTCCACAGCAGGTCTCGCCCGCGGCGATGCCTCCGGGGCGTGCGGCGGTCGATCCGGCTCCCGCCGCAGGCGCGAAGCCGCAGGCGCGGCCGGTGCGCCGTCCGGTCGCACGACAGCAGCAGCAGCAGCAACAGCCGACGACCTGGCAGGAGCGCATGCGCGCGATGTGGGGCGTCGACAACGCGCCGGCCGATCCGAGCGCCTCGGTCCGCCCGGCCCAGCCGCTGGCTCCCGCCTATTCCGCGCGGCCGAACAACCGCCTGATGTTCGGGATGTTCTACACCAAGATCCCGCGCCAGACGGTGGCGTTTCCGGGCAATTACGCGCCCGGCACCATCATCGTGCGCCATCGCGAGAAGCGGCTGTATTACGTGCTCGGCAACGGACAGGCGATCCAGTACGGCGTGGCCGTCGGCCGCGAGGGCGCGGCCTGGTCAGGCACCTCGGTGGTTTCGAACAAGCGCGAATGGCCAAGCTGGACGCCGACGCCCGCAATCCTCGCGCGCCAGCCGAACCTGCCGCGCCACATGGAAGGCGGACCGCAGAACCCGATGGGCGCACGCGCGCTCTATCTCGGCGACACGCTCTATCGCATCCACGGCACCAACGAGCCCTGGATGATCGGCGAAGAGGTGTCGTCCGGCTGCATCCGCATGACCAACGAGGACGTCATCGATCTCTACGAACGCACCCGCATGGGCGCCACGGTGATCGTGCAGCGCTGATCGAGACAGGTTTAAATGGGGGGCTTCGCGACCGAGCGTCGTGGAAGCAAAACGGCCGGGCGAAAGCCCGGCCGTTTCTTTATCGTCCGACGCTGAAGGGTCTTGCGACGCTACCGGATCACCTCGATCACCCGCCGTTCGGACGGGTCGATCACGTAGACGTCGTTATCGCGCACCACGTAACGATAGCTCCTGATCTCGGGCACTTCCGTGTAGATCGTATCGGGGAACATCTCGAATTCGATCGTCTCGGGAATGTCGTCGCCGATCACGTATTCCCGTTCGATCGTCGTGGTGCGGGCGCTACCGGTGGTGTGGCGCTGGATGGCGGCGCGCCGCACAACCTCACGCTGCTTCTCGGTCAGCGAGAGCTTGCCGCGCGGGCGCGAAGCGGCGCGTCCGGAGCCGCCCGACTCGATCACCGTGACGATCTTGCGCGTCCGCGGCTCGACGATCACGATTTCCTCTTCGACGAGGACGAACTCGTAACCGCGATACTCCGGATACACCTCAACGATGGCCGGGGTCACCGGATAGAACCGCACGCTGGCCGGGACAACCGCACCAACCGAGACGGAGAAGTTCACGTTGCGCACGGGCTGGATATTTGCCTGCCGGATCGAGGTTGAGATCCGGGTGCGCTGCTGCTCGGTCACCTGCCGCTCGGCTGCGCGGCCACCATCGCGATCCCGACGGTCGGTATCGCGAGCCTGATCGCGATCGCGCTTGCCGTCACGGTCGCGGGCCTGATCGCGGTCGCGCTTGCCGTCTCGCTCGTTGGCCTCGTTCCGGTCGCGCTTGCCGTCGCGTTCGCGCGCCTGATCGCGATCCCGCTTGCCGTCACGCTCCTGTGCCTGATCGCGATCCCGCTTGCTATCGCGCTCGCTGGCCTCGTTCCGGTCGCGCTTGCCGTCACGATCCCTGGCTTCATTGCCCTTCGAGGCCGGCGCATCGCGGTCCTGAGCCTGGCTGCCCTTCGCGGGCTTGCGGTCGTCGTCGCGATTCTGCGTTGCGCGGGGGTTTTTGTCTCCCGGCTGTGCAGCGGAAGGCGACGCGCCCTCACCCTTGGCGCCGCGCTGGCTCTTCTCCTCGCCGGCCGCCGGCTTGCCCCGCTCGCGTGCGGCGGGTTCAGCATCCTTCGATTGCGTTGCGGCGGGGCTCTGCCCGCCGGGCATCTGCGCGCGATCCTGTGACATCGCCGGCGACAACCCGATGACTGCAATGGCTGCGCTGCCAAGCAGCAACGACTTCAGTGCGCTTGTTCGTGTTGCGTGTTTCATATTGGCTCCGAAAGTTGATGGTGGCGCTCCATGCGCTCGCGACACCGAACACGCCGCGCCGGTCAACGTTCCC
Source organism: uncultured Hyphomicrobiales bacterium (assembly GCA_964641065.1). GTDB lineage: Bacteria > Pseudomonadota > Alphaproteobacteria > Rhizobiales > Xanthobacteraceae > Pseudorhodoplanes. The sequence goes on along the minus strand of CAZXJZ010000018.1, from coordinate 7,722 downwards.
TGAATTTGCGTTCAGCCCGGAACCCAGCCGGCTCATCGCGTCGTCGCGACCGGAAAGCAAAAGGGGAGCTACGAGAGCTCCCCTTTCCGCACCTCTGGAAGGTGATCGCTTAGTTCGAGGTACAGACCTTGACCGATTTCATGCCGGTTTCGGCTTCGGTCCGCGTCTTGTAGACGGTGTTGCCGAGAACGGTCACTTCCGTGGTCGTGGTCGGCTTCTTGTCGACGATGGTGCACCGCTTCGTCTTGACGTCCTGCACGACGTAATACTCGGTCTGCGCCAGAGCAGACGTCGAGAACGCAGCAGCAAGCGCGGCGGCGAGAACAATACGCATTGGGTTTCCTCCTTCGTTAGGCGCTTCGTTGGAAGCGCCGCCTCAACATCAAACGCGCGACGACGTTCCGCATTTTTTCGCTGATGAATGCGGGAACGTTGCACGCGTCTTCACGTTGGGCGGCCAACAAGGAGCTTTAGGTATGAAATACTTTGTTTGCGCCGGCGCAGTGTTCTCCGCGATGGCCTTTTGCGCGATCGGATTGGCGGTGTCCGACACCATGGACTACGCGGACGGCTACGCCTTGACGTTGGCATCGCAGGATATCAGGCGATGAGCCCGGCGCGTTTCCGGCAGGAAAGCGTCGACGATGCGCACGACGCTTTGACTATACTGCTCGCGACCGTCCTCTTGTCCGCGATCGCCTTCTACGTTTTTGCTTAGAGCGAGCGCTCGTCAGGCCGCCGACTGCGAGCGATCGGCCGGTGCGCATTCCGAGCGCGCAATTCTTCCCGTCTCGTCGAAGGTCAGGATCATGGTGATCGGCTTGGCCTCGTAACCGAGATACTCGACCACGACCCGCGTGTCCTTTTTGCTCGCCTTGATCAGTGAGAATGCCAGCGGCCGCGCCGACCGCAGCTTTGACTCCCAGTATTCCCAAATCGCCCCCGAACCTACGTAAGCCGCCTGTCTGGTGCAGCCGCATTCCAGCGCCGCGTCGTCGCGATACATCCCGACAAGACCGATCAGGTCTCCAGCTTTGGCCATCGTCATCCAGCGCCTGACCTGGATCAGCGGATCGATACGGACCTGGGACGGCTCGCGGCTGTTTGCGGTCAGGCCGAGTTCCCGGATGCGCCGTTTCACACTGTTGAGCGACCGCTGCAGCCTCGCCGCCAGACGGAGTGGACTAACGTTGTCCTCCACCGCCTTCGCGAGGGCTGCGTCTTCTTCCGGAGTCCAAAGTGTGTTCTTCGCCATTGCGGCGTATTAACGCAGCCAAAAAAGCCATGGAATATTCTGAAAACGCCGAACGATCACATTTTGCAACCGGACGACACATTTTCAGACTATTGAATGTATGTCGCCGGTCGCGGCGGGCCAGCGCGGCTGGCCCAGCGGATCAGGCCGCCAGCGTCCGGTCGACCCGGCGCAATGCGCGATGCAGTGCCTGCAGACAATCGGGATCGATCGCGGTTCCTTCCATCTCCGACATGATCGCGAGCGCCTTCGACACCGGCATCGCCGCGCGATAGGGCCGATCGGCGGTCAAGGCATCGAAAATGTCGGCCGTGGTGATGATGCGCGTATCCAGCATGATTGCGTCGCCCTGCAACCCGCGCGGATAGCCCTTGCCGTCGAGCCGCTCGTGATGGGCGCCGGCCACCGCGGCAAGATCGCGGAACGCCGCAATGCGCGACAGGATCGTTTCCGAATGCGCGGCATGCATCTTCATCGCCGTCCATTCCGCATCGTCGAGCTTTCCCGGCTTGTCGAGAATCGCATTGCTGACGCCAAGCTTGCCGATATCGTGCAGCAGCGCCGCCCGCTTCAGCCAGCGACGCTTGTCGAGCGGCAATCCGAGTTCTTCCGCCACCATGTCGGTGAACAAGGTGACACGCTCGCTGTGTCCGCTGGTGAACGGGCTTTTGGAATCGATCACCTGCGCAAAAGCCGCGGCGATGTCGTCCAGATAGTCTTCATCCACGGCGGTCTTGTCCCGTGCCGGCTCAAGATCGAAAATCCTGCGCTGGATGTCCGGCGCTGCAAGTTGGTCCCAGAAATCCGCACGCGCGGCAACCCGGCTGAAGGCCTCCACCAGCTGCGGATCGAACCAGGTTCCGGAGCGGTTCTCCACTTCGCGGATTGCGGCGTCGCGGCCCGAACTGGTGTGCAGCACGTCGATCACCTGCGCCATCAATGCGATGCGCGCGTAGAGCGGGATTTCCTCGCCGCGGACCCGATCCGGCAACCCACCGCCATTCCAGTGCTCGTCGAGATTCTGGATGCCTTGCGCGACCGCTTCGCTGAACCGCATCTTGCGCGCGATATCGGCGCCGCGGTGACACCGTGTTTCGATCAGTTCGCGCGCGATCGTGCCGCCATTCTGGAACACGTTGATCAGCGCCCGGAAGCGCTCGGTCAGGCCGGCCTGCAGCCCGGTGTGAGACAGCACGAAGCGAAGCGCCTGCGGCAGGCTGCCATCGATCTGCTTGAAGTCATGTTTGAACTGAATGTCGTCCGCCAGATAGAGCTGGCAGATCCGCGCGGCATTGCTGCTGCAGCCGAGATCCTTGAGCAGCAGCGTGTAATACAATTCCCACAGCTTGAAATCGTCGATCCCGATTTCATGACCGATCTGCGTGCCGATGAAGCAGCAGCGCACGCAATGTCCGGCCGGCTGGCCCTCGGTCAGGTCGAGCGCATGACTGAACGCGCCAAGCAATTCGGCCAGCCGGATATCGCCGGCGGGAGACGGCGCGGCATCCGTCGCAAAACGGTCGGTCATTGAAGCGGTCCGTAGCGCGGGAGAAAAGACAGGCGCGCAACGGGGCCATGGACCGGCTTAATGTCTCGTTAAGCGGGCGAACTGCCGCAGGTGGCGCCGCGCTACCCGCTCCTCCCCTTCACCGCCGCGCCGATTTCGTCCAGCACCTTCGGGTCCTCGATCGTTGCCGGCATCGCCCAGTCTTCACCGTCGGCGATCTTCTTCATGGTGCCGCGGAGAATTTTTCCCGAGCGCGTCTTGGGCAGCCGCGACACGGTGATCGCAAGCTTGAACGCCGCGACCGGACCGATGCGCTCGCGCACCAGCGCAACGATCTCCTTCTCGATCGCCGCCGCATCGCGCGTGACGCCGGCCTTCATCACCACGAAGCCGCAGGGCACCTCGCCTTTGAGAGAATCCGCCATGCCGATCACAGCGCATTCGGCGACGTCCGGATGCGCCGCCAGCACCTCTTCCATGCCGCCGGTGGACAGCCGATGCCCCGCGACATTGATGATGTCGTCGGTGCGGCCCATCACATGGACATAGCCGTCCTCGTCCTTGAAGCCGGCATCGGCGGTTTTGTAATAGCCCGGAAACTCGTCGAGATAGGCCTCGCGGAAACGCTCGTCCTGCTGCCACAGCGTCGGAAACGCGCCGGGCGGCATTGGCAGCCTGGCGACGATGGAGCCGATGGTGCCGTTCGGCACTTCCTTGCAGCTCTCATCGACCACGCGGATGTCCCAGCCCGGCATCGGCACCGTGGCCGAGCCATGCTTCACCGGCAGCATGCCGAGGCCAACCGGATTTCCGGCGATGCACCAGCCGGTTTCGGTCTGCCACCAGTGATCGATCACCGGCTTGCGCAACTTCTTCTCCGCCCATTCCACGGTCGGCGGATCGGCGCGTTCGCCTGCAAGGAACAGCGTGCGGAAATGCGACAGGTCGTATTTCGGCAGCAGCGTCGCCTCGGGATCTTCCTTCTTGATGGCGCGGAACGCGGTCGGCGCGGTGAAGAAGGCCACCGCCTTGTGCTGCGCAATCACCCGCCAATAGGCGCCGGCATCCGGCGTGCCGACCGGCTTGCCCTCATACATGATCGAGGTCGCGCCATGCAGCAGCGGCCCATAGACGATGTAGGAATGCCCGACCACCCAGCCGATATCGGAGCCGCACCACCACACTTCACCGGGATCGACGCCGTAGAGATTCTTCATCGACCATTTCAGCGCGACCGCGTGTCCGCCATTGTCGCGCACCACGCCTTTCGGGATGCCGGTGGTGCCTGATGTGTAGAGAATATAGAGCGGATCGGTCGCCAGCACCGGCACGCAAGCGACGCTCTTGTTCGCCGCGATTGCCGCATCGCGCAAAGTCGCCCAGCAATGGTCGCGCCCTTCGACCAGCGCCGCCAGTTCCTGCGGCCGCTGCAGCACGATGCAGGCGGAAGGCTTCGCCTCCGCCATCGCGATCGCTTCGTCGAGCAGCGGCTTGTATTTGACGATCCGGCCGGGCTCGATGCCGCAACTGGCAGACAGGATCAGCTTCGGCTTGGCGTCGTCGATGCGCTTCGCAAGCTCTTTCGCCGCAAAGCCACCGAACACCACCGAATGCACCGCGCCGATACGCGCGCAGGCGAGCATGGCGAACACCGCCTCCGGCACCAGCGGCATATAGATGATGACGCGATCGCCCTTGCCGACACCGAAATCCTGCAGGATGGCGGCGAGCGTCGCCACCTCGAACAGCATCTCTTCATAGGAATAGGACGCGACAGTATCGGTGACCGGGGAATCGTAGATCAGCGCCGCCTGTCCGCCGCGGCCGCGCGCCACATGCCGATCGAGCGCGTTGTAGCAGGTGTTCATGACGCCCCCGGCGAACCAGCGGCCATAGACGCCCATCGCCGGATCGAACACCTTTTTTGCCGGCTCGAACCAGTCGATCTCTTTTGCCGCCTCCGCCCAGAAGCCTTCCGGGTCGCGCTGCCATTGTGCGTAGACCTCGTGGTAGCGGCTCCCGGTCGCTGCGTGCGGCGTCTTGGCGTCCATCATTCTATCCTCCCCTTTTTCCGTCACCCCGCGCAGCCGCGAAGCGCGGTCTCGAAGGCTGCGCCTGGCATCCGTCGAGGTTCGTCGCTCGCGCTTGCTCACATCTCGGGATGACGTGAATTGTCGCGTTTGCCCGCATTGTGGGCGAGCCCGGCTTCATTGCAAGCGCGGCTGCGCGCATCCCCGAAAACAAGCCCAACGCAGGCGCGCCATTCGCAAATAGCATTAGCGGCGACGCGCCTGAGGGAGTTTGATCCGCCGCAAATCGAGACCCCTCCTTGACCCTTCCCACCGACCCGCTGTTCTGGATCGTTGCCGCGACCGCCGTCACGCTGCTTGGCCTTGCCAAGGGCGGTTTCGTCGGCATCGGCATGGTGGCGACGCCCATGCTGGCGCTGATCGTGCCGCCGCTGCAGGCGGTCGCCATGATGTTGCCGATCCTGCTGCTCCAGGATGCGATCTCGGTCTGGGCCTACCGGCGCAATTGGGACGCCTGGAACCTGAAAGTGCTGCTGCCCGGCGGTCTTGTCGGGGTGGCGATCGCCGGCCTGCTCGCGGCTTACGTCCCGGATGCCGCGGTGCGGCTTGCGGTCGGCGTCATCGGGGCGACTTTCGTCCTGTGGCGCTGGTTCGGCCCGAGCAGCGGCGATATCGGCATCCGGCCCAGTGTCGTCAGCGGGCTGTTCTGGAGTGCGATTTCCGGCTTCACCTCCACGCTCGCCAATGCAGGCGCGCCGCCGGTGCAGGTGCACATGCTGCCGCAGCATCTGCCGAAGCTGGTCTTTGCCGGGACCATGACGATCTATTTCGCCATCACCAATCTCGCCAAGCTGATTCCGATCTTCGCGCTCGGCCAGTTCACCACCGACAATCTCGTCATCTCGGCGGTACTGTTTCCGCTGGCGATCGCCACCAACTTCATCGGGATCTGGCTGGTCCGCATCACCCCGCAGGAAACGTTCTACAAGATCGTGTATGTGATCACCTTCGTGATCTCGCTCGAACTGATCCGTAACGGCGTGACCGCCTTTATCGCGTAACGAATGACCATCATCACCGACCCCCTCTTCTACATGGTCGCGGTGCCGGCGTTGATCGCGCTCGGCCTGTCGAAGGGCGGGTTTGCCGGCGTCGGGGTGATCGCAACGCCGTTGACCGCGCTCTATCTGCCGCCGCTGGAAGCCGCAGCCCTCATCCTGCCGGTGCTGATCGTGCAGGACGTGATTTCGGTCTGGTGGTACCGGCGCGACTACGATCCGTGGAACCTGAAGGTGATGCTGCCCGGCGCGCTGGCCGGCATGGGACTGGGATGGATGTTCGCGGCCTATGTCAACGACGATGCGCTGCGGATCAGCATCGGCGTGATCGGCATCTCCTTCGTCATCTATTCGGTGCTCAGAAGCATCCCGGCCGAGGGACACCGCAAGACCGCGCTGAGCGGCGTGTTCTGGGGCGCGGTTTCCGGCTTCACATCGTTCCTGTCGCAGGCGGGCGGACCGCCGTTTCAGGTCCATGTCCTGCCGCAACGGCTGCCCAAGCTGACGCTGGTCGGCACCAACGTGATATTCTTTGCGATCGTCAACGCGCTGAAGATCGGGCCTTATTTCGCGCTCGGGCAATTCTCCACGATCAACTTCGCCACCTCGATGATGCTGCTGCCGGTCGCGGTCGCGGCCAATGCGCTCGGCATCTATCTGGTCCGGGTGACGCCGGTCGAGCTGTTCTATCGTATTGCCTATACGCTGGTCTTTTGCGTGTCGGTGATGCTGCTGTGGCAGGGTGTCTCAGGCCTGATGCGCGGCTGATCTTGAAGTCACGGTGCTGACACAGCGGCTTTCTAGGCTGTGCGAATGAAGCCAATCCTCGCCTCTGTTATACTCGCGCTCATGACCATTCCCGCATTCGCCTTCGACCTGCAGGGCCATCGCGGCGCGCGCGGGCTCGCGCCCGAAAACACCATCCCCGGATTCGAGACCGCGCTGCGGATCGGCGTCACCACGCTCGAACTCGATACCGCCATGACCAAGGATGGCGTGCTGGTCGTCAGCCACGATTCGCTGCTCAATCCCGAGCACACCCGCGGGCCGGACGGCGAATTCCTCAAAGACACGGGCCCGGCGATCCGCTCGCTCACGTTCGATGAGTTGCAGGCCTATGACGTCGGACGCATCCAGCCCGGCACGGCTTATGCCGCGCGCTTCTCGACCCAGAAGGGCGCCGACGGCGTGCGCATTCCGAAACTGACCGAGGTGTTCGACCTGGTGAAGCGGAACGGCGCCGATCACATCCGCTTCAATATCGAGACCAAGCTCACGCCGACCTCCGGCGCCGACACGCCCGACCCGGACACCTTTGCAGCGGCGCTGGTGAAGGCGATCCAGGATGCGGGCCTCACCAACCGCGCCAGCATCCAGAGCTTCGACTGGCGCACACTGATGGCAGCGAAGCGCCTCGCGCCGGAGATCGAGCGCGTCTGCCTGACGATCCAGAGCCCGGGCGAAGACAATATCCGCCGCAATATGCCCGGTCCCTCTCCCTGGACCGCGGGCCTCGATATCGACGACCATGGCGGTTCGGTGCCGCGGCTGGTCAAAGCCGCCGATTGCCAGGTCTGGTCGCCGTATTATCGCAACGTGACGGCGACGCTGGTCAAGGAAGCGCACGATCTCGGGCTTAAGGTGATCCCGTGGACGGTCAACGAGATGGCCGATCTCGAACTGATGTACCAGACCGGCATCGACGGCATCATTTCCGATTACCCCGATCGCGCCCGGGCCGCGCTGCCGAAGGGGATCGAAGCGCCGAAACCGGTGGATGTGAAGTCTCTTCGCTGACGGCGGCTTGGTCTTACCCTCCCCCTTGTGGGGAGGGTCGATCGACTGCGCAACGCGAAGGAGATCGGGGTGGGG
>CAZXJZ010000017.1:0-39687 GCA_964641065.1 uncultured Hyphomicrobiales bacterium | reverse complement strand
TTCATCGACCTCCTGCGCGATGCGCTGACAGTTTTGAAGAAAAACCCGCCCGAGTTCAGTGAGCAGCAGCCGTCGTGGGGATCGTTCGAACAGACGTACACCCAATGCCTCTTCCAGTTCCGCGATGCAGCGACTGATAGTGGTCTTCGGAACGGAAAGGCTTCTCGCCGCGGCGCGCACGCCGCCGAGTTCGACGGTTTTTGCGAACAGAATCATAGATTTAGGGTCTATCATCGATCTCGATCTGTCCCAGATGTGGGACAAACTGTCCTGCTTCTACCTCATTGAACCATACGATAAGAACAGGATAGCGTCTCCTCACGCGGCATTAACCGCGTCATGTTGCATCGAAGGGCTGGGCGCACGTCCGGCGACGGAGCGTCTTCTATGGGTTTTTATGTCGGGATCGACATCGGCGGCACGTTCACCGACATTTGTGTAGCGGATCAGGATGGCAAGGTCTCGGTCTACAAGACGCCCACTATGCCCGATATTGGCCGCGGCGTGGTTGATGGCCTCAGGCTTGCAGCAGAGGCGCAAAATCTCGAGCTGACTCCTTTCCTTAAGCAGGTTGAACGCTTCGGTCACGGCAGCACCGTTGCCGTCAACGCGCTGCTGCAGCGCCGCGGTGTACGTACCGGTCTCCTCACCACGCGCGGCTTCGCGGACACGCTGTGGATCGCACGGATGATGGCGATGACGACCGGGCTGTCGCCTGAGAATTACACGCATTACAGCCGCCGCTTCCGGCCTGATCCACTGATTGAACGCCATCTGGTGCGCGAGATCGAGGAGCGGGTGGACTACAAGGGCGATGTTGTGGTTGCGCTCGACCGCGATAAGGCGCGCGACGTGATCCACAAATTGATCGACGAGGGCATCGAGGCGTTGGCGATCTGCACGCTGTGGTCGTTTCGCAATCCTTCGCATGAGCGGATGTTGCGCGAGATTGCGCACGAGATCGCGCCAGATCTCTATGTGTCGATATCCAGCGATATAGTTCCGGTAATCAAGGAATACGAACGGATGGCGACAACGACCGTCAACGCCTATCTTGGGCCAGCCGTTCGCAACTATCTCGCCGGAATGAACGAACAGCTCAAGGCTTCGGGTCTTACCAATGAATTCTTTATGCTGAACTCGATCGGTGGCGTGATTCCGCCGGACGAGGCCAGCCGGAAACCGATACAGCTCCTGTCATCCGGCCCAGCCGGTGGCGCATTGGCTTCGCAGATCCTTGCAAAGCAGGTGGGCGAACCGAACGTCATCACCGCCGACATGGGCGGGACGAGCTTCGATGCCGGCGTGATCGCCAACTACGAGCCGCTGCTGCAGACGGAGGCAGTGGTGGGCAACCTTAATCTGCTAAGCCCGATGATCGGGATCCGCTCGATAGGCACGGGCGGCGGCAGCATCGCGCAATGCGTCGATGGGTTGCTGAAGGTCGGGCCGCAAAGTGCGGGCTCCTATCCCGGTCCGGCCTGCTATGGCCGCGGCGGCACACGTCCGACTGTGACCGATGCCGATCTCGTCCTGGGCTATTTGAATCCCGAATATTTCCTAAGCGGCCGCATGAAGCTGGACCGCAACGGCGCGCTCGAAGCGATCCGGCAGCACGTGGCGGAGCCGCTTGGACTCTCGATATTCGATGCCGCCGCCGGCATTCGCGAAGTCGCGGATCAGCAGATGGCCGATCTCCTGCGGCAGAGCACGCTTGAGCGTGGCTATGATCCGCGCGAGTTCTGTCTGTTTCCATTCGGTGGCGCCGGTGCGGTTCATGCCTGTTCGTTCGGTCAGGAAGCTGGGGTACGTTCGATCCTTGTGCCCGTGATGGCATCGGTCTTTTCCGCCCAGGGAATTCTTGCCGCTGATATGCGGCTGTCCCGCCAGCGTTCGATCCTTCAACGGACCGCAGGAAATCTCAAGGACCGCGCTCAGGGACTCGATGGGATCGCACTGGAAAACGTATTCCTGGGTCTGGAGGACGAGCTTGAAACCGCAGCAAAGCGCTACAGCATGTCTGAAGGCTCGACCCAGTATTTCCGACGCTCAGTCGGCATGCGCTATGCGCGCCAGGTTCACGAAATCACCATCCCGATAGAAAACGGACTGGATGCCCAGGGCGCCGTGGCGAAGGTCGTTGCCGAATTCGACCGTGTTTACGAGCAGCGTTTCGGCAAGGGCACCGGCTCGCGCAGCGCCGTGGTGGAGATCACCAATTGTCACCTTCAACTCGTGCGCGTGCTGCCCAAGGTGGACATCGCCGTCCGCGATCCAACCGGACCGCTTTCGTCTGCGGGCACCCGCAAAGTCTACCTCAAGGGTTGGAACGATGTTCCGGTCTATCGATGGGAAGATTTGCCGTTCGGGTCCGAATTCGCGGGCCCCGCGCTGGTCGATTCTCCGGGCACCACAGTTTGGGTTGCCCCTACTCATACCGCGAAGGTAGACCCATTCGGTAATTTGCGGTTGGAGGCCAGGTCGTGAATCACAACGTGAGCGGCGTCGATCCTGTCACCTTCGAAGTGATCCGCCATAAGCTAATGGCGATCACCGAGGAGCAGCGCATCGCCTTCCAGTCGATTTCCGGTTCTCCGGTCGTGACGGAAGCGAGCGACTATTACACCGGCCTGTTTCTGGCCGACGGCACCATCGTGACGATGGGCTACAAGGTCGCCACCCAGGGCGGACCGATGACGCTCGCAATCAAGATGATGATGGAGCTATTTCCGATCGAAACCCTTAAGCCCGGCGACGTCTTTCTCTCTAGCGACCCATACCGCGCGGCGGTGCATCAGAACGACATTCAGATTCTGCAGCCGCTTTTCCATGAAGGAACGCTGGTGGCGTGGGCCGGCTTCGGCGCGCATGAAGTCGATGTCGGCGGAATGGATTTCGCGAGCTGGTGCCCTAAGGCAAAGGACGTTTACCAGGAAGGTATGCGCGTTGCGGGTCTCAAGCTGGCCGATGCCGGCGTTGCGCGCGAGGATGTCTGGCAATTCGTACTCAGCTTGTCGCGTTTACCGCATCTTCTCGATCTCGACATGCGGGGCATGGTGGCGGCCGGCCACGTCTCCCAGAAGCGCGTCACAGAATTGATGTCGCGCTATGGCGTCGATGCGGTTCATGCAGCGATGGCGCACATGCTGAGACATTCGGAAATAAAACTGCGCGAACGGCTGCTGTCGCTCCCGGATGGAGTTTTCCGCGCGGTCGATTTCCTGGAGCACGATGGTCACGCGAATCGTCTGTATCGCATCAGCGTCACGTTGACGAAGTCGGCCGATACGTTGACGATCGATTTCAGCGATAGCTCCGACCAGGCGCCCGGCTTCGTGAACGCCACCAAGGCGGGACTGCGCGGCGCCGTTGTCGGCGGCATGTTCCCGTCGATTGCGTTCGACATTCCCTGGAACGAAGGACTGTTGCGCCCTGTCACGATCCTGTCGCGCTCCGGTAGCATTTGCGACGCGCGATTCCCCGCTCCGGTCGGTGCAGCGACGGTCGAGGCGGTATGGGTCGCCAAGAACGCGCTCTCGGCAGCGCTTTCAAAATTGAAAGCGGTAGCCGGCACCATGGATACGGAAGTGCAAGCCGTGAGCTGCGGCACCATGGCGACCGTCAACATGGGTGGGATCGATCAATACGGCCAACGTTTCGGGATCCATTTCCTTGATCCCATGATGAGCGGGTTCGGCGCCTATAGCGGCGCTGACGGATACGATGTCGGTGGCTCCTATTCGACGCCGATACCGAACGTTGCCAATGTTGAATCGAACGAATTCCTGTCGCCGATGCTTTATCTTCGCCGCCGGCTTGAGACCGACACTGCGGGCGCCGGAACTTGGCGCGGAGGCATGGCTGCAAGCATGGCCTTCACCGCGCATGGCGTGCAGGAAACCGAAGCGCTGATCATGACCCACGGCCTCGAAGTTCCGAATTCGGTTGGATTGTTCGGCGGCTATCCCGGAAGCTGCGTCAAGCAGCGTTTCCGCCGCGGCAGCGATCTCAATTCGCGGCACCTGAAAGGCGAAATGCCAACCGACATCGATGATCTGTCTGGGGAACTGATCGAGATGGGACCAAAGCCGGGGCTGACGCCAATGCGTCCCGGCGATGTGTTCGAAACCTCATGGCAGGGCGGCGGCGGAATCGGCGATCCGCTGGACCGCGATCCAACGCGCGTGGCCGACGATGTCTATTTCCACCGGCACACCCGCGATTTCGCGAACGAGATCTACGGCGTCTCCTTGAACGATTCAGGCGACGTTGATCATGCGGCTACGGAGAAGATTCGACAGACAATGCGGTCGGAGCGGCTGAAGGAAGCGGCGCCGCCACGTTCGCCTCAAAGCGGTAAGGCCGAGGGCGACATGCAGCGTATCGGCGGGACTTTGAACTTCGTACGGAAGGGTGGCGGTCGGTGGTTTGCATGCGGCTGCGGTCAGCTCCTGGCGGACGAGAAGGGCAACTGGCGCGACGGCGCCGCTCAACGGCGGGTGGCGCCAGAATGCATCGGGTTCGGAATTTTGCTGCATTCCGAGCTTGAAATGCGGCAGTCGGTCTGTCCCAGTTGCGGTTCTTCGTTGTCCGTTGATGTCGTGGAGCAGCGCATGCCGGACATTCATGACATCGCGTTGTTGTAACAACGCAACACCGCACTCATTCAACCCGTCCAACGTGGCCATCCTTGGCTGGTCACGCGTCGAACTTGACCTGTCTGCCAATCCCGCTCAAAATTATTTTCTAGCACGTCTCGAGATCGATCCGGCGCAATTGGTCCGACTGCACGGTGTCCGCCTGACTCCCGGGATGCCGGCAGAAACCTTCATTCAGACGGGGGAAAGAACGCTAGTGGACTAGTCAGCTGGAACGGAAGTTCATGTCATTATAAACTATGGCTTTCACCTGCGTCGTGGGAGCGAGGTCATGGCGAATGCAGTGGGGCGGCCGATTGTGCCCTTGGTTCTGAGCTCGGATGAGCGGGCATATCTTGAGCGACAAGTCCGGCGCCGTCGTGTGGCTCGATCATTATCAGAACGCTGCCGGGTTATCCTGCGGTGCGCTGATGGCGTGCCGAGCAAGTCCGTTGCGAGTGGCTTGGCGTCCATGAGCATACTGTCGGCAAATGGCGCCGGCGATTTCTGAAGAACCGTGTTGAAGGGCTCCTGGATGAGCGCCGCCCCGGCAGACCTCGAACGATCGAGGATGACCAGGTCGCCGCCGTTATCGAACGCACGCTCCGCTCGACGCCAACGACGCCACGCACTGGTCGATCCGTTCCATGGCGGCGACGACGGGCTTTTCGCACACGACCATCCGCAGGATCTGGACAGCTTTCGGTTTGCAGCCCCATCGTTCGCAGACCTTCAAGCTTTCCAGCGATCCGCTGTTCGTTGACAAAGTCCGGGACATTGTCGGTCTTTATCTATCGCCGCCCAATCGCGCTCTGGTGCTCAGTGTTGACGAGAAGAGCCAGATACAAGCCCTCGATCGAGAGCAACCTGTCCTGCCGATGATGCCCGGCATCCCGGAACGCCGGACTCATTCCTATATCCGCCACGGCACAACATCGCTGTTTGCAGCGCTCGATGTTGCGTCCGGTTTCGTGATCGGCAAATGCTACAAGCGCCACCGAGCCGCTGAGTTTCTCGACTTTCTGAAGCAGATCGACGCGCAAGTTCCAGATGGCCTCGACATCCACATTATCATGGACAATTACGCCACCCACAAAACTGCGGTCATCAAAACCTGGTTGGCACGTCGGCCACACTACCACGTGCATTTTACGCCAACATCTGCGTCATGGATCAATCAGGTCGAGCGCTGGTTCGCTGAGCTGACCCGAAAGAAGCTCCGACGCGGCGTCCATACCTCAACGAAGCAATTGGAAACGGACATCCGCGCCTTCATCGAGCGTCACAACGAAAAGCCCAAGCCATATCGATGGACCAAATCCGCAGATGAAATTCTCGCGTCGGTCAAGCGCTTCTGTCAGAAAACCCAGCAGACATTATGTAGCGAACTTTAGATTCAGATGACTAGGGTCGAAACTCATTAATTCAGGTGCTGCAGCACCGCATTCCTGATTCCATATGATCCTGATTCGCTTTGAAGGGGATCGGGACCATGCGCAGGAATTTGTTTTGGCTGAGCGACGAGCAGTGGTCTCGGATCAAGCCGCATTTGCCGACCGATGTACGCGGCGTCGAGCGAGTTGATGATCGCCGGATCATCAGCGGTATCGTGCATATTCTAAAGAGCGGCTGCCGCTGGTGCGATTGCCCGCCCGAATATGGCCCACCAACGACAGTCTATAATCGCTTCGTGCGCTGGGCACGGCGCGGGTTGTGGGAAAACCTGTTCCGGGAACTGGCCGGGTGTGGACGGTCAGCCGACACGCAGATGATCGACTCCACCCACGTCAAAGCGCACCGCTCGGCATCCGGCGGAAAAGGGGGGAGAAAAAGCAGGCTGTGGGCCGTTCGCGCGGAGGGCGCAACACGAAGATCCATGCACTCGCAGATGCTAAGGGGCGCCTGATCGCCATTCTGTTGACCGGAGGGGAAGCGCACGACTGCCCCGTCGCCGAACGACTGATCCGCAGAGTGAAGCCATCGAAATGCATGCTCGGCGACAAGGCCTATGACAGCGCCGAACTGCGCGACGAGTTGCATGAACGCGGGACCAAGCCGGTCATTCCCAACCGGAGCAACAGGAAGCAACCGTTCAGCTTCAGCAAGCGCCTCTATAAGCTTCGCTGGCGCGTCGAAAACGCCTTCAACAGACTGAAGGACTTCAGGCGCATTGCGACTCGCTACGACAGGCTGGCCCGAAACTATCTCGCGTCAGTCTGTCTTGCAGCCGCCCTGGTCTGGTGGCTTTAATGAGTCTGGACCCTAGTCATCTGGAACGGAAGTTCATGTCATTATAACTATCGCTTTCACCTGCGTCGTGGGAGCGAGGTCATGGCGAATGCAGTGGGGCGGCCGATTGTGCCCTTGGTTCTGAGCTCGGATGAGCGGGCATATCTTGAGCGACAAGTCCGGCGCCGTCGTGTGGCTCGATCATTATCAGAACGCTGCCGGGTTATCCTGCGGTGCGCTGATGGCGTGCCGAGCAAGTCCGTTGCGAGTGGCTTGGCGTCCATGAGCATACTGTCGGCAAATGGCGCCGGCGATTTCTGAAGAACCGTGTTGAAGGGCTCCTGGATGAGCGCCGCCCCGGCAGACCTCGAACGATCGAGGATGACCAGGTCGCCGCCGTTATCGAACGCACGCTCCGCTCGACGCCAACGACGCCACGCACTGGTCGATCCGTTCCATGGCGGCGACGACGGGCTTTTCGCACACGACCATCCGCAGGATCTGGACAGCTTTCGGTTTGCAGCCCCATCGTTCGCAGACCTTCAAGCTTTCCAGCGATCCGCTGTTCGTTGACAAAGTCCGGGACATTGTCGGTCTTTATCTATCGCCGCCCAATCGCGCTCTGGTGCTCAGTGTTGACGAGAAGAGCCAGATACAAGCCCTCGATCGAGAGCAACCTGTCCTGCCGATGATGCCCGGCATCCCGGAACGCCGGACTCATTCCTATATCCGCCACGGCACAACATCGCTGTTTGCAGCGCTCGATGTTGCGTCCGGTTTCGTGATCGGCAAATGCTACAAGCGCCACCGAGCCGCTGAGTTTCTCGACTTTCTGAAGCAGATCGACGCGCAGGTTCCAGATGGCCTCGACATCCACATTATCATGGACAATTACGCCACCGACAAAACTGCGGTCATCAAAACCTGGTTGGCACGTCGGCCACACTACCATGTGCATTTCACGCCAACATCTGCGTCTGTAAATCAGATCCTGACATACTGATGATGTAGTCCGCCGAGGACCGGTCGGCGGGAAATGTGACCGACTGTCCCAACGGAACGCGGAATGGGCGCATCCTTCTTCAGGGATGAATGCGTGCGAACCTTGTTGTAGTAGTTCATGTATGATTGCAGCACGTGAAGCAGATGCCGTTCGCCCAATATCACAATATGATCGGTGCATTCCCTGCGGATCGAACCGATCAGCCGTTCCGCATATCCGTTCTGCCATGGGGAACGCGGCGTCGGCCGGTCGCGAATACCGAATGACCGAAGCCTTCGGACGAAGATCTCAACATAGGCCCCATCCCGATCACGAATTAAATAGCGGGGAGCCTGTTCCCAAGCGCAAGCTGCAGTGAGCCGATTTGCGATCCATTCTGCGGTCGGATGCGCGGTGACGCCAAACCATAAAATCTGTCGTCGACCATGCCCCATGATCAACAAGCCATAGAGCAGACGGAATTGAGATTGTCGGCACGACAAATAGATCCATCGCCACGATGCCGTCGGCATGGTTATGAAGGAACGTCTTCCACCCTTGAGATGGAGGGCCTATTCGTCTGGCCATCTACTTGGCCACGCTCGTCTGTCCGACATCCATACCGAGCTTGAGCAAGCTCTCCATGGATCCGCGGCGCGCCCCACAGCGGATTGGCAATACTCATCTCGCGGATCTGCCGGCGAATCTCCGGCGGCAGAGTGGGCCTGCCACCACGGCGTCGCGACTTCCAACCAATACGACCTAAAACCCGCGCGATGCCAGCGGACAATAGTGTCCGGCTTAACTATCGCCAACGCATCGCAAACTCTTGGGAACAACCGATGGAGACTAACGAATATCCATCTCGATGGCACTGAAGGAGAGTTTCTTTGGAGCAGTCCGCCGCAGAACGTTTATTTGCTGCCGCAGTGTCCAAATCTCTGCCTCAAGCGTTGCCCGCGACCGGAGCAGATCGACGAAAATCCATCCAATGAGCCCGCAAAGGTCCCTCAACATAAAACAGCATCGCTCGATTCTCGATTAACTGCCAACCGGATATGGTTTGCGACAGGGACAGCTCGCGCGATCAACCACAACATCTGCAATCACCGCGACGTAGCAAGCGGAGTTGTTGTATTTAGAAAATCCGAAGCCGCAACCGCGACTAAGGCTGCCACTCTCTTCCGGCTTCCAATTCGCCATGGCGGCCACCTTTTCGATAACCGCGCGAGCCGTATTTATCTCGGATTTTCAGACGGCAGACTGCCAACCGGGCGCGAAGTCCGATACGCGCCTCGCCCCCGGGTTATTCTGCCCCAACGGCGACTCGCCGAGTACAGCCGGAGATTCAAGCCGGAATCGTCGGGGAAATGCAGGACAAAAATCTTTGTCAGGAAGACCAGCTGATTTCAAGAAGCATTTTTTACCCACGGCTTATGCGAGTTCGAAGCCAGCCTTGTAACCCTCGGCTGACATCTCCTGGCATGCCTTCAGGTAGGCCGGCACTCCGCCGGCATAAGGCACCACGACTCTCGGCTTTCCCGGCACATTTGCTCCCACGTACCAGGAATTACTGCTTTGATCGATAAGCGTCCGGGCTCCAACTTCGTTGACATGAGCAAACCAGCGGTCCTCGGCCGATTGTTTCGCCTCAACAGAGCTTAGTCCATTCTTGCGCACGAAATCAACGCAGTCAGCGATCCAGTCGACATTCTGCTCGATCGACGTGACCATATTCGAGAACACTGAGGGGCTTCCCGGCCCGGTGATTGTAAACAGATTGGGAAAACCGCAGATCGCCAATCCGAGCAAGGTCTTCGGCGAATGATCCCACTTGTCTGCCAGCTTGGCGCCATTTCGCCCTGTAACATCAATTCGCTTGAGCGAACCGGTCATGGCGTCGAAGCCGGTCGCCAGGACGATCACGTCGAGCTCATATTCCCGCCTTGCGGTGCGCGCGCCCGTCGCCGTCAGCGTTTCGAGTGGCTCCTCATTCAAGTCGATTAGTGCGACATTGTCGCGGTTGAATGTTTCATAATAAAAAGTGTCAACGCACAGCCGCTTTGAACCGATCGGATGATTCCGCGGCATCAGCTTGCGGGCCATATCCGGATCCTTGACGATGCCTGCAATCTTGCGGCGCACGAACTCCGACGCCGCATCATTCACCCGCTTGTTGGTATTGAAATCAGTCACGCCATAGAGAAACGCAAGACCGCCCATCTGCCAGCGCTCTTCGAAGACGCGATTGAGTTCCTCATCGCTGAGCTTTTCACCGGCAAACTTGTTCTGCCGCATCAGCGCGTTGTTCCGCGTATCTCGCGCGGCCAGCCGCCGCTCCGGATAATTGTCCTTCCATTCTTTCTCGTAGACGGAATCCATCGGCCGGTTATGGCCAGGGATACTAAAATTGGGCGTGCGCTGAAAGACCGTCAAGTGCTTTGCCTGCGCCGCCAGATGCGGCGTGATTTGAATGCCCGTTGCGCCGGTTCCGATGAGACCAACATTGAGACCGGTGAAATCAATTCCATCAGCGGGCCATTCCATCGTCCGATGAACCCCTCCTCTGAAAGTACCGAGGCCTTTGATGTCCGGATCGATCGGGACAGAAAGACACCCCGTCGCCATCACGCAGAAGCGGCATCGCAGCGTCTCGCCCTGCCCGGTGACGATCGTCCAGATTGCCGCGGCTTCGTCGTAGGTGGCCGAAGCAACCCGCGTGCTGAACTGGATGTGTTTGCGCAAATCGAGCCGATCGGCCACGAAATTCATATAGCGAAGGATTTCGGGCTGCGGTGCGTAGCGCTCGCTCCAGTGCCATTCCTGCTGGATCTCGTTTGAAAACGAATAGGAATATTGTACGCTCTCGATGTCGCAACGCGCGCCGGGATAGCGATTCCAAAACCAGGTCCCGCCGAGACCTTTGCCAGCCTCCAATGCGCGGACCGAACAGCCAATGCCTGTCAGACGATGGACACTGTAAAGGCCGGCAAATCCGGCGCCGACAACGACGACGTCATAGTCAGTTTCGATTGCCTTTGAACCACCGTCAACGCGAGAGCTTTGAGCCGTCATGACCTTTTCCTCCTTGAGTGCCTGGCCATTGGCTCGGCTGACCGCACATTGTTCTGACGCTGCCGTGCGTGACCGGAACGGTGCAATCTCACTGTTGCTATGTCAACGGTTCCGGGAGGCCAAGCTAGCATGTCGCAAGCTTGTCGCAGGGTTTTTCCTTGACACCGGAACAGTCGGCAAGAGAGGATCGTGGATCGGCCAAAGAGCCAAACTCGTACGGGGCAACGGCTCCGCATAGTGAATAAGACCCTGATCGTTTCCGAGACCGTTTGAGCCGGGCATCGAGCAAGGATCGTCGTTTGGGAGGATGCACAATATGAAGACCAAGCAATTTCGTGTGTTCGCTTTGCTGGCAACCATTCTGTCGGCCGGCGTGATTGCGCCTGCGCTCGCGCAGGATGCCGGCAAAAAGGAGATCGTGTTTGGTTACAGCGCATCTCTGACCGGGAGATTTGCGACCGAAGCAACCGATCTTAAACACGGCTATCAGCTCTGGGCCGAGGACGTGAACAAGGCCGGCGGCATTTCGGTCAAGGGCCAGAAACTTCCGGTCAAGCTCGTCGAGTATGACGATGCGAGCGATGCCAACACCGCGATCCGCAATTACGAGCGTCTGATCACCAAGGACAATGTAGATTTCATACTGAGCCCGTGGGGAAGCGGCCATAACTTCGCAATTTCCGCCATCGCGGAAAAGTACAAATATCCGTCCGTACTCGCCACAGCGGCTGCCGATCGTATCTTTGAGCGAAAGTTCAAATATATCTTTGCCGCGACGCAGGTAGCTTCCAGTTTCTACGAAGCGTTGGGTGATTACCTAGCGAGCGTGAAGGACGAAATCAAAACCGTTGGCATTGCCTACGAGAATTTTCTGTTTACCCAGAGCCTGCACGATTCTCTGCTCAAGAAGCTGGAAGCAGTCGGTGTGAAAGTCGTTGCGGACGAGCAATATCCCCTTGGCGGCCAGGACTTCACCACCGTTCTAACGAAGATAAAGGCAGCCAATCCAGATGCCTTCATCGCGATCAACATTATGCCCTCGTCGGTCTATCTCACGCGTCAGATGACGGAGGTCGGCTTCAAACCGAAACTCTATGCCGTCAATATCGGTCCGATGTATGCGCAGGAATTCATCGATAAGCTCGGTAAAAGCGCTGAACGGGTGATCGAGAACGGCTTCTGGCATCCGGCCTTGCCCTACAAGGGCGCTCAGACGTTCTTCGATGAATTTACAGCAAAAATCAAAAAGCCGCCATCCACAGACGCGACTTACGCCTATATCGCAGGCAGCATCATGCAGCAGGCGATCGAAAAAGCCGGAACGCTTGATCGCGAACAGATTGCAAATACGCTCCGGTCCGGCAAGTTCGACACCATCCTCGGGCCCTATGAGTTCGATGACCGCGGCGTCAACAAAGACCAGCTCAGTTTCATAACGCAGGTCCAAGACGGCAAGCGGACCATCGTTTGGCCCAAGGGAGTGGCCGGTAGCAGCGTAAAATTGCCTTACTGATCCGTACGGGCAACAGACTTGGCCTGCCATCAATCATGGGAAGTGGACCCTCACTCTTCCGCTTCCTTTGATCTTAGAGGCCCGCGACCGTGACGACGACGACGTTCCTCCAGTTGCTCCTGTTTGGGCTGGTTTGGGGAGGCCTCTACGCTCTCATTGCCAGTGGCCTGAACATTGTTTTCGGCGTGATGAAGATTCTCAACATCGCGCACGGCGAATTGCTGATGCTCGGCGCCTATATCAGCTTCTGGCTATTCACGTTGTGGAACTTGAGTCCGCTTTGGAGCGTGCCGATCGCAGCGCTCGCCATGGGCGCGTTCGGGGTCATTATTCAGAAAATCCTTGTGGACCCGATCGCCGCCCGTATCCACACTGCCGCAGGGTTTGAAAACGCGACCTTGATCGTGTTTTTTGGCGTCCTGTTGATTTTGCAGAATGTTGCCACACAACTTTGGACAGCCGACTACCGCGTCACGAGCTACATGACCGAGCCGGTTCATGTCGGCCTCGGAATATCGGTGGCTGGCAATCGGTTGGTGGTATTGGCCAGCGCCGTCGTGTTGACGGCCCTGATGTATATGTTTCTTCGCTATACGTTGGTGGGTAAGGCCATTCGCGCGGTGAGCCAGGATCGCGATACAGCCCGCCTCATGGGCATCAACGCCAAAGCGATTGGCCTCTTGGGCTTCGGCCTCGCTGCAGCAGTGGCCGGCGCAGCCGGCGCGCTGGCCAGCATGATCTATGTCATTACGCCGACGATCGGGCTGCTGTTCACGATCAAGGCTTTCACGGTGATGGTCATTGGCGGGCTCGGGAATCAAATCGGGATTTTCTTGGCGGGGCTTGCGCTTGGTGTCCTTGAATCGTTCGCCAGTTACACAATCGGCGCTGAATTCAAGGATGCAACCGGCTACGTCCTGTTGATCGGTTTCATTGTTTGGCGCTCAAAGACCTCAACGGCGTTCGCAGGCGAAGTGAAGTGAAAACAGCATATCTCGCCGTGTTGTGGGTTGCGATTGCCGGAGTGTTGCTGGCATTGCCGCTATGGGTGTCCGCTTACTACGTCTCTTTTTTCGTCGCCCTGTTCATGGCGGTAACACTAGCGACAAGTTGGAATCTCTTTTCAGGAATGACGGGCTATGTCTCGCTGGGCCAAGGGATATTCTTCGGGATCGGCGCCTATACGTTTGCGGTGAGCCAGGTCGTGTTTGAGCTGCCGCCGGCCATCGGTTTTCTGCTAAGCGCCGCTGTTCCCGCGCTGCTGGCAACCGTCATCGGCTATGTGCTTTTGAGCACCCGCATGCGCATCGCCTATTTCGCGGTGATTATGCTGGGATTGAATGAGATATCCAAAACGATCGTTGCCAATACCAAGTCCGTCGGATCATCTTATGGCCTTAGCCTGCCGCCGTTGAGCAACGGCTATTTCGCTTATTATTTCCTGTTCGGGCTCGCGTCAACGGCAATCCTGTTCTCCTACGCCCTGCAGAAATCGCGCTGGGGCTACGGGTTAAAGGCAATTCTTACCGATGAAATTGCGGCAGAGGTGACAGGCATCAGCACGGTGGCTCACAAGCTTGCGATGTTTGTGGCGAGCTCGGTATTTATTGGTCTTACCGGAGCGATCATCGCCTGGAACTGGAGCTACGTTGATCCGTATCTGGCATTCGATTTGTCAGTTTCCTTCAATATGCTGGTAATGGCGGTATTCGGCGGATTCGGCACCGTGATTGGGCCCGTCCTGGGCGCGATCGCAATGACGCTGGTCGGCGAGTTGCTGTCGACGAATCTGCCTGCCTTTCATACCATCATCTTTGGCGTTCTTGTCATCATCTTGATCATCTGGTGTCCGGGCGGTCTAGTACAGGCGTTCGGTATCATTCGCGACAAGTGGACGGGACGATCTTCCTCGCGCGTCAGTGAGTCCGTGCAGTGAACCCGAGCAGCGAAGGTTTTCTGGAAGTACAAGATGTCAGCGTCTCTTTTGGCGGTGTGCGTGCTTTGCACAATGTAACGTTCCGGCTCGCACCCGGCGCGATCATCGGGGTCATGGGACCGAACGGAGCGGGAAAGACAACGCTCTTCAATCTCATTACCGGGGTGCATCGCCCTTCGTCCGGAATGATCCGCTTCAATGGAGTAGAGCTGCAAGGTCTGCAATCATCCCGAATCTGTCGGACCGGCATCGCTCGAACCTTTCAGAGCGGACGTCCATTCGGGAATATGACGGCGCGTGAAAACATCTTGGTCGGCCTGCTCTATGGCGCTCATCCATTGTGGGACAAGCAAGCGGCTTTGCGTGAAACCGATAAAATTCTCGCCTTTGTCGGACTAAGCCGGGAAGCGGATAGGCCGGTTTCCAGTCTCAATCTCATGGAACGAAAGATTGTTGAACTGGCGCGCGCGCTTGCCACCCGGCCAAAACTGCTGTTGCTCGACGAAATCCTTGCGGGGTTGAACCCACTCGATCTCGATCCCGCCATCAAGATCATCTGCCGCGTACGCGACGAGCTCGGAATCACTGTGCTGTGGATCGAGCACATCATGCAGGTGCTGATGAAGACCTGTGAACATCTCATTGTGCTACACCATGGAGAGATGCTGACTGAAGGCTCACCGCAGGACGTGGTCGCCAATCAGGTCGTTGCCGATGCTTATTTCGGAGCGAAAGGACCCCAACGTGTTGCGTGATTTGCTTTCCGCAGAAAACATTGCTGTGAAATACGGCGATGTGCAGGTCGTATGGGACTGCTCGCTCAATGTGCGCGAGGGCGAAGTCGTTGCATTGTTCGGCGGAAACGGTGCCGGCAAAACCAGCATCTTGCGGGCTGTTTCGCGCCTGATCGACATTTCCGCGGGCCGGATCGCTTTCGCCGGGCATGACATCTCGCAATTGGAGGCTCACGAGCTCCCGGAGCTGGGCTTGATCCATGTCCCGGAAGGCCGGCACGTCTTTCCACAAATGAGTGTGCAGGAAAATCTCGAGCTGGGCGGCTATGCGCCGCGTGTCCGCAAGCGCAAGAAGGAGCTGTTGGACGGGGTTTACGAGCTGTTTCCGGTTCTCAAGGATCGGCTCAACAGCCCGGCCGGAGTCTTGAGCGGCGGTCAGCAGCAGATGCTGGCCATTGGCAGGGGCCTGATGGCGGATCCGAAGCTCTTGATGCTGGACGAACCCTCTCTTGGCCTCGCGCCCGCAATCGTGGCGACACTGTTCGACACCATTCGCAAAATCAAATCGCTGGGTGTTACAGTCCTGCTTGTTGAACAGAATGTCTGGGAATCGTTGGACATCGCCGATCGCTATTATCTGATTGCCAGCGGCCGGATCGTATCCAGCGATGTGCCGGACAAACTCCGTGAAGACGAGACCTTCCGTCAAGTCTATCTGGGACTGTGATGTCTTCCAGGCGAATAGCGATATGAAAAAGACTGCTGCGCGCAAGCGCCCAGACCTGTCACATTGGGCGGTGGCGGAATATGTTCCAGCACTTGTGACCTGCCTCTACAACAAAACGGCCACCAACACGTCCCGGCTTTATAGGAAGCGCTTCGGTGTCGGACTCGCTGACTGGAGGATTATTGCCTATCTCGGCAATCACGGAAGCGGCAAGAGTGCGCAAATATGCGAATTCATCGGCCTCGACAAGGCCGCTGTGAGCCGCAGTATTTCGCGCCTGAAAGCGCAGGGTTACGTGGTAACGAAACCTCGTAACGGCCGGGACATTGGAGTCAGCCTGACGCCGAAAGGTCTGAAAATCGGCAACCGGATTCTGGCCGTTGCGTTAGAAATTGAAAAGGAGTTGATGCACGGCATTGACAGTGCCGCGCGTCATGTCCTGGTTAAGACACTGAAAATTATGCTGGTCAACTTACCGCGAATTAAAAGTTTAATCGACGAATAATGTAGCGTTGTGCCGTTGATACGGGCTTCCATGGACTGGCGGACGCGCCTTGCGTGACGTTCGCGCATGCGCTTGCCAACAAATTACGTTGTGGGATCGGACGGCCTCGAAGCTGAAGGATCGCTATCGCGTGCTGCGATACGATCAGCGAGACCACGGTGAGAGCCCTGCGACGCCTGCGCCGTATACCTTTCCGATGCTGATGAGTGAAGCGGTGGCTTTGCTTGAGGCCGTTGGCATCGGGAAAACGCATTGGGTCGGTTTGTCGATCGGCGGCATGATCGGCTACGGCCTTGCAATCGATCACGGCGATCGATTGCGTTCACTGGTGCTGTTCGCGGCCCTGCGGTGCAGCGCTTTGTCGTGAACGATTACTGAGGTGTGATTAGGCAAATTTATAATTATGATCCGATCATTTGGAAAGCTAATCAGCCGCTTTGCCTGCCTTTTTAAACTGGCCGACAATATGGTCCCGCATGGCCTGAACCTGCGGCGACAAAATGCGTCCTCGCTTGGCAAGAATGCCGACTGCGCGCATGATCTGTGCGCGTGCAGCTTCTTGAACACACCGTGCCGAAAATCTCATCCGCGTTTCTGAGCAATAAAATTATCCAGAAAGGACTGGCCTTCGGCCGCGATTGGAGCGGTACTGCGGTTGTTAGGGGCTTTTTGTTGGCCCCCCAGATCCTGCCCTGCTGGCTTGTTCGCCGATGTGGGGCTTCGGTGGTGCGGCGCGACGCCGCTATCAACCGAACGGAGGATCTCCATGCCAAAGCCAAAGGACCAGCGAAAGGCGCCGCAGTCACAGAAAGCAGAAGCTGCGCTAAAGCCGACAGCCCTGTCGAAAGCTGCAGAAATCACTCCTGGAAAACAGGCTGGTTCCGAATCCAAACAGGATCGTCTCGTTTCCATGCTGCGGTCGCCGACCGGTGCGTCGATCGCCACTATGATGAGCGTCACCGGCTGGCAGCAGCATTCCGTTCGGGGATTTCTTGCCGGCGTCGTCCGCAAGCGTCTCAAGCTCAAGCTGGAGTCGGAGACGAGCGACGGCAGTCGCATTTACCGGATCATTGATGCGGGCATTGTCAAGGCTAGCACCGAACGGACCAGACGACGCGCGCGCTGAGCATCATGCCACGCGTAAGAATCCGGCCGGCATTGCCGGGCGTTAAGTCGATCTATGCCGAGATCGCGCGGTTGCGTGATCTCAGCGTCGGAGAACTGCGCGCACGCTGGCACACAATGTTCAAGCGCAGAGCACCGGCGCAGCTGCCGCGCCATTTGCTGTTCCGTACCATTGCCTACCGGTTGCAAGCAGATCAGTTCGGCGACCTTGGTCGCGACGCCATCGATGTACTCGACCGGTCGGCCTCGCCGGACGCCGCAGGAGAGAGAGCCGTCGCCCGTCAACGCCAGAACCCTGATGTCCGCCCGGGGACAATTCTGGGCCGTGAATGGAAAGGCCGAATGCAACGGGTAACAGTCCTTGCTCGCGGCTTTGCCTGGAATGGCAAGACCTATCCGAGCCTGTCCAAAGTAGCCGTCGCGATTACCGGGACCAATTGGAACGGCCCGAAATTCTTCGGATTGCGGGACCAGCAGAAAAAGCGTCCGACGTCATGAAGGCCGGGTCTGCCAAGTCCGTTCGTTGCGCGATCTATACCCGGGTCTCGGACGACCAGGGCCTGGATCAGGACTTCAACTCACTGGACGCCCAATACGAGGCATCACAAGCCTATATCCGCAGCCAGGCCCATGCCGGATGGACCATGCTTCGGGCAAAATACGACGACGGCGGCTTCTCCGGCGGCAATATCGAACGCCCTGCCCTGCAACGGCTGCTCGACGACGTCCGTGCCGGCAGGATCGACATTATAGTGGTCTACAAGGTCGATCGTCTGACCCGCTCACTGGCGGACTTTGCCAAGCTCGTCGAATTATTCGACCAGCAGAACGTATCGTTCGTCTCGGTCACCCAGCAGTTCAACACCACGACCTCGATGGGCCGGCTGACGCTCAATGTATTGCTGTCGTTCGCCCAGTTCGAGCGCGAAGTCACCTCAGAGCGGATCCGGGACAAGATCGCCGCGTCCAAGCGCAAGGGCCTATGGGTCGGCGGCATGGCACCGCTTGGCTATGATACGAAGGACCGCAACATAACCGTCAACATGTCAGAGGCCGCACGGGTCAAACTGATCTTCCAAAGGTATCTGGCGCTCGGCAGTCTCAATCTCGTGTTGGCGGATCTGCGCAACCGGGGCGTCGTCACCAAGCAGCGCAAGCTCAAGGACGGCAGCATCGTAGGCGGCATTCCATTTACCCGTGGTCCGCTCGCTCATCTCTTGCGCAACCGCTTCTATATCGGCGAGGTGACCTTCAAAGGCGATATCCTGCCGGGTGAACAACCGGCGATCATTGATCGCAAATTTTTCGACGCTGTACAGGCCAAACTCAGCCAGCAAACGACCTCCTTCAAGACGACCCGGATGGCGTCCGGCGCACTGCTCATGGGTAAGATCTATGATGATCGTGCTCATCGAATGGGGCCGAGCCACGTGAACAAGAGCGGCAAAAAGTACCGATACTATCTCTCAACCGCGCTTGTTCAGGGTCAGGCGAGCAACGCGGGATCGGTGTCACGCATTCCGGCGGAAGTGGTCGAATCCATTGTCGTCAAGACACTACGCGACCACCTGAGACTGGCTGACCCAATCGAGGACCGTGCTCTGATTGATGCCTACGTCCAACGCATAGATGTCGAGGCCGAACAGCTTTCCCTCACCCTCGCTCAACCAGCAACGTCGGGTCGACGGCAGCCGAAGACACTCCGGGTTCTTCGCATTCCGTGGCGGAAGCCACCGTCCAAACTTCGCCGTGAACTGCTTCGGCCTGCAACACCGCAAAACCAGACCAGACGACCCATTCGCGCCGAAACCCGCGCAGCTCTGGTCGCTTCAATCGCACGCGGGCGCAGGTGGCTCAATGAACTCCTGACCGATCCGGCCATAACAGTTGACCTCATCGCTGCCCGCGAACACTGCACGTCCCGCAAGATCAACATGACGATCTCGCTCGCCTTCCTCGCTCCGGATCTCGTCAAGGCCGCGCTCGACGGCAGGCTCCCGGATGGCATTGGTATCGCCCGGCTCGCCGATATGCCGGCCGAGTGGCATCGGCAATATCAGGCGCTCGGCCTAGCAACCCCTTGAGTCGTTCGGCATTACTCCCCCAATAATACGAAAGCCACATCCGCTCCGATCGCCATCGGGGAAACGGGATTTTGCGGCTAGAGAATTGGACCCCGAAAACCGGGCCATCCCGTTACGCCGAGCCCCGGAGACTATCCTGACCCTCGAAAAGCCCGCCAATGGCGGGCGTTTGCGCCATCTCAGAGACACCTCTGTTTTTTATCGAATGCGTGGTGGGCCCGGCAGGACTCGAACCTGCAACCAGACCGTTATGAGCGGCGGAGAAATCGCCCCTCCTGTTGACTTTCCTCGACTTTCTCGCCGTTCCATCATGTTCATCGACGTCTATCGTGATCGTTTCTGGGGCGAAACTGGGGCGGTCTTCAAGCCCATCGACCCTAAAAGGGCGGCAACATCCTCTTGATAGGTTTTCCAAGCGTACGACTTCGGAGGTCAAATGCATACTCGGCGTGATCCGCTCCTCTGCGCGCCGTTCGAGATCGCCCCGGCGAGCACGATCGTCTTGTCGAAGAAGCGCCTGATCTCGGCAATCAACGCAAATGGGCTGATGGTGCCGGCATGTCCGCCGGCGGCGGCTGCCACTGCAATGATGCCATCCACGCCGGCTTCGGCGGCTTTCTCCGCGTGGCGCACATTAGTGACGTCGTGGAAGACAAGACCTCCATAGTCATGCACAGCTTTCACGAGGTCTGGCACCGCGCCGAGCGATGTAAAGACGAGCGGCACCTTGTGCTCTGCCGCAATCTTGAGATCGGCCTCCAGCCGCGGATTGGAGCGATGAACGGCGCGGCATCTGGATTGTCGCCGAGGCGCTGCATGATCTCGGACAGCCAATCAGAGTAGCCTTCGCTGCTGCGCTGGGTTCAGGGCAGGAAACGAACCGATCAAACCGGATCGGCATGTTGCAACAACTAGGTCGGGACCCTAAACAAGAAACGTCGGCGAAGCGATCGCCGGAACGCACAGGCGTCCCCTCAAGGTTGGAGGCAGCGCCACAATGATCCTCCCTTGGCGGCTTGTTGTTGACGCCGTGCCGTGCCGCCATCCTTGCTCGCCAGGATATCTTTTCTAGATTTGTCTGACAAAGAAGAAATCGTAAAAAGACCCCTCTTTTCCTATTATTGACTTTGTCCGACAAACTCGCGAGGCTGTTGTTCGCAAGATCGCAGAGGGTGGTGATGGGGACCGTGATCGGACGCCTCGAGAAAATCGAAGTGACCTCGGCCTGCCAGTTGGTCGCCGAGGCTATCGAGCGCGAAATCGTTGCGGGCCGTTTGCGACCGGGCGATGGCGTTGGCACGGAAGCGGTGCTTTGCAGCCAGTTCGGCGTCAACCGCTCGACTGTCCGCGAAGCCATTCGGGTACTGGAACAAAGCGGTCTTGTGAGTCGCGGTAGCGACCGGAGACTCTATGCAAGTCTGCCGCGCTATAGCGGCCTGTCGTCGCGGGTGAGCCGCGCCCTGATCCTACATGAAGTGACGTTCCGCGAATTATGCACGACCGCACGCGTGCTGGAAGTCGCATCGGCCGAACAGGCAGCAGAGAATGTCAGCGCCGAGATGATTGAAAAGCTGGAGAAGAACCAGGCAGAAGCCGAGGCGGCGATTGGCGATCCGGCGCTCCTGTCCGAGATCGATTCCGAGTTTCACAAGCTTCTGGCGAAGACGGCGCGCAACCGGGTACTGGAGCTTGCGCGCGAGCCCGCGGGCCTTCTCTTCTTTCCGACGACCGAACTGATCTGCCGGCGCGTGCCGGAAGGAGCGAGCCGCCTTGTTGCAGCCCATTGCCACATCATCGATGCTGTGAAGGCCAAGGATCCGGTAGCCGCAGCTCTCTGGATGAATCGCCATATCGCGGATTGGCGAAAGGGGTTCGAACGCGCGGGCCGCGATCTCGACGAGCCGGTCGAGCGTGTGTTCGCACGCAATGCATTGAGGTCGCCATACTAGACTGAAGTGAAAAAGCCCGAAAATGCGACAAGCAGGGGGCAGGACCTAGGGAGGGAATGGCAATGCCCGGGGGCGCTTCGATCCTCGCCGTCAACGATCTGACGCTGAGTTTCGGCGGGCTGAAGGCATTGTCGAATGTCAGCTTTGACGTGAAGCAAGGCGCAATCACGGCGGTGATCGGACCGAACGGCGCCGGCAAGACCTCGCTCTTCAATTGCATTTCAGGCTTCTACCGGCCGCGCAGCGGCGAAATCCTGTGCGAGGGCCGCGATATTGCACACCTGCATCCGCCGGGGCGGGCAAAGCTAGGACTGGCGCGCACGTTTCAGAACATCGCGCTGTTTCGGGGTATGACCGTGCTCGACAATATCAAGCTCGGCCGTCACGCGCATATGCGCACCGGCCTGCTCGATGGCCTCCTGTATTGGGGTCGTGCGCAGCGCGAAGAGATCGAGATCCGCGCCGAGCTTGAAGAACGGATCATCGACTTTCTGGAGATCGATCACATCCGCAACCAGCCGGTCGCTTCGCTCGCCTATGGTCTGCGCAAGCGCGTCGAGCTCGCACGCGCGCTCGCGATGAAGCCGAAGGTGCTGATGCTAGACGAGCCGGTCGCGGGCATGAACCGCGAAGAAACCGAGGACATGGCCCGCTTCATCCTCGATGTGAAAGAGGAATGGGGCGTCACCATCCTGATGGTCGAGCACGACATGGGGCTGGTGATGGACATTTCCGACCATGTCGTGGTGCTGAATTTCGGTCAGGTGATCGCGAGCGGCAAGCCGTCGGAAGTCACCGCCAATCCGGACGTCATCCGCGCCTATCTCGGCTCGGGTGATATCGCTCAGCTGCGCGCCCGTATCGTCGCGGGGAAGGCGGCGTGATGGGCTTCGACTGGCTGTTCTTCACGGAGGTGACGCTGGCGGGGCTCGGCTCGGGCGCGCTGCTCGCGCTCACCGCGCTTGCCTTCGTACTCATCTATAAAGCGACCAAGGTGGTCAATCTCGCCATCGGCGAGATGCTGATGATGGGCGCCTATCTCTTTTTCGGCCTTGCCGCGGGCTATGGCCTGCCGGTCTGGGCTTCGATTCCGCTCGCCCTGATCGGCGGCGGTTTCCTTGGCGCTTTGATCGAGCGCGCTGTTATCCGCCGCATGCTCGGCGAAAGCGCGATCTCGATCTTCATGGTGACGATCGGGCTCGGCTCTATCCTGGTCGGCATCGTCGAGATCATCTGGACGCCGAACCCGGCGCGACTGCCGGACTTCATGGGCACGACACCGCTTTTCATCGGCGACGCCTATGTCTCGCGCAAGATCGCGGTCTCGTTCGTGGTCGCAAGCATCCTGATCGCGGGCTTCGTGCTCGCCTTCCGCTATTGGCGCGGTGGCGTGGCGCTGCGCGCGACCGCGACGGACCAGGGCGCCGCCTTCTCCTGCGGCATCAACGTGCCGGCGGTGTTCTCGATATCCTGGATTCTCGCAGGCGTCGCGGCCGCAGGTGCCGGCATTCTGGTCGGTTCGGTCGGCGGCATCTCGCCGACCATGGGTATTTTCGGATTGTCTGCTCTGGTCGTCGTCATTGTCGGCGGACTCGACTCGATCACGGGCGCCCTTGTCGGTGGCGTGATTGTCGGTCTGCTGGAGGCTTACGCCGGCACCTATGTCGGCGGCGAATACAAGCTGGTGACGACGTTCGGCCTGCTGCTCCTGATCCTGATGCTGCGGCCCTACGGGCTGTTCGGCACCGCCGAGATCGAGAGGCTCTGATGCGGATCGGCGCGCTGAAAGAGAGCTACGCGGCCGATCAGGCGCTGTTCGATACCTGGACGCAGCGGATCTGGCTCGTGATTGGGGCGCTCGCGCTGATCCTGTTTCCATTCGGGGCCAACGATTACTGGCTCTACATGGCCTGCCTCGTCAGCATCCACATCATTTCCACCACCGGGCTCAACATTCTCACCGGCTATACCGGCCTGGTCAGTCTCGGGCAGGCAGCCTTCATGGGGGTCGGCGCCTATACCGCGGGCTTTCTTCAGATCAAGGTCGGCTCGCCGTTCCTGCTCAATCTCCTGGCCGCCGGTCTGGTGACCGCGATTGTCGGAATCATTTTCGGCCTGCCGAGCCTGCGGGTGAAGGGCCTTTATCTTGCGATCGCGACGATCGCGGCGTCGGTGATCCTGCATTTCGTGTTCCAGCACTGGACCGCGGTCACCGGCGGCAATAACGGGCTGAGCATTTCGCCTGCGACCTTGTTCGGCCTGGAGCTGGCGCGGCCCGCCGAGCTCTACTGGATCATTGTGCCGATCGCCTGCGTGATGGTGCTTGGCGCCGCCAACCTGTTCCGCACCCGGGTCGGACGTGCCTTCATCGCGATCCGCGATCGCGACATCTCGGCGGAAGTGCTCGGCATTCCGTTGCTGCGCTACAAGCTGATGAGCTTCGGCCTGTCTTCTTTCTATGCCGGGGTCGCGGGCGGGCTGTGGGCCTATTTCTTCCGCGTGGTTACGCCGGAAAGCTTTCCCTTCGTCTATTCGATCTTCTTTCTCGCCGCCGTCATCGTCGGCGGGATGGGCACGATCCTGGGTGCTATCCTCGGCGCCATCTTCATGACGCTGGTGCCCGAAGCGCTGAAAATTCTGGTCGGTCTGGTAACGCCCGTCGTGCCGAACGCGGTCGCGCTGCTCGCCCCCGTGCGCACCATCGTATTCGGGGCTCTGATCGTTGGTTTCCTGGTGTTCGAGCCGCACGGACTTGCGGAAATCTGGCGCCGCATTCGCCGCTTCTTCTATCTCTGGCCATTCAAAACTTAAACGACACAAGGGAGGATGACATGACCATTACACGACGACAGGCCCTCGTCGCCGGCCTCGGTGCCGGCGCCATGATGACGGGCATCCGGCCCGGCTTCGCGCAAGCCGGCGATATCGTCATAGGCGGCTCCATCCCGCTGACCGGCGTATTCGCCTTCGCGGGAGTCGGTATCAATGACGGCATCACCGACTACGTGAAAATCGCGAACGAATCCGGCGGCATCGGCGGCCGCAGGGTTCGTTACGTGGCGGAAGACACGAGCTACAAGGTCGACCAGTCGGTCGCCGTGTTCAACAAGATCACCGGCTCCAACCCGGTCAATTTCTATTATGGGGACTCGACGGGCTTCTCGAAGACCATCAACCCCGAGCTCAACCGCAAGAACACCATCCTGATGGCGGGCGCATCGTTTGCGACCGAGCTAAACGACCCGAAAAACTTCCCGAACCAGTTCATGGCAGGACCCGACTATTCGGACATGATTAACGTGCTGCTGGTCTATATCGCCAAGACCCAGCCCGGCGCGCGTATCGCGCTGGTCAATTCCGACACCGAATTCGGCCGCGACCCGATCCCGACGACAGAGAAGCTTGCGGCCAAATACGGCCTCAACATCGTGGAGAAGATCGCGACGCCGCCTACCTCGGTCGACGTCTCGACCGAAGTGCTCAAGCTGCGCCGCGCGAATCCGGACTACACGATCTTCCATGGCTATGTACTCGCACCGATCCCCGAATTCATGTCGCAGGCGCGCCAGCTCGGGCTGAAGACCAAGTTCATGGGCACCTTCTGGTCGATGGACAATTCGCTCTGGGCGAAGGTCGGCGATCCCGCCGACGGCTTCATGGGCGTTATGCAATATCGCTATTATTTCGACGACGCGCCCAATGCGCCGATGCTGACCAAGATCCGGCAGATGCGCCCGGAATATCAGTCCACCGCCTATATGCAGGGCTTCCTCACCGCCATGCTGTTCTGCGAGTCGGCCAAGCGCACGCTCGCGGCGGGCAAGGAAATGACCGGCCCGAACATGAAGGCCGCGCTCAATTCGATCAAGGATTTCGACACCGGCGGCATCATCGGCGCGCCGATCAGCATGCCCGGCAATACCATCCCGATCGGTCGTGTTTATCGCTTCAACGCGGCCAAGAAGATTATGGTCGGCGACGGCGACTGGATCCGGGTCTCGCGGGACGGCTGACGATGCAGCAAGAGGCCGCGCCGGCGATCCTCGAAGTCTCCAATATCGAGGTAATCTACAACAAGACCGTCCAGGTCTTGCGCGGCCTGTCACTTTCGGTCCCGCGCGGACAGGTCGTGGCTTTGCTTGGCTCGAACGGCGCGGGCAAGTCCACCACGCTGAAGGCGATCTCGCGGCTCCTTGAAATCGAGGATGGCGCCGTCACCGGTGGCGCCATCCTTTTCAACGGCCGAGATATCGCACAGCTTGCGCCGCATAACCTCGTGCGCAGCGGGCTGTTTCATGTGATGGAAGGCCGCCTTTCGACGATCCTCATCTCAACGCGTCGGGCGGGTTGGTCGACGTTGTACTGCCCGCAGGCGGACGGGCGAAGGCGCCGACGCTACCTATCATGCTGGGTAATCGACGGTTGGGCATGCGCTCCGATCCGCCTGTAGTAGGCCGCGATACGATCGCGATCCTGCGAGATGTCAGCTTCAGCGAAACAGAAATCAAACAGTTGCTTGAGCAAGGGATCATCGATCAAGCACAGAGCTCCGCTCGGAGCAGGTTGCAAGAGAACGTCACAACGGTTGCAAATAGTACGTGAAAAACTGTCGCAATATTTTCAGTGTGCGAGGGTCACAATAGAATACAGCCGGCCGTGCCGGCGCGCTTGGACACGTCCATCGTCAGCGCTTCATCAGCTCATTACCTTCTTCCGACACCAACGAGCCGATTTTGTCTCCGCCCCTTGTTCGGTCATGGGATCAAACTCGCAGCCGCGGCTCGACTCCTCCTTACACTTAGAATTCGCATCCTAAGCGCTTCAGGGTTTCATCAACCCAAGTCTTCGCGTCCAACTTGCCAGCTTCGGTATTGGCCAATGTTTTTGCCTCGGCATCGCGTTTTGCCTTGGCATCGTCATATACCGTACGTGTCTCTTCGTACGGGACGCAGAGAACCCCGTCATCGTCCCCGAGCATGAGATCACCCGGCTGAATGACCATCCCGTTCAATGCTATCGCGACGTTGATCTCCCCCGGCCCGTCTTTGTACGGGCCGCGGTGAGTTACACCCGCGGCGAATACGGGCAGGCTGTTGGCATGAATCCAACGGGAGTCACGGACTGCGCCATTGATTATAAGCCCCGCCACGCCCTTTTTGATGGCGTATGACAACATCAATTCGCCGACTAACGCATTGGTCAGATCTCCACCGGCATCCACAACGATTACGTCCCCGGGCTCAGCCAGCATCAGCGCCTTGTGGATCATAAGATTGTCGCCAGGCCTCGTTTTCACGGTCAATGCGGGCCCCGCGAGCGGCCCACCCGAATGCATTGGTCGAAGTGACGGTCCTCCTGCACTCATTCGCGCCATTGCATCGCTCACATTCGCCACCGGCAGGTCACGAAATCGAGCTACCGTTTCTGCATCGACCTTTCGACGCCGCTGCCATATTCTGAAACCTATCGTCATAATCATTTCTCAACTCTGATACCAAATGTGCTCCTCACCTTAGGAGACCGGTGCCGGGACAACAGCCTTGCATAGATCTGCGAGCTTTCTACTCGTGTCTGCAAGATCAGACGGGTCTATCTCGCGTTGTTGCGCGATCAGGGTTCGAGCATGTCGAACATCTCGTCCGCTGTTAACAGCGCTCGCTCCAACAAGCTTTCCGCTCGCTATATATAAGGCCATGAAAGGCCCGCTTTTCTGATCGCCGCGCCATACAACGGAATCGACGTCAGAAACCCATCCGACTGATTGGAAGTTGATATCGAACTGATCTGACCAGAACCACGGGACTTCAACATAAGGAGTGGGGTCGCCGCCAA
Source organism: uncultured Hyphomicrobiales bacterium (assembly GCA_964641065.1). Classification (GTDB taxonomy): domain Bacteria; phylum Pseudomonadota; class Alphaproteobacteria; order Rhizobiales; family Xanthobacteraceae; genus Pseudorhodoplanes. The sequence continues at coordinate 12,359 of CAZXJZ010000017.1, read as the reverse complement.
CGTTGCGACCGACAGCGATGCCCTGGTTCTGCGCGTTTTGCCAGCTCTCCAGTCTGACGTGCCGATTCACGATTGGATTAAAGTGCTTGGTCAAATCGCCCGCAGCACTGATGGCGGCGTCGCTGGTACGGCAAAATTCATCAACGACGACGCCGTCGTCTACCAGCAGACCGGCGCGAGATGCGAGCTCTTGGTTTGGGGTCGCGCCTATGCCTACGACCACCAGATCAGCCTCGATCGGCCCTGACGATGTCTCGATCCTAAGACCGGTGACCTGATCCTCTATTGAGATCACTCCGGTATTGAATCGTATATCCACTCCCCGTCGCTCATGCATTGAACGGAAGAATTCGGAAACTTCGGGCGCCATCACACGCTGCATCGGTCGACTTGCGGCTTCCAGAACCACGACCTCGCTTACGCTGGCTTTCGCCGATGCCGCGATTTCGAGACCGATCAATCCAGCTCCTACGACTACGAGTCGCTTTGCACCCTTCATCGCCTCGCGGATAGCGAGAGTATCCGCGATGCTGCGGACATAGAACACATTGCGCGCATCGCCACCAGGAATTGGAAGTCGTCTGGCGGAAGCGCCAGTCGTAAGAATCAAGGAGTCGTATGGCTCGCTCGGCTTCCCTTCGATTTGCAAACGCTGTGCAGCACGATCTATTGAAACAACATCGTGACCAAGCCTAAGGACGATGCCGTTGTCCTGGTAATTTACCGCTGGCTGGAGAAACGTCTTCTCAAATTCCATTGCGCCAGTGAGCACAGCTTTCGATAGCGGCGGGCGCTCATATGGGGGAAACGCCTCGTTTCCAATCAGGACAATGGAGGAACCGGGCGCGACCTTTCTCGCCGCCATCGCGGCGTGGCCCCCGGCCTGCCCCGCTCCAACGATAACGATGCGCTTTGTGCTTTCGCTCATGATGCGTCCGTCACTCTTTAGCCGCCACTTCTCGGCGATCCGGGTCAAGCCGATCTAGTTCAGAGTCGGAATCTGAACTAGATCGGAAATCTGCTCTTGCGTCAGGGGTGTTGCCGTGTACTTCAGCGTTACCGCATCGGCGACAATGTTATCGAGACCAATCAGCCGTTTTGGATCAAGAGCAGCTTTCGGAAAGAACTCATTGCGAATTCGCTTCGCCTGATCTGGCGAGATGCCTGCGAACTCCGCATAGATTGCAAGTGCCTTTGGGTCCGTATACATCCACTCCAAAGTCTCTTGATAGGCCTTCAAAAAGCGTTCCATTACAAGCTTGCGATTTCGGAGGGTTTGAACGTTCGAAATCAACACCCGAACCGTCTGTCCCCTGAAGGCCTCAGAGTCATTGCCGGTGGCCACAATCCGAATCAGATTGCGATCCAACTGATCAAGGCCGAACGGAGGGGCGGCCCAGCCGACATCAATTTGGCCGGACATGACTTGCGTCAATGTGCCGGGCGGGCTGCCGGTCGCCACCGCTTGAGCGCGAACTCCGTGTTGCTTCATCAAGGCCATCACAACGCCATGCGTTGAGGAGCCGTTGGTAGAAAATGCCACCTTCTTTCCGTCAAAATCGGCTAGCGTCCTAATCGGAGAGTCGTTGCGTACATACCAGTAAAGGTCCGCACCGCCCGTTGCCTCCGCACCGATGATGCGCACAGGAGCCCCTTTCGAGAATGCTCCCAGCACTCCCATAATGCCCGCCGCAACGCCGATATCGACGCTACCTGAGATGACAGCTTGCTGGGTTTCGCCCCCGCCTTGCGTGTATAGGAGATCGAGCTCGAGGCCGTGCTTCTTAAATATGCCCGCCCGCTGTCCAATCTCTGCGACTGACGTGTCCCACGCTCCGCGCTGGCCTATGGCAAGCCTCAGTGTCTCCTGCGCGGAAGCACCTGCGCTCAGTGCCACCATACTCAAAACAATTGCTGCCAGATTCGCCAACCGCTTCAACATGACTCTTCTCCCCTTTTTGCTGCTTTCACGTTTCTATTCGTTCTGGATGGTGATGCCTTTTCAGGCCGAACAGCTTCCAAGGATTGCTTTGACCTCGAGATACTCCTCGAATCCAAAGACCCCCTGTTCTCTGCCATTGCCCGATTGCTTATAGCCGCCGAATGGCGCGCTCCGATCGGCGGGGGCGCCGTTCAAGTACACCCGGCCCGCTCGAATTCGTGATCCGACACGCTTTGCATCGGCGACATTCGCGGCATGGACGTAGGCCGCGAGGCCAAATGGCGTGTCATTGGCAACCGCAACGGCCTCTTCTTCAGTCTCGTAAGTCATGATCGACATCACCGGCCCAAAGATCTCCTCTCTTGCGATGGTCATGTCGGCCGTTACGCCAGCAAAGACGGTCGGGCGAACGAAAAAGCCGCGGTTGAAGCCTGGCGGATGGCCCAAACCTCCGCAAACAAGCGTGGCGCCCTCCTCAAGGCCTTTCTGAATATACTCTTGGACCCGGTCGAATTGAGTTTTGCTGACAACCGGTCCTGCAGTCGTGGCAGGATCAAGGGGGTCACCGATCTTCACCTGTTCGGTGGCACTTCGTGCCAGTTCGATCACAGCTGCGCTTTGCGAATTATGTATAAGCATGCGGGTTGGGGCTTGGCACACCTGACCGGAATTTACGTAGCAACGCGCAAGGGCGGCCGGCACTGCTTTGGCCAAATCGGCGCCCGGCAAGATAATGTAGGGCGACTTGCCTCCGAGTTCCTGCGTGACTCTCTTCACACTGTCCGCCGCTGCTTTCGCAACGAGTACGCCGGACTTCGTCGACCCGGTGAATGACACCATGTCGACGTCCGGGTGCCTTGCAATTGCGTCGCCGACCGTTAGCCCATCGCCATTGACCAGATTGAAGACACCCTTTGGAACACCTGCATCATGAAGAATCTCCGCCAGAACAATTGGGCTGAGAGGCGCAAGCTCGCTGGGCTTGAGAACAACCGTGCAACCGGCGGCCAATGCAGGCGCCAATTTGGACGCAATCTGATTAAGAGGAAAATTCCAGGGAGTGATGAGACCGCAAACGCCGATCGGCTCGCGACAAATCAAGGTGCTGCCTCGCACCCTTTCAAACTCGTATTGCTTCAGTGTTACAATAGCCTCGTTGAAATGCTGGACCGCGTTGGCAGTCTGCGCTTCCTTCGAGAGCGTAATCGGCGCCCCCATTTCCGCGGTTATCGCAGATGCCAGCCGGTCTTTCCTAGAAAGATACATTTCAACGATGCGCCCAAGGAGCGCAACTCGCTCTTCTCGACTGGTCGTCGAGTAAAAGTAAAATGCACGGCGCGCCGCCGTTACGGCTCGATCCACGTCTGTCGCTGAGCCGAGGCTAATTTGCCCGGCAACCTCCTCGGTGGCTGGATTGATGACGTCAAACGTATTCGGACTTGCAGGGGCTATCCATTCACCATCGATGTAGAACTTAAGGTTGTTGTTGGTCATTACACGTCCCTGATACGTCGCGTTCGCACTAGAGCATTTCCTTGATGGCTTTGATCAGCTCGCGGTCTACACGAACAAGTCCGCCCTCAATCGGCAGATGCATCTCCTCGCGTTCGTGCCGCGGTACGTCAGCGCCCTGCACGATCACTGATCCATCTGCGACTAAGTAAATAGACGGAGCGGTCACGCCTTCCTCGCCCCTCCAAACAAGCTCAATTCGAAACAGCACTGCGCTCTCCTACGGCTTTCAACGATCGGGACTATTCCCAGGGCATCAGAGATGCATGAATCACATCCGGCACGCCGTGACCGCCGACCGACTTGATCGCAAGGTCCACGTCTTTCAGTCCAAACCGATGTGTAGTGACCAGTTCCAGGGGAAAGCGTTTTGACGCAATCTGTTCTAACGCCAACTCGCAGGACCTATAGCTGTGCCCTCTTGCGCTCTTCATGGTGATGAACTTGACCGTGAATTTTTCGAGCGGAAAATTTGGGAAATCCCGTATTTCCCCTTGTGCGACTATGACGCCGCCTTTGCGCTTAAGCGCTTCAATGCCGAGCAAGATCGGAATTGTGCCTGCACCTGCGGTGCAATCGAGCGCTACGTCGACACCTTTCCCGCCGGTAATTTCTATGATCCGTGCGAGCGGATCCTCTTGCTGCACGTCTATGGTGAAATCGGCTCCGAGCTTTTTCGCAGCCTCTAAGCGCGCACGATCCTTGGACGTGCCCGTGACGATAATCAGCGAGGCACCGGCTTGTTTACAGATCACTGTCTGAGACAGCCCCTGCTGGCCGGGACCCTGAATCAGCACGGTGGAGTTATAACCAACCCCTCCGTCGAAGAGCGACCACTCGACGCCGTTTGCCATTGGCGTTACCAAGCCTGCGAGCTCCGGCGACACGCCTTTCGGCACATGGTGCACCACCGCGTTCCAGGGCAAATAGAGGTATTGAGCAAATCCACCCCAAAGATGCGGCGGCTTCTCGTCGGATGTATATCCGTAGCGAATGGCATCTGGGTTGGTACGCCAATTCGTGTTTTCGCAATGGCGATACTGGCCGGCGTGACACCACTCGCACTTGCCGCAACTTACGTAGTGCTCAACGAAAACGAGGTCGCCTTCTTTAAAGCCCTTACGCGCCGTGAAGTCGCGGCCTGCCTTAGCGATGTATCCAATATTTTCATGCCCCATAATGGTCCGCTTGTTGTTGGGCGGAGTCTTATAGAGTTTAACGTCGGTTCCGCAGATTCCCGCGACCTCCATCTTCATGAGCGCAGCATCCGGTGGAATATCAGGCATCGGATATTCGAGAACTTCCGTTTTGCTCGGTCCCGTGCGCACTGCCGCAAGAACTTTTTCAGCCATCACCTGTTCCTTCCAATTCCATACGAACGACTCTGACCGTCCTTCGCGACATTCGCTCTGATTGTTGTGCGGCGCTGCAGACCCAACGATCTTCAGCCAATGGATTGTTGTATATTGCTTTGCCGTCGCATACTTTGGTTGCAACGGGCCTGTTCATCCGATGCGCAGCTATAGCAAGACGTCGCCAATTCGCGCTGAGGCGCGCTCTGACATTCAAAGATGGGTGAGACAGCGCTTTGATCTCACTGACGAACATGTCGTCATGGTCTCCGAAATCGAATGCAGGCTGCCAGGATGCCCGCCGATTGAAACCGTGATCGTTTTCTGGGCTGATGGATGTAGACACCTGCTCAAAATATTTAAGCCGATGCCTCAAGTGACGCTCGACGACTGCCCGCCTTCGTGGTTGCGGCCTTCTCTTGTCGTCGATGACGCGGCGGGTCTTGATTGCTGTTGAGCATCCCTTCCGGCAATCACGTCGTACAGTTCGTCGCGCACAACGTTTCTTCGAAACTGAATTGTCAATGAGGGGCACGCACGCTAGGAGAGCATCACATGCGCGATCGGAACAATCCCAGCGACCAAGTAAGGCGGACGACTCATAATGCTCCCCACATTCAGAACCGTGACGCGAACGCAAGGCAACAATCGCGCGCTCAAGGATGGGCGCGTAAAGACGACGGGCTTTAACTTCGCTTTCGAGGAAGTCGACCCCTTGATCGGAGCATTTCGCCGGATGGTTCGAAATAGTGAATTTGATATCTGCGAAATGGCGATGACGACCTACATTTGCGCGAGGTCGTTCGGTACGCCAATGATCGCCATTCCCGTCTTCATAGTCCGCGGCTTTCATCACGGAGCCATTTTGATCAACACCAAAGTCGGCGTCCGTAATCCGAAAGACCTCGAGAGCAAGCGCGTCGGCGTCAATCGCGGTTACACAGTCACGACGGGCGTCTGGGCACGAGGCGTATTGGCTGAAGAATACGGCGTCGACTTGAACAAGATCACTTGGGTGCTTTCCGGTGACGAGCACGTTGCGGAATACCAACCGCCTTCCAATGTTGTTCCGGTTGAAAAGGGCCGGGAGATTGCCGAAATGCTCATTTGTGGAGAACTCGCCGGCGCCATCGGCGTTGATGTCAAACACCCTGATATCGCGCCGTTGATTCCGAATGCGGCGGATGCGGGCATGAACGCCTTTCTTTCCCGCCGCCACTACCCGATCAACCACACGGTTGTCATCAAGAACGATCTTAAAGATGCCAATCCGGGGCTGGCGCAGAACGTCTTTGAAGCCTTTAGCGCGGCGAAAGCACTCTATCTTGACGAGCTTCGACACGAAACGATCGATAATCCGACGGCAGTAGATGCGTTGCATCGTCGCGTGATGCAGGCGACAGGAGACCCTCTGCCGTATGGAGTCGAACCGAATCGTGCGGTCCTCAATGAGTTGATTGGACACGCTGTTGCTCAAGGCATCATCAAGAATGCCGTGACGGTCGACGAGTTGTTCGCGCCGGAGACTCGAAGCTTGCTGGGCTAAGCGGTTTGACACTGGACCCCGCCTAATACGACACAGCGCTGTCAAGGAATTCGAGGACCTTGGTGGCCCCCGCTCCTTGCGAGTGAACGGATACGTCCCAGTACTGTGAGTTTGGCAAGCACTCGTGGAGATAGCGAGCAGCCGAGGTCGCGTGCGACGCATCATTTCCTGGAACGATGAAGGCCGGAATATTGAGGCGGAGCATATCCTCGGGCTCAGCACCCGGTGCTGTATCGCGATCAAACAGCGATCGCACCATGCCAGCGACGATCAGCTTGTATTCTTCGAGATCCTGCTGGGCATAGGAGTTGGAAAAATCGCGATCATGCTTTAGTGCGGAAGCCCAGGGACCACCGCGCGTGTCTGCACCGAAAGGTTTCCCTTCCTTCGCGACGAGATCCACGACTGCTTGAAGGCCATGGCTTTGAACGAATGCCAGATGCTCGAAAAATCGTTGGTGGCTGGAAAGCCGATAGCGCGCGCCGCCGACAGGCCACCACATCGTCATACTTAGGGTTCGGTCTGGGTGGGTCGTTCCAAATGCCGATACGACGCAGCACCCCATGCACCCGCCCAACAGGTGAGCTTTCATTATTCCCAGGTCGTCGAGTAATTCCCGAGCCTGCTTTACATAATGTGACCAGGTAACTCGCTCGATTCGGCCGCCGGACTGACCGCATTCCCGTCGGTCAAACACAATGCACTTATAGCTTTTGGGGAGCAGTTCCAAGAACTTGATGTCCTTATATATGCCTTGCAGTGACCACGCCTCAATCGTGGCGTTAAATCCTCCTGGGGCGAACATCAGGAGAGGCGCGCCGTCTCCTACAATTTCGTAACGCGTCGAGATGCCATCAAGGACAACGAAGGGCATCGCGCTATCCCTTGATCTGTCGTCCGCTGCGCACATCGGATACCAACGCTCCGAATGCTTCCAGCGCCGCCCTTGCGGTGTTCACATAGGTCTCGACTTTTGAATCGAGCCATTTCTCTCCGTAACCGATCGCGGTGATCGCAAGCCTGACGCGACCGTCTAACCAAGGCCCGCCACCGAAGCCGCCAATAACCGGAATAGAAACTGCTCTGACCACCGCGGCTCCGGCCACTGGCCCAGAATTTGTAAAATCCAGCAGCGACGCCCCGCAGTCTTCAAGCAAGCGCGCTTCGTCGACGAGTGTCGTCGTCAGATCGGCCGAGGCCTGCGCGTCTGAGGAGTTTTGAGCGCTGTAGGGGATGCCGTGCTTCGCCGCAGTCTGCGGCGTGAGACCGAACTGGGCGAACACAGGGATTCCAGCGCGCACCACTGCGCGAACAGCTTCGGGGTGGTCAGCGGCAGCATCCAGTTTTACGATATCTGCTCCGCCCTCTTGCATAAGACGTTCGGCCGCGCGCACTGCAGCCTCGGGGCCTTCCTGCACCGGCCCGTAGGGCATGTCGCAACTCAAAAGCGCGCGCTTGGTGCCGCGACGTGCCGCCTTACAGCAGATCAAAATCTCATCGATAGTCACCTGCAGCGGGTCGTCATGACCCCACAAATTCACGCCAACAGAGTCTCCGACAGAAACGAAATCAACACCGGCAAGCTCAGCAATCCGTGCGATCTGAGTGTCCCACGCAACAACACCGGCACTTTTCACGCCGGTTTGCTTCATCTCAATTAGAGACCGCACAGTAACCTTGTTCATTGGCTCGGGTGCTTCACTCAGCTCGCAACGCTGTGAGCATGTCTTCGATGTATTCTTCGCCATTGGCTATAACGAGCATCAACGACCACGGGCGAAGCTGCGATAACGTCTGTGAAAGCGCGTCATCTGACGCATTATTGCCGCCGACGATGAGGGAGGTGGTCATGACTCTTTTCAAACTGCAGGCGTCACCGATAAGCGATGCCGCCTGTGCATGCCCACCAGCAGCCGCCACCATCACGATGAGGTCCGCTGTTTCTATCTCCTCGACAAGGCTTTTGGCTCGACCGCGCAGATCACTCAACCAGCCTTCAAGGGTGTCCTCAGTGCTCAGGCTGCCGTCAAAAGCCGAAGCCGTCAGAAAGGTTACTCTTGACCACCCGCGCTCTGCCAGCCGCGCAACTATCGCCTCGCTTGGCCTGTCAAGCGCGATGACCTTGATTGCTCGCGGCCGGGAGTTTGGAGCGTCGATACGAAACCGCGCCTCCGTAGCGCTGCTCATACGAGCACTTTCGCTCTCCATGATTGATCTCCTCCTAAGCGGCGGCGCAGAGGCTAAACGGTGACGTGCTCTTTGTTTTCCTGCACGATCAGAGCCTCACGAGCGGCGTCTTTGAACGGCTGGTCTGGAGGAAGCACAATCGAGGCCGATCGCACTCTCTGATGCTCTATAGAGACGCCAGGCGGCTGTTCGCCTTTCTCCATAGCCTTGAGAGAGCGCAAGAGCCGGTGCCGCGCCATAATGATTCCGTTGTCAGTGGAGACAAGGTTTTCGTTGGTCCGATTTATGATCGGGCCCATGCTCTCCTGCAGCGATGCGTCCTGCATAGCGATGCCCTGAATGCCGCTGTAGGTATCACCACGCTTTTGCGCGGCCCGGTCCATCATGTAGTCATTGTCTTTATTCTGGAGCGGTCGATAGGTACCGGGCACATATGGCACGTGAATCCCCTTGCCCGCGCGCATCGCGCTCGACTCTTCCTCCGTCAAAGGACGGGTTACCTTGTAGTCGAAGCTCCAGGCCCAGCAGTTTTCGTCGTCGATCGGCACCCAAAAATGGCCGTGTACAGGATGGTCGCCCCGCGGGGGAATCATCGTGAAGGCCGGCATAACCCACTGGGTCACACGCCAGTAATAGTTTCCGTCCTCAGCATTGCGCCGAGCGCCGATGAACAATCCGCCTGGGCTTTCCACCACTTCAAAGACCGGCTTCCTGTCACGAAGATTGTACTGATTTCCCTTTGAGCCCTTAAAGAGCGGGTCTCTGTTGAGTTCTCCGCCATGAAGGAATGACACATGACTGGAGTCGATCCCGCCCTCCATCGCCTGAAGCCAATTGCACTCCTGCGAACGCTTTGACATGAAGCTGCGATCGGCCGGCACCATCGCGAACTCCCATTCGGGAAGCGGCGGCTGCTTGTCCGGAGATCCCATATACGCCCAAAGAACACCACCGCGCTCAATCAACGGATAAGACTTCAGCTTGATCTTCTTACAGAAGCCGCTCTCTTCAGGCTCGGACGGCACTTCAATGCATTGGCCGGTGTGGTCGTATTTCCAGCCGTGATACGGGCAACGCAACCCCGCTTCCTCGTTACGGCCGAACCAGAGTGAAACGCCCCGATGCGCACAAAATTCGTCCGTGAGGGCCAGTCGGCCGTTGGTATCGCGCCACGCCAACATCCTTTCAGACAATAGCTTCACCCTGACCGGCGGACATTCCGGGTCCGGCAGCTCTTCGGACAGCAGCGCCGGAATCCAATGCGCCCGAAACATCTGGCCCATGGGCGTACCAGGGCCGGTTTGGGTCAGTAGGTCGTTTTGTTCTTTTCTGAGCATGGATGACTCCGCATTGTGCGCCGGCCGACCGCTCGCGACCGTTATTGAGGCTCGATGTGGGCCGCCCGAACAGCTGCTTCGACGCGCTTCGTCTCGTCGGTCAGAACCTTCTGAAACTCCTCGGGCCGCGAACCCGCCGCTTCGATCCCCGCGATCGCGAACCGTCGAATGACGTCCGGCTCCTGGGTGACTTCTATGACTTTGGAAGAGATGAGTGATAGTATCGGCTCCGGTGTTCCGAATTTCGCAAAGATTCCAATTCTCGAAGCGAAATCAAACCCCGCAATGAACTCCGCGATCGCAGGAACATCCGGCAACAGCACTGACCGCTTCGCAGCATTTCCGGCCAGGATGGTCACTTGCTTTCCATCGGCCGCGCCGCTGAGCGACGGGTAAGCCGAGAACAATGCCTCTACATGGCCACCAAGTAACGCGGGCACAGATTGCCCCGTTCCCCGGAACGGCACGTGAGCCATCTCGAGCTTCTGGTCGGCCTTTAACGCTTCCATCGACAAATGGTGCAATGTGCCGATCCCGGAAGATCCGTAATTCACCTTTCCTGGATTTGCCCTCACATAGTCGATGAATTCCTTCATTGACTTGACCGGCAGCTTAGGATGGACAGCCAGGAACAATGGCGCATGCGCCACCTGCGCGACGGTTATAAAATCCTTCGGGTTGTAAGAAAGCTGTTTGTAGATAAACGGGTTCGTTGAAAGAAAGGAATTGTCAGTGACGATAAACTGGTATCCATCCGCAGGCGCCAACGCAATCGCCTGAGCCGCAATGCCGCCGCCACTACCGGGCCGGTTCTCGACCACGATAGTTTGTTTAAGCTTTGCTTCCAGAGATGGCGCAATGATACGCGCGATGGTGTCCGGAAGCCCGCCGGCGGCGAAAGGGACAACCAACCTGATTATTTGGCTCGGGTACGCACCCTGTGCGAAAGCCGACGACCAAATCCCGGTCGCAAGACACACCAACGCGCCGGCCGAGACGCATTTCGCTAGCCTCGTCCAAACACCAACAGTAGACATCGTACTCTCCCTGACATTTTGTTCTTAAGTTGACTCATCGCATCACCGATCCGCCATCGACGACGATGGTTTGACCAGTGACGAAGTCGCTGTCGTTTGATGCGAGATAAATCAGGGTGCCAAGCAGATCGGCAGGCACCTGATCACGCTTTATCGCTCTGCTTGAGATGGTCCCGGCATTGGCAGCGCCGGTCCATTCCGGATCCGTGACGACAGCCTCGCTCATGGTCAGGCCCGGCGCGACCGCGTTGACGCACACATTATGCGCACCCAGTTCCCGGGCCAACGAGCGGGTCATCGCGACAACGGCCCCCTTGGATGCCACATAGTGGAGCATATTCGCGAAACCTTTGAAGACCGTCCCAGATGCGACGTTGATGATCTTTCCCTGTTGTCGTTCGATCATCGAAGGCGCGACCGCTTTTGCGCACTGGAATGATCCGCGCACATTGACGGCCATGACCCGATCCCACTCCTCAGTGTCGATGTCCTGAAAAGGCTTTTTGGCGAGGCCAGCGAAGAGCGCGGCGTTATTTACAAGGACGTCTATCTGGCCGAAATCATGGATCGTATCGGCAACCAGGCTTTCGACAGACGCCTGTGATGTCACATCCACCTTTCGATAGATTGCACGACCGCCCGCACCAGCAATGCGCTGGGCGACGGCATTTCCATCGATGACGTCCGCCACAACAACCTTCGCTCCTGCGGATGCCAGCGCCTCGCAGAAAGCTGCGCCGATACCTCTCCCGCCACCTGTGACAATGGCGACTTTATCGCTCAGACGACCTTTCACTGCGTACTACTCCAACCGTCCCATCGCCGCTCAGGATTTACTTGGCGTGGTACCGACGTAAACCTCTTGCCCAACCACCCTGACGTCGTAGCGCTTCAGGTCGACCGTCGCCGGCGCCGACAGGCATTTGCCGCTAGCAATGTCGAACTTCGCCTGGTGCAAGGGACATTCTATCGCGCATCCCTCCACGAATCCCTGGGACAGCAGCGCGTACTCATGCGTGCAGACATCGTCGATCGCATAGAGATGTCCATCCAACTTGTAGATCGCGATCGGAACATCCCCAACCTTCGCCGGAAACGCCTCGCTGTCTTGCAGTTGCGACAAGTCGGCGATTTTCTGCCAACCATCAAACTCCAACATGACGCCGCCCTTACTCGGCAGCAGTCATGTGCAAGGCTGCTTGCTCCTCGTCATACAAGCGCGAGTTTATTCGCCGCGCCTGGATTACGCCGGTGTCCGCGTTGATATCAACTTGCGGCGGGTTCGGAATCAGCTCCAGATTGCGCTGTTGTGCCGAAAACACGGCGACGTCCTCCAGAAACGCCGTTTCGATCTGCTTGAAAATCTTCTCGGTCGTTTCCTTGTTATCGACGTCGAAGTCGTGCGCCTGACCCCAAAAATAGTGCGAGGTTGTGTTGGTCTCAGGG
>CAZXJZ010000016.1:0-41353 GCA_964641065.1 uncultured Hyphomicrobiales bacterium | reverse complement strand
GAGCAGAATGTGCGACAGACGCTGGATGTGGCGGACTACGGTTACCTGCTGTCACAGGGGCGTGTCGTCACTGCGGGCCCGACAGAAATGCTGAAGAACGATCCCGAATTGCACAAGGCCTATTTCGGCGTGCACTGAAAAGAACAGAAACGAAGGGGCAGCTATGGCGGTATCGGTATTCGAACGGATCCATCCGATCCGCAAACCGAAAGACTTTGTTCCGGCGGTTCAACGCTGGTCGGTCGCCCTGCCGAACCGTTACGACCGCTACTTCGTTTCCTTTTATGGCGTGCAGGGCGCCGACCCGGAATCTGTTTACGCGTCCGGCTTTTTCCCATGGATCAGCGCAGTTCTTGCCCTGCCCGCCGCTCCGGTCGCGCATGACCACGCGAGGTATGTCGATGAGCAAGGGCTAACCAATCACATCGTCGCTATGTACTGGATCGATCCGGCCGCCCATGAGGCTTGGCGGGATCACCCGGACGTCGCGGGCTGGTGGAACGACACCACGCGGCTGAACGAGCCTTGTGGATATTTTCGAGAATGCATGACGGTACCACTCGACCGTCAGGAGACGCTCTACTGGCAGGACTATCCGGCCGCGCTGAGCAAGGCTGCCGAGGTCAGCATCTACCCGACACCTTGGTGCGGCTATTACGGCGCCATGCGGGATCGAATTCCTCTCGCCGCTGTCGATCCGATGGAAGCAGCACAGGCCACGCTCGCGCCTGCCGTTAATCGAGCTAGCAAAGGAGCGCGCTGGCGCATTCTCACGCCGCACAATTTTGCAGCCATTCGTTCGGCGGTCTATTGGGGCGATTGCGACCCCGAGCAGCATGAAGATTTCATGACCAAGCTGCGTGCGCCGCTTGAAACCGGGATGAATTATTTGCGGGAGAATGCCGGACCAACCGGATGCTGCTCGTTGCGTTATCAGCAGACATGTACCCCCCGCGGCGAGACCGAAGCGGAATCGCACGCGATCGGATATTTTCTGTCACTGTCTCATCTTGAGAACTGGGCGGAGCGTCATCCGTCCCATCACGCAATCTTCTCTGCCGCGATTGCCCGATACAAAAAGTATGGCAAGGCGAACCAGCTTCGTACCTGGCACGAAGTCTACGTGCTGCCGACCGAAGGCCAGTGGTTTGAGTACGTGAACTGCACACCCGAAACCGGTATCCTTGGGTATTTTGACGGTGTTCAATTACAATAGGAATTCCCCCCTCATTCTTGCCGATCTTCGGCAGGCGCTTTGTGAGCGTTAGACTCGAGTGAAAACTCGCACAGATTCCGCTCTGCGTGCGCTGCTGGTTGAGATGCGAATTTAAAAACCGTCCGACGTGGTCAACCCAGAATGGCCTTCACCTCGAGATACTCTTCGAATCCGAAGACGCCGAACTCACGTCCATTGCCGGATTGCTTGTAGCCACCAAACGGAAGGCTACGATCGAAAGGCGCACCGTTGAGATAGACACGCCCAGCCCGGATACGATTAGCGACTTTGCGTGCGCGCTTTGGGTCTTTGGACTGCACGAACCCAGCCAGTCCGAACGGAGTGCCATTTGCAATTCCGATTGCCTCGTCCTCGGTGTCGTAGGCGATAATCGAGAGCACGGGGCCAAAGATTTCCTCGCGCGCGATTCTCATCTCCGGCGTCACATCGCCGAAAACGGTCGGCCGGACATAGTACCCGCGACTCAGCTCTGCTGGCCGCCCAATTCCGCCGGCCACCAGCGTTGCCCCCTGATCGAGGCCGGACTGGATGTGATCCTGCACTTTCTCGTATTGCGTTTGGCTGACGAGCGGCCCCATCGTGGTCGCTTGATCGAGAGGGTCGCCGAGACGAATGGCGTCGACCGCTTCGCGCGCGGCCTCAAACGCCACGTCCCGTTGCACGCGGGGGATCAACATGCGAGTCGGCGACTGGCAGTTCTGGCCGGCATTGGTGTAGCAGGCGTGGACGCCCTCGATCACAGCGGTCCTTAGATCGGCATCCAAAAGAATGATATTGGCGGATTTTCCGCCCAACTCTTGCGCGACGCGTTTGACCGAATCCGCTGCGAGTTTGGCAACTCTGACGCCAGCCGTTGTCGAGCCGGTAAAAGACACCATGTCGATGCCGGGATGAGCAGCGATCGCTTCGCCCACTGTCGGTCCGTCGCCATTCACGAGGTTGAAGACCCCCTTCGGCAGGCCGGCATCATGCACGATCTCGGCAAACAGCATCGCACTCAGCGGTGCGATTTCGCTAGGCTTCAGCACAACTGTGCAACCGGTAGCAAGCGCTGGCGCGACCTTGGACGCGACCTGATTGAGCGGCCAGTTCCAGGGCGTGATCAGTCCGCAGACGCCGATCGGCTCACGGCGGATGATCCCCGGCCCCATCCGCTCCTCGAACCGGTATTGCGCGAGAACGCGAGCAGCCTCTTCGAAATGGAAGAGCGCGACTGTCGCCTGCCGCTGGGTCGCGAAGGTGATCGGCGCCCCCATTTCCAGGGTCATCATGCGCGCCAACTCCGGCAGGCGTGCTTTGAAACTCTGGATGATTTTGTGCAGATAGGACAGCCGTTCTTCGACACTCGCTTCGGCATATTCCACGAATGCACGGCGTGCCGCTTTCACAGCCCGATCCACATCCTCGGAAGAACCGAGACTGATCTGCGCGAAGGTCTCTTCCGTCGCAGGGTTTACCACCCCGAGGGTCGATGGTTTGGCCGGGTCGATCCAGGCTCCGTCGATATAGAACTGCAGCTTTTGCATCTATTTATTCCCACCAAAACGGAGGCACGCATCTTTCTGCGATGCTCGCCATAACATCTTCACCCGGACCCTAAAGGTGCCTGCCCTCGTCCACCGGGACGACAATGCCCGTCGAGCTGGTCAGGTTGACGATGCACGCGACCACCGCCCTTGCAACATCGTCAGGTATCGTGACGTGAGCGAGCGGCAGTGTGTCGGCGACCTTCTGCAACTGCTCGCGGGTGCGGCCGGGGACGAAATCGGTGTCTACGCCAGCCGGCGAAACGGAAAAAACGCGGATCTTCGGAGCAAGTACCTTCGCGAGCGCAGTTGTCAGCGCGTCTAATCCCGCCTTTGCAGCGAGATACGCGAGGCTGCTGCCGAGACCGGTGCGGGCAGAGATCGACGAAATGTTGACGATGGCGGCTCCGCTTCCGCGTTCCAACAAAGGCCGGAATGCGCGGACCATAGCGAAGGGGCCGCGCAAATTGATCGCTACCGTTCGATTGAATATGTCGTCAGTCAGGGCGTCGAGATCGACGGCCGGAACCCGCGTGGTCGCCCCACCGCAATTGACCAGGGCATCGAGACGTCCAAACTTGCTATCCACGGCAGCGGCTGCAGAGGCAATCGACTCCGGTTCGTCGATCGCAACGCGCATCGCGACATGACCGGTGCCTTGCAGCCCGCGCACGGTCTCTTCCGCTTTTTCGCGACGGCTGTTGTAGCCGACCACCACGGAGGAACCGAGCGCGGCGAGCCGCGCGGCAGTTGCCCTTCCGATTCCGCCGCTCGCTCCTGTGACAAGAGTGACCGTCGGGACGGACAATGCAGGAACGTCGATATCGGTCATCTGCGGCCGCTTCACCTGTACCACATCTACTACATCGATATCTTTGCAGACTCGATGACAGGCCGCCACTTGCTAAGTTCGCCGGCAATGAACGCCTTGAGATCGTCCGGAGGACCGCCGACGCCCTGCAATGCGTTCTGCTCGAGGACGGTCTTGCCTTTTTCGCTTGTCAGGAACTCGTTCGTCAGCTTGTTCACCTTGTCCACGATGTCAGACGGTGTCCCGGTGGGAGCAACGATTGCGTACCAAGCAGTCGCCTCAAGGCCCTTGAGGCCGGCCTCCTGAACGGTCGGGACATCCGGGAGCTCCGCCGCTCGCTTGGTTGTCGTCACCGCGAGCGCGCGAATCTTGCCCGCAGTCACCTGTGGCAGATAGGTTGGCATGAAGTCCATCGCGACATCGATTTGCCCCGCCATCAGGTCAGTTGTGAGAGGCGCTGAGCCGCGATACGGCACGTTCGTCATCTTGACGCCCGCGATTTGCTGCACCAACTCAGATGTAATGTGGCCAAGGGTGCCATTTCCCGGGTGGCCAACGCTGATTTTCCCCGGATGCTGCTTCGCGTATGCGATCATTTCCTCGAATGTCTTCGCGGGAAAGTTGGCTTTCGCGGCGATAATGAGGGGCGATTTGGCGGCAAGAATTACGGGGGCGAAATCGCGCTCGGAGTCGTAGTTCAACCCCTTGTACAGCAGCCTGTTGATCGCGATCGGCGCCGGCGTTCCAAACAGGAATGTGTACCCATCGGGCGCCGCCTTGGCGGCAGCACTGCCACCGATATTGCCGCCGGCCCCTGTGCGGTTCTCGACGATGAACTGCTTGCCCAATTTTTCGCTCAGCGAATTGGCGACCGCACGCGCGAGTGTGTCGACCGCGGCACCTGCCGGGAACGGCACGATGAACGTGACCGGGCGATTGGGCCAATCTTGCGCAACAGCTTCATGAGGTGCGAACCCCAGTACCAGGCCGACGAGGCCGACAAATATGAGACGCATGTTCCCTCCGGTTTTTAGCGCAGGTTTTCCTGTGCCCGTTGGTGCTTGGTGGTGCCTTCGCTCGCCGCCCCTCAGCCTGACAGCGAAAGCATTTCTCGAGCCTGTCGGGCAGTCGCGACATCCCCGCCGAGGTGCTCGATGATGTCTCGCGCCTTCTCGACCATCTGGGCGTTAGATGACGCCAGCTCACCCTTCGTCACGTAGATCGCATCCTCAAGCCCGACGCGAACGTGACCGCCGGCGAGATAGGACTGCGCCACCATCGGGAAAGACATCCGGCCAGTACCGAAAGCGGTCCAGACCGCGCCAGGCGGCAAAAGCCCGCGTGCGTAAAGCACTGTTTCCGGCGAAGGCTGGAAGCCGTATTTTACACCCGTGACGATGCAACACAGGATTGACCCATCAAGCGTGCCGTCTTTGACGAGATCGCGACACAGCGCGATGTCACCGGAATCGAACAGCTCCAACTCGGGTCTCACGCCCGCTTCCCGAATGACCGCTGCCATCCGGCGAACGTTAGCCGGGGTGTTAATCACAACTTCCTTCCCGGAATTCATGGTGTTCAGATCGAGTGTGCAAATGTCCGGTTTGAGAAGCGGAATATGTGCTACCCGGGATTCGGGCCGCGTGAGGGTCGTGCCGGGCCCTGCGATCTTCGGATCATCCGCATCGGGCGAGAAGCGTCCACCCGGACCGGTCGTGATGTTCAGGATTATCTGATTGTTCTTTGCGCGAATTCTTTCAACAACATCCCGATAATATTCGAACTCCATGGAAGGCCGACCGGTCTTCGGATCTCGCACGTGAATGTGCACCACGGCGGCACCGGACTCGGCCGCGCCAAGGCATGCGTCGGCGATCTCCTCGGGAGAGACCGGGAGATGCGGCGTCATTTCCGGCGTGGTCTGATTGCCCGTGACAGCGCACGTGATGACGACACGCGATTGCATCGGCTCGGCCGTTCCCTCGAAAGTCTTCTTCTGCCCGCATCGGCGGCGCAACGATCGACGTTTTAGATGGAAGCGGCGGCGACTGCCGTAGAATGTCTCAGCATTCCGTAGGGTGGAATGCTGGCCGTCCTTCAGACCGTGTCTCTCTCCGGGGCCCCGTCCTGCTTGAGCAGAACAACACTGGTCTGGATGTTCTTCGCCATCTCCTTCAGTGGCGGCACATAGCGTGCGACAGCCGCAGCTTTTGGTATCGCCGACGTAAAAAAGGTGACACCAACGGTAGCGAGAACCTTGCGTCCCAAAGTGATAGGAACTGCGATCGTTGAAGACGATTTCGGCTCGACCATAGTTGAGCGGTCGGCAAAGCCCGACCGTTTGATTATGGCCAGTTGAGTCAGCGCTGCATCGCGATTGCGGGCCGCCGCGTCTTCGGGGTCTTTGGAAGCCGCGAGCATGTCGAGCAAAAGACTGCGCTCGCTGGCCGGGCAGAAGGCAATATACGCCCGCCCAAGCGCGCGAGTCATCAATTGCAGACGAATATTGATGGTGGCGTGGAATGGCGAGACCGGACTGTCGGCAATGGTACTGAAGCGCACGGCAACCGCGTCGCGGTCGAGCACAGCCACAGCGACCGGCCACTGATACTTGCGCGTGAAGGCGATGGCCCACGGACGGGCCGCCTCGACCACCAGCGGATCACCGTGGAATCCGGCACTCAGCGAACGCACCAGCGACGTGACCTGATAGCCGCCCTGTCTACGGTCATTCACCACGTAACCAAGCGCGATCAGCGTATCCAGTAACCGCACAATCGTCGGCTTGGGCAAGCCGGTCGTCTGGTGCAGGTGATGCACCGAACTGACGCGCTGGCGGTTGAGTTCGTGCAGGATGCCCAGGGCACGGCGGACGGATTCGACGAAAACCTCAGCCATGGATATGGATCGTGCTTCTGCATTCCGTATCGCGGAACGGTCGAAGGGGATAGTGGCGTTTGCTCCCCCTATTTGCAACCTGCCTCGGGCGAACCGCCCTGAACAGGATGCGATACCGTGACCGCGCCAGCCCGCCCTTCCCCATTGGATTTTCGCCGGCGATTCTCTGAGCGAGAGCGCATGGTCGGGAGCTTTATCAAGACGCCGACAACTCATGCGATCGAAATCCTCGGCGATCTCGGCTTCGATTTTGTCGTCATTGACGAGGAGCATGCACCGTTCAACCGGGAATCGATCGACCTGGCATTGCTGGCAGCGAAGGCCAGCGGCACGGCGGGTATCGTGCGGGTGCCGGATGCCGGCGCGGCAGGTATCCTGTCCGCGTTGGACTGCGGCGCCATGGGCGTTTTGGTTCCCCACGTTGCCACCGTCGAAGCCGCGCAGAACGTTGTCGCAGCGAGCCGTTACCGCAACGGCAAGCGCGGATATTCCGGTTCCACCCGGACCGGACGCTACGGCGCAGCGACGGTCTGGGACACCGTCGATGCGGCCGACGCGCAGACCACGGTCATTGCAATGATCGAAGACCCGGACGCGATTGATAACATCGATGCCATCGTCAGGGTCGACGGCCTTGATGGCGTATTTATCGGACGCGGCGACCTAACGGTCGCCTTCGGAGCGCCCTCGAATACCGCGCCAATCATCCAGTCTTCGGTCGAGCGCATCACAACATCGGCCCGCGCCGCGGGAAAGCCGGTCTGCGTCATGGTCAACTCCGCAGATGAAGCGAGGGGCTTTCAAAAGCTCGGTGCCAGTGCGTTCATCGTGTCCTCGGACCAAGGATTTATACGCCGCGCTGCGGCCCAAACTCTCAAGGACTTCGCCGCGGCCGCAGCGTGACGCCGGCACGGTGAAAGGCCTCACGACTCTGGAGGAAAGCATGTATCTCAAATCCGATCCTCGATCCGCACTCGTAAAGACGTCGTCAGCCAAGGCTCCTGCACCGACAGAATTCGCCGGAGCGGAATACGCTAAATTCTACGAAACCGCGCCGCAGGACGATGATGACAACGGCCGCACCTGGTATGCGCGCGGACAGAACTACGTCATTGCCTATAGCGAAACCGAACCGGGAGCCCGGTTTTCGCGCGAGGGCCAGCCGGATGAATATGTCGTGCTTCTGCCGGAGCCGGCTGTGGTAGCGGATATCTCGGCTGACACCGACCACCGGCGTGTTGCGGGCTATTCAATAGCCTTTGTTCCGCCGGGCAACAGCACCGTTCTAATACCGGAAGGTGGACGCATTATCCGCATGTTCACAACCAAGTCGTCGGACCTGGCCGCGAAGTGTTCGAACGCGGCGTCGTTTGCCCAACCCCATCCCAACATCCCGCCATTCGAGGCATGGCCGGCGCCGCGCCGTGCGGGTCATATCCACTCCTACAGCCTGGACGTACAATCCGAGGAAGGCCGGTTTGGTCGTATCTTCCGATGCTCGACCTTCATGGTGAACTACCTCGAACCGCGAAAGGGGCCGCGGGACGTTACCAAGCTGTCGCCCCACTATCACGACGATTTCGAACAATGCTCGCTTGCACTGGAAGGCGCCTATATCCACGACATTCGCTGGCCATGGGTTCCCGATATGACCAAGTGGCGCGCGGACGACCACGAATATTGTGCAGCGCCCTCGATCGCCGTGATTCCACCACCCGCAATTCACACCTCACGCGCCGTTGGGGAAGGACTGAATCAGCTCGTCGATATCTTCTGCCCCCCACGCATGGATTTCTCATCTAAACCAGGCTGGGTGGTAAACGCAGACGATTACCCGATGCCGGCCCATATCTGAGGCGACGGGTTCGGAGCCGGCGATACCGGGACCTCTAATCCATCACAGGACATGACGTCATATGCCAGCCAGTCAATCGCCCATCGCGGCAGGTCCTGCCCGCGATAGCCGCGCAAGCGAAGTCAGCGAATTGCTGGTGGGCGCTGTCGATCTTCACTGCCACAGCGGACCGGCGGCAATGCCGCGGGTGCTTGATCATCATGAGGCGATGATGGACTGCGCCGCGGCAGGCTTCAAAGCATTACTCTATAAGGACCATTATTATCTCGGCGTCCCGCATGCCGTGATCCTGGAAAAGCTCTTTCCTGACACCGGCGTGCGGCTATTTTCTGGGCTGGCCCTCAACAACGCAAACGGAGGCATCAACCCGCACGCGGTCGATCACGCGGTAAGCATCGGTGCAAAAATTATCTGGATGCCGACCATTTCTGCCGAGAACCACATCGCACAGCTCAAAGGCCAAGGAAAAACTTTTCCCAAGACCAAAAGAACGATGCTCGATCCCATTCCGCTCAGTGCGGTCGATGACAGTGGTAGCATTTCCGATGCCACTAAATCATGTCTGGATATCATTGCCGAGGCGGACATTATCCTTGCCGGCGGTCATCTGCCCGCGAGCGAATTGCACCTACTTTTTGACGAAGCCAGGCGTCGTGGCGTCAAGAAGATGCTAGTCAATCACCCCACCTACGTCGTGGGCTGCACCGATGACGATATCCGGTCACTTGTCGCGGCGGGAGCTTACATCGAGCATTCGATCTGTATGTTTGCAGACGGCAAGGCGAACAAGTTCTCGCCCAACGAATTGGTGCGGCTCATCACTGTTGCTGGAGTAGACCGGACGATCCTTTCCTCGGACCTGGGGCTGCTGGACAATCCCCGGCCAGTCGACGGATTTCGGCAGATCGTTCGGATGCTGTTGGATTTGCAGTTTTCACACAGCGACATTCGCCAGCTTGTCAGCAGCAACGCCGCAGGGCTTTTGAACATAGAATATCTTTAATCATCAATCGTTGCTACCGCTGCGGTCGATATACGCGAACGCACACATGGGCTGCTGCGGGCATCCTAGAAAACGAACTCGCTAGGCCTGCCTGTTCATGAACGTGCCGTGCGCGGAATGCCGATCTCACTCGGGACACCTCAATATGGTTCACTTCGGTTTCTTGCACGGCGGCCGCCCGGCTTGCCGGGCGAGAGAACCTACTTTTATCTGCGAAACTCCAACCATGTCGTCATGCTCGCCGACCGGCTCGGGACGGCGTGTCTGGCGGTCTTTTGCGTCGACGGACATCTCGTAATTACCGGCGAAGATCAGAGGGTCAAGGCATCGAACGGAAGCCGCTCTACCGTCGTCACAGGGCGCAGGCGCGTTCTCGCTGCTCTTAGGCGCCGATGCATGATCTGAGAATTTGTTCCTACTGACTTCAGGTAATCGAGTTATCATGTCTTGGGATACTGCCGCCAAAGATGGAGCGAAGAACGATTGGTCGGTGTGCACCGTATGGCTCATCGTGGGGAAAATCTTCTATCTCCTTGATCTTGTCCGCGGCCGTTTCGAGTATCCGCGCCTGCGGGACACTGCGATCACCTTGGCGGATCGCTACAAGCCCTACGCCATCTTGATCGAGGACGCTTCGACCGGTACGGCGCTCGCCCAAGAGCTGAAGGGGTTGGGACGATATCCCGTCCGGCTGGTACCGATCGAACGGGACAAGATCGGGCGCATGTACGTGCAGCAGGGGAAATTCGAAGCGGGACTGGTGCAGTTTCCGAAAGACCAGCCATTCATGTCGGTGCTTCTGCCGAAGCTCTTCAGCTTCCCGAAGGGCACGCATGACGATCAGGTCGACGGTATCAGCCAGTCGCTCGCTTTCAAGCCCGGCTACGATAGCACATATAGTTGGCTTTAAGACAAACAGCTGCGCTCGTCTATGTTGCATAGGACATCTGTCAGATCAGCGCATAAATTGCAATATGGAGCCTCCGCGGCCAGCCCCTGCATGACTGCGCGCTCGGTATCCTGGGCATCGAATCCCGATATCAGTCGGCGGACCGACGCCACTGTGACGGTTATGTATGTCCTTCCTTATCTCATTTTTCCTTCATGACCTTAGAGGCTACGAGGGCTGCCTCAACTTCGCAGCCTATCGCCGAGAGGTTGAATGATCACTTGTCTAATGCCGGCTTTTAAAACCTTGCCGACCGCGCTCTTGGGCATGGTCTCGAAAACATGCACCACTTTCGGCGTCTTCACCGGGCCGAGTTCTGCTCTCACGAAGGCGATGACGTCCATCGGGTCGATCTCCATGCCTGGCTTTGCTTCCACCGCGGCGTGCACAGCTTCGCCCCAATGGTCGTCCGGAATACCGATGACAGCGCATTCGGCAATTGCGGGATGCTGCGACAGCACAATTTCGACGTCGCTCGGATAGACGTTGAATCCGCCGGTGATGATGACCTCGCGCAAACGGTCGCGCAGGAACAGATGTCCACGGTCGTCAAACACGCCCAGATCGCCGGTATGCAGCCAGCCGTCCCTGATGGTCTTTGCGGTCTCGTCCGGCATGTTGAAATACCCGGTCATCAGGAGGTCGCCGCGCACGACGACTTCGCCCTGATCGCCCGGCGGCAACAAATCGCCTGCCTCGTTCATGATGCCGACATCGGTGAACAAACTCGGCCGGCCGGCCGACGCCAGATTCTCCTCGTGCACCAGTTCGGCGGACGAAAGATTTGTGATGATCTGCGGCGCCTCGGTCTGACCGTAGGTTGCCGCCAGCACCGGACCGAACGCCTCCTGAGCCTCCCGAATGCGGGCTGCACGCATCGGGGCGCCGCCGTAAATGACGTTCCGCAGCGACGGGGTGCGCACATTTTCCGAGCGGGCAGCCTCGACCAGCATCGTCACCATGGTCGGCGGCGAAAAGAACGTCGTCACCTGATGCCTGGCAATCGCATGAAGGAGAGCGGCGGGCTTTGTATCGTCAGGGAACACGAACGCGCCGCCCGCCCCCAGGATCGGCAGGATGTAGGTCGATGCGCCATGCGTGAGCGGCGCGTTGACCAGATAGCGATCCTTCGGCGTGAATTGATACGCATGACGCTGCGACACGATGTTGGCGTTCCAGCCGCGATAGGCCTGCATCACGCCCTTGGGAATGCCGGAGGTCCCGCCGGTGAACTTGATCGCCGTCGTGGCGTCGAGCGGGAGGTACGTTCGTGCGAACGGCGCTTCACAATCCCGCGCGCGCCGAAACACGGTGTCGTTTGCCGGCCCGTCGAGCATGTAGGTGGTGACGCCGTGACAATCGATCCTCGCCGCGATCGCTTCATCGAGCAGCATGGCGCTCGGCCGGATGTATTCGACGATTCGCTGCAATTCCGGGTCGCCATTGCGCGGATTGAGCGCGACCCAGGTCTTTCCCGCCGCGATCACCGCCAGGATGGCGACCAGATGCTCGATCGAATTTTTACAGCCGACGCAGACGCGGGTCTGCGGACGCGGGTCTTCCGCCTTCAGAAAGGCGGCGAGGCTCATGACCTGCGCTGCCAGTTCGGAAAACGTGACCTGCCGGTCCGACGCGATAACCGCGACCTCATTCGGGGTGCGCGCCGCGGCGCGAAAAAAGAATTCGATCGGTTGCATCAGGCGCGGCCCAGAATGGTGACGACGGTCGCCGCTTCCTCGAAGCCTAAGAAGCCGCCGCCATTCTCCGCCGCGGCGAAACGCGCACCTGCAACTTGCCGGGCACCGGCCTCACCGCGCAACTGCATCACCAATTCATGAACCTGGATGGCGCCGGTGGCGCCGATGGGATGCCCCTTGGAGAGAAGCCCGCCCGACGTATTGACCGGAATGCGGCCGCCCAACCGGGTGTCCCCGCGTTCGGCCATCGGGCCGCCCTCGCCCGGCGCGCACAGGCCAAGATTTTCGGTCTGTAAGATCTCGGCATAGGCGGACGCATCGTGCACTTCGGCGATGCCGATGTCCTGCGGGCCGATCCCGGCCTGCGCATAGGCCTTGTCGGCCGCCACCTTGCCGAGATGGCGGCTGAGATCATCATGCGCCCGGTTCGACCCGCTCACCAGCGCCGTTCCCATGACCTCGATCGCCCGGCCGCGGTCGAAACGCGCCAGCGCATCCGCAGAACACACCACAATGGCCGCGGCCCCATCGCTGATCGGCGCGCACATGGCGCGCGTCAGCGGCCAGGCAACGAGCTTGTCATTCAGAATGTCGTCGATCGACATATCGTGCCGGTATTGCGCCAGCGGGTTCATCGTGGAGTGGAAGTGACTCTTGGATGCCGCGGCAGCGATCTGCCGCGCTGTCGTGCCATGAAGGCGCATATGCTGCCGCGCCAGCGAGGCATAGATATCCATGAACACGCTGTGCTGACCGGTGTCCTTGTGCGCTTCCGGCGGCAGGTCCAACCCATCGCCAAGGCTGAGTAGCACCGTCTTGCTGCGCTCCATGTCATGGACGTCCCAGCCGCCGAGGAACGCCTTGAACATCAGATCTTTCTTGTCCGGGTAAAACATTTTTTCCGCGCCCACCACCAGCGCGACCTCGCACAGCCCGGCCTTGATGCTCGCGAATGCCTGATTGAGGCCAGTCGAACTTGACGCGCAGGCATTCTCGACATTGACGATCGGGATCGTCTCGAAGCCCATCGAACGCAGGGCACACTGGCCGCGAATTGTATTCTGGTTCTCCATCATGCCCTGACGGGTGTTCGAGAACCATGCCGCCTCGATATCCGTCATTGTCGCGCCGGCATCGCCCAGCGCGAGGTCGACGGCCTCTCGTGTCAATTCCTTGACCGATTTGTCAGGGTGGCGGCCGATCGCAGTCGAGCCGATACCGACAATATAGACCTTGCCGCTCATTTTTATTCTCCGACGGCCTAGTGAACCATGACTGGTACGCTTACCGGACGACGGCTCGCCGTGCGATCCATGAAGGTGATCCGGTCCGACACGAGGCGATAGTGTGGGAAACGCGCGAGAAAGCTTTGAACGGCGATGCGCAACTCGAGCCGCGCCAGTGCGGCGCCGAGACAATAATGGACGCCGTGCCCGAGCGACACATGGCGGTTTGCCGTGCGCGTGATGTCGATATCGTCGGGCCGCACAAACTGCGCCGGATCGCGATTGGCCGATCCGATCATGATGTGGAGGATCTGACCCCTGCGGATCCGGTGGCCGTCGATCTCGAAGTCCTCGCGCGCGGTGCGAATGCCACGCTGCGTCGGCGCCTCAAAGCGGAGGAACTCCTCGGCTGCGAGGTCGATCAGGTCCGGATTAGCGGTCAGGCGCGCCAGTTCGTCCGGAAACTGACGCAGCCGCCACAGCGCCATGGCGATGGCGCTGCGCGAGGTGCCGCCGCCGGCGGTCGCCATCATGTTGCAGGTCGCCAGAATTTCGAGATCGGTCAAGCGGTCGCCCGACGCATCGGCCTGCACCATGGCGCTGATCATGTCGGAACCGGGCTTGCCGCGGCGCGCCTCGATCACCGGCATGAAATAGTCCTGCTGGGCGTTCAGAATATCGCGCTGCTCCTGCGCCATCGCCTCCTTGTCCGGAGCTACCGGCTGGAACAGAAAATTCGAGCAGCGGTCGGACCAGTGCCGCATCATCGCTTCGTCGCTGTCCGGCAGGCCCAGAAGATCGAGCATCACCTGGGTCGGAATGCGAGCGGCGAAATCGAGATAGGCATCGAAATCAGGCCGCTGCGCCAGCTCATCCAACAGGGTATCGACCCGGCGCTGGATCATCGGGCGCAGACGCTCGACGGCTCGCGGCGTCATCGCCCTGATGAAAAGCGCCTTGAGCCGATCGTGATAGGCGTCGTCGCGATAGAGCAGCCAGCGGTTATAATGATCGACGATATCGCCGAACCGCCCGGCATTCACGCTCGGCAGATAGGAATAGATCGTCTCGACACGATCCACGCTGAGATCGGGCCGATCCTGCAAGTCGAACACGTCCCGGTAGCGGGTGAAGTACCAGGCCTGCGCGATCTCGGACCAATGCACCGGATCGCGTTCGCGCAAGACCCTGTAGTACGGATAAGGATCCTGAACCGCCGCTGCGGAAAAAAGGCCAAAGCTGTTCGCAGCGTCGTCGAGGATCGCGGCCTGGCTCACGCGTGACCCCACGCCTTGATTCCGGCTTCGACCAGGCGGCTGATCTTGAGTGTCTGGATATCGGTCGTGACCTTGCTCGGCAGGATCGCGAATTTCGACATGGCTGCGCTGGAGAACCCGCATTGCGGGCAGATTCCGAGACGATCCATCGGTGCATATTTCTGTGCATCCTCGATCCTGCGCATCAGCGCGTCGATGGACTCGATCTCCGGATTCTTGGTGCTGATGATGCCCAGATAGGCCCGCTTTCCGGCGGGCAGATGTTGCAGCGGCGCGAAATCGCCGGCGCGCGGCGAATCGTATTCCAGCAGGAATGCATCGACGTCGCTTCGGTTGAACAGGGCCTCAGCGATCGGCCCATAACCACCGTCACCCATCCACAGGCCTTCCATATTGCCGCGGCACAGATGCATGCCGATGGTGAGGTCGTCGGGCCGGCCGGAAATCGCCCGGTTGAGAACGTCGATATAGAGATTCACCAGCCTGTCCGGATCGTCGCCCTCGCTACTTGCAAGGTCGCGGATGGTCTTGTCGCACAGAAGCGCAAGCGGCACCTCGTCGAGCTGAACATAACGGCAGCCGGCGTCGTAGACGTCCCTGATCTCCTGCTGGAACACCGCGATCATGTCGTCCCAATAGCCATCGTCGGTCGGGTAGACATTCCGATCCACCGCCTCCTTGAACTGGCCGAAATGCATGTGCGACGGCGTCGGCATCGTCACCTTGATGCGGTTATGCGCGACCGACTTCAGGAACTTGAAGTCGTCGGTCACGATCGGCTCCCTGCGTCTGATCTTGCGCGCGGCAACCGGCGCGGGCGCCGCTGTAGCGACGTCTTGGTCGTTGCGGAAGGTCAGCTTCGAAGCACGAAACTCGAACCCGTCGACCGCATTGAGAAAGCCGCGCGACCAGCCGCCGCGCCGGAATTCGCCGTCGCTGACGACTGGGAGGCCGAGCCGCTCCTGCATGGCGACCGCTTCCACGATCATTCGGTCCTGAACCTCGTGCAGCGATTCGAATGGCAGCTTGCCCGCCTCCCAGTCGCGCCATGCCTGCACCAGTTCGGGCGGCCGCCGCAGGCTCCCGACATGATCGACGGAGTTCTGTGGTACGCGAGACGCAGCCATCACGCTTCCTCTTTCCTAGACATGCGCAGCCATGCGGGCGGGCGCGGCCTGCGGGCTTTTCAGATATGGAATTCGCGCAAGGACGAGATCGAGTTCGTCGGGCGTTTGCGCGACGCCGAGAATATGACGATCCGGCCGGATCACGATGGCACGAGCTCCGGTGCGGCTGAGATAGTCGCTCGCCTCGCCATCGGCCGTCACAAATGTCACGCCTGTATCTTCAAGCGCGCGAAGCGTGTCTTGCGGCAACTCGGTCACGAGATCCGGGGCCGTCAGCACCGCAAAGCGGTAGCCCACGCGATCGTCCAGACGCTTGCCATCGCCAAGCCGTGGCTGTTCGGCGCGCGTGCCGGCGGGCGCCGCAGCCGACCCATGCAGCCCCGGACCGAGACGCGGCGTCAGCGGCCTGATCATGGTCGGATTGGCCAGCAGTTCGGCGTCGCGCCGCCGCGCCTTTTCGGGATCGGTCGCCTGGATGACGCCACCAAGCTCGACGGCCACTTCAATATAGGCGCGTACATGCTCCATGCGCTCGGTCTGGTAACTGTCCAGCAGCGAGTCCGGCGCGCGGCCGTCGACGACATCGCGCAGCTTCCAGCCAAGATTGATAACATCACGCAAGCCGGAGCCCATCCCCTGTCCCAAGAAGGGCGGCATCTGATGCGCGGAATCGCCGGCCAGCAACAGGCGGCCTTGCCGCCACTTCGTCGCCAGCGAAGAGTGAAACGTGTAGACGACCGCACGCTCGATTTGCGATGCCGCGGGATCGATCTTCCACGGCTTCAAAAGATTGTAGATCTGGTCCGCCTGCACGATCCTGACCGGATCGTCGCCGGGCATCAGCATAAACTCCCAGCGGTGGCGTTTGCCCGGCATCGGAATGAACGTCGTCGGACGCGCGGGGTCGCAATACTGGATCGCATCAACGATCCGGCCGGTTTCGTCCGCCGCTTCGGGCACACCGGCGGGCGGTGTGTCGAGGATCATATCCAGCACGATCCAGCGCTCGTGCGATCGCAGGTCCTGCAACGCAGCGCCCATGAAGCGCCGCACCGTCGAACGCGCGCCATCGCAGCCGACGACATAGCGCGCGCTCAGCGTGGCCAGTTCGCCGTTGCTGAGATTTTCATATCGGACCTGGACATGGTCCTCGGCCTGGTCGAGCGCGAATACATCGCAGCGCAGCCGCACGTCGATGTTTCCGTACCGCCGGACGCCGGCGCGCAGCACATCCTCGAGCTCCGGCTGGTAGAAGCGGTAGGCGTAGTTCCAGCCGTCCGGCCCGATGCCGCCGCGCGCGATCAAGACCAGCAGCTTGCCTTCTGTGTTCACATGGCGAATGTTGCGACTGAGGCCAAGCTTTGGCAGCAGCGTCTCTGCAAGCCCGATGGTCTGGAAAAGCCGCATCCCCTCGCCGTCGAGCGAAATCGCCCGCGGCATGTGGTAGATCGACGGCTCGCGCTCCAGCAGTGCGACCTTCAGACCGCTCATGCCTAGCAGATTTGCCAGCGCGGCGCCGGCCGGACCGTAGCCGACGATCGCAACATCATAATCGGGCATGGCCATGGAATATCCGACCGCCTAGCGGCCGCGCGCGATCTTCTTTGCCACCTCAGCCTGGTATTCGGCGATCGGCCGGAAGCCTTTTGCGGTGCGGCAGAATGCATCCGACTTTGCCCGGATCTCGTCCGCCGGAAGCGACAGGTCGAGGTCCTCAAGACACGGCTGCTCGATATACCATTGCGTGTCGCAGAACACTTCGATGCGGTTGCCTTCGGGGTCGCGGAAGTAGAACGACCATGCATTGCCATGGTCCATGCCGCGCATGTCGGTCACGTCCGGCTCGTCCTTCACCTTGCGCCACACCGCCTGCAGATCTTCTACCGAGGCAACTCGAAACGACATCTGGTTGATGTGGTTGAAAGCGAGTTCCTTCGGGCGCCCTGCGACCAGGATGACCTGGTGGTGGTCCTTTGCGTCCCAGCTCGTGAAAACGATGTCCAGGCCACGCACCTTGCCGCGATCGGTGACCGTGAAACCGAGCACGCGGGTGTAAAAATCTTCCATCTTCGGCACATCGTGCACGTAGATTCCGATGTGACTCATGCTCAGCGGCACGCGCCGGTCTTCTGCGGTCGGGGCTGCGGCTGCCTGCGCCATGACGTCTCTCCCTTGTTTGCTTTGGCGCGACGCTAGACCCGGACATTTCAACCGGCCAGCAATCTTGACTCGGTGTCCGCACAGTGGACAATCGCCGGACGGGAGGAAAACAATGGCAAAAAATGCCACGAGAGCCCAAGCGCGACCGGCTACGAATTCCACAGCACGCGGCGGCAACGTTCGTTCGCTGGAGCGCGGTCTTGCGCTCCTGGTGGCGATGAACCGGCGCCCTCTCGCCTCCGTCTGCGAACTTGCTGCCGACACCGGACTGCCGCGGCCGACGGTCTATCGGCTTCTCGATACCTTGGCCAAAGCCGGATTCGTCAGCCTGGACAGCGCCACCGATCGATACCGTCCGACGCATGGCGTACGCGCGCTGAGCGACGGCTTTGTCGATGACGAATGGGTCACCGAAGTTGCAGCGCCGATGATGGCCGAGTTTACGCGCGAGCACGTTTGGCCGGTGAGCCTGTTCACCTTCGAAGCCGGCAAGATGCTGGTGCGCGACACTACGCATCGCCTGAGCGCGCTTTCGATAGATTACGGCATGGTCGGCAAGCGCATGAGCATGTTGCGGACGGCGGGCGGCCTCGTCTATCTCGCCTTCTGTCCGGACAACGAGCGCAAGGTGATCCTCGACCTACTGGCGCAGTCCGACGAACCGGACGACCAGCAGGCTCGCGAGGTGCACCTGCTCGAGGGGCTGTTCAAGTCGATCCGCGCCGATGGCTATGCCACGCAGGACCGCGTCATCAATCCCAAGGCCGCGAGCATTTCGGTACCGATCATCGTCGGCCGCAAGGTGCATGGTAGCATGTCGCTGATCTTCATCGCCTCGGCGATGACCATGAGCGAGGTCGAGAAAAAGCTGCTGCCGCCGTTACGGGCGATGACCACTCGGCTTGCCCGCGCGTTGCAACCCGACGGCGTCAGCCCGGCCAGACTTGTGGCAGCCACAACGAGATGAGCGGGAATAGCGTCAGCAGCGCGAGCAGGAAGAGATCGGCGACGATGAACGGCGCGACGCCACGATAGATCGTCTGAAGCGAAATCTGCGGCGCGAGGCCGTGCAGAATGAACACAATGATCCCAATCGGCGGGATGATCATACCCAGTTCGATGATGACGACATTGATGATGCCCCACCAGACGACGACCATTTCCGGCGACACGCCGGGCATCATGGTCACCGCCAGCTTCTGCACCACCGGCAGAACCAGCGGCAGCGTGATGAGCATCGCCGAAATCTCGTCGAACACCGCGCCCAGGATCAGATAGCCGACCAGTAGGGCCGCAACAATCGCCAGCGGCGGCATGTCGAGATGCGCTATCCAGCCGACGAGGGCTTCCGGCACCCGGCCAAGATTGAGAAAATAAGTGAATATCAATGCCCCCATGATCATCACGTAGATCATGCCGGTGGCGGCCGCGGATTCCCGCAACCCCTGAAACAGGGTCGGCCAATTGAGCCGGCCCCTCGCCAACGCAAACAGGAGCGATAGTACGGCGGCGACCGAAGCGGCTTCGGTGACTGTAAAGATGCCGCTATAGAGACCGCCGAACACCGCAACCATCAGCAGGATGAAAGGGCCGGCAGCCTTGATGGCCACCCAACGCTCGCTCATCGGCATCCGCTCGCCGACCGGCGCAGACTGTGGATGGAAGCGCACGATGAGCGCGATCGCCAGCAAATTGACGGCGATGGCCACCAATGCGGGAATGATCGCCGCGCGGAACAGGTCCAGAATGAACGCCTTCGAGACGATACAATAGAGAATCATCACGATCGACGGCGGGATCAGCGACTTGAGTGTGCCACCGGCGGCGATCACTCCGGTCGAGAATGCGGGCGAATATCCGCGCTTGATCATTTCGGGAAGTGCGGCGCGCGCAAAGACCGCAGCCGTCGCAGTCGACGAACCGCAGACCACCCCGAACGCAGCGCTGCCGCCGATCGTGGCGTAGGCCAGTCCGCCGCGGCGATGTCCGAGACAGGCGGCGGCGGCGTTGTAGATGTCGGTCGAGAATCCGGCGACGCTGGCGAATGTTCCCATCAGCAGAAACAGCGGCACCGTGGCGAGGTCCGCACTCGACAAGACCCCGGTCGGCTCATTGACCAGCAGCGTCACCGCCGGGCCCCAGCCAGCCTGCAACGCAAAACCGACGACGCCGACGATAATCATGGCGAACCCGATCGGAACCTGCAGCACCATCAGGACGAACAGCCCGCCAAATCCCAAAGCGCCGATTTCAAGCGGCCCCATGGCGCTAGTGCCCCGTCACATGTCGCGCGGGTCCACCGCCAGACAGACGGCCCACATCGAGCGCGACTACCACGCATTGTACGGCCGTCGCGATCCACAGGATCGTGCCGCAGACGTACCAGAACGGCGCGGCCGGAATTTTCAGCACATAGGTGCGCTCGCCGGTCAGGACGAGTTCCGCGGCGTAGATCCAGAACTGCCACGACATAAGCCCGAGTACAACGGCGACGACGACGTCGGCCAGGAGATCGAGATAGCGGCCGAGCGGGGGGCTGAGGGACGAGACCATCCGGAACGTAATGTGGCTGCGTTCCATCATCGAAATCGGGATGCAGCAGCTCACCGCAATTGCAATTGCGAGGCCACCGACGTCGACGACACCAGCGATCGGAGAATTGAACGCCCAGCGCAGCAGGCCATTGGCAAGCGTGATGAACGCCAGCACCATCAGCGCGAACAGCCCCAGCACCGACAGCGCACGTGTACCGATGATCGCGACGCGCTCCAGTCGCGCCAGGGCCCCCGTGGTCTCTCCTTGCGTCATCAGCCTGGCGTCCGTCCCAAACCCGCTTAACCCAGGCTCACACCTTATCGCGGGCGGGCAACGGCGTCAGCCATCGCCCGCCGCCATTGGTAAGATCAGTTTCCTGCACGCGATGCGGCAAGCTCCTTGCGCATGGCCTCAAGCAGCGCCTTGTTGCGCGGGTCCTTGCCTTCCCAGGCGGACACCACCGGCGAAAGCGTCTTGTCCCATTCCGCGGTCTGTTCGGGCGTCAGTTCCGTCACGGTGCGCTTGGGGTCCTTCTTCCATTGCGCGATCAGCTCGTTGTTGCGGTCTTCGGACATCTTGCCGAACTGGCGCGACAGAACTTCGCCACTGTTCTTTTCGATCGCTTCCTTCGCCTGCGGCGGGAGACTTTCGAACTTCGCCTTGTTCATGAAAATGCCGAGCGTCACGGTCCCGACCTTGCCCAGGAAGTGACTATTGGCGACACGCGAAATGCCGAAATCGAAGATCGCGATCGGGTGTCCCGTCGTACCGTCGATCACGCCGCGCGACATTGCCTCGACCACCTGTGTGACCGGAAGCCCCTCAGGCACCGCTCCGATGGTCTTGATGGTTTCCGTTGACATGGCACCAACCGCGCGGATTTTTTTGCCCTTCAAGTCGTCCGCCTTCTTGATCGGGACGTTGGTGTGGATCGTATAGGGCGACGTCGTGAACAGCCCGATCATGTGATACTGATCGTAGCCGCGCAGCATGCCCTTCTTCAAAAGTCGCCACGCAGCCACCGAACCTTCGGTCGAGTTCTGGATGATGTTCGGCAATTCGAACACATCGTCATCCAGGTAGACACCCGGCGTATAGGACGGGATCACCCAGACGATGTCGGCGACGCCGTCCTGCAGCATCTTGGTCTGCAGCCCGGGATTGCGGCCAAGCGCCCCGTTCGGAAATGTCTGGATCTCCAGCGTGCCGCCAGACTCCTTGCTCACCTTCTCCGCCCACGGCTTCATGATGACCTGGTGGGTCATTTCCGAGTCGGGCGTGAACACCGCGAATTTGAGCTTCACCTGCGCCTCAGCGCCCGAAGACATTCCCACCGCCGCGATCGCGGCCGCCAGCATGATCTTGCGCATCCTGTTTCCCTCCCAGATTGCTTTTTCAGTCAGGCGTGAGCGCGTTCGCGTTCCCATGTGATCGGGAATACGCCGTCGAGCACCAGTGGATCGCCGGCCTTGAGTTTGGCTTCCGGCTCGCCGTCGCATTTCATCACGTTCGCACGCGGGTCCCAGCGTGCATCCTTGCCGGCATAGCGCACCGAAATGGCGGCACGGCGGCTGGTTAGCGGATTGGCGCCGGCGCCATGAACGGTCAGCGGATGATGGCAGATGACATCGCCCGGCTGGCAGTCCCATGAGATGAAGCGGTATTTCGGATCGCCCTTCAGCTCGGAGAAATTCGGGCACGGTTCAAGCGATGCGTCGGTGAACTTGCTGTCCTTGTCCGGCGTCTGCGCCTGGTAGAACTTGCCCCATTTGTGCGAGCCTGCGACGTACTCGACGCCGCTGCCTTCAAGCGTGACCGGCGTCAGCGCTACCCAGAGCGAAATGATGTCATTACCGAGCGCCGGCCAGAACGGCAGGTCCTGATGCCATTGCGTCACCTCACGGGTACCCGGCTCCTTGACGAAAGCCTGATCGTAGAACAGCGAGACCTTGTCGGCTTCCAGCAGGGTCGCAGCCAATTCACTGAGCGGCGAATTCAGCGCGAAGTCGCGGAAATCCGGGTCCCTTCGCCACATGAAAACGTTCATGTGGAAGCGGCCCGGATCACCGGGTTTGGTGGCTTCGCGGGCCCGCTTCCCCGGATCCGCCAGCAACCGGTCGACCGCGGCATTCATCCGCGCGACCCATTCCTGATCGAAGACTTCACGGATACAAATCGCGCCGTCTTCCTTGAAGCGCGCAACGTCTTCCCTGCTCACAGGGCGCAACGGCTGCCTGTTCATCGCGTATCCTCCTGACGGACTTTTTTTAGTCCATTGTCAGAAAGCTGCGCGCCGGCCCCCGGTGACGCAATCACTGTTCCGAGGATGTCCGTAGTGCGGACATCGCCGGACCGTTCCTATTGCCGTTCGATCTTCTTCTGATCAATCACCCGGTTCCACCGCTCGATTTCGCGCGCGACCTGATTTTTCATCTGTTCCGGCGTCGACCAGTTCGACACGCCGCCGAGCTGTGAAAGCCGCTCCTTGATCTCCGGCTCAGCAAGGATCTCCTTCAGCTCGGCATTGAGGCGGTCGACGATAGGCTTCGGCGTTCCCGGCGCCATGGCAAGGCCCAGCCACGACATTGTCTCTACGCCCGGTAGCGTTTCCGCGACCGTCGGCACGTCGGGCAGCAAGGGATAACGCTCCGGCGAGGCAACTGCGAGCGCCCGCGCCTTACCGCTGCGAACCAGCTCGATGGCGGTCGTGGCCGTATCGATCATCACGTCGACCCGTCCTCCCAGCAGATCCACGGACGCTTGAGCCGCGCCGCGGTACGGAACCGGCACCATCGTGGTGTTGGCCTCGATGTTGATCCACTCGCCAAGCAGGTGATGGGCGCTGCCGGGCGCGTTGGAGGCGTAAGTGACCTTGCCCGGCGCCGCCTTGGCGCTGTCGATAAGATCGGACAACGAACGCAACGGCGAATCCGGACGCGTGATGATCATCATGGGATAGGCTGTGACGGTGGAGACCATCGCAAAGCCGTTGACCGGATCGTAAGGCAGGCTCTTGCGCATGGCGCCGGTGCCGGTATGCGCACCGGTCAACATGACCATCGCATATCCATCCGGCGCAGACCGGGCAATCGCATCGCTCGCCAGGACACCCGCGCCGCCGACCGTATTCTCGACCACGACCGGCTGCCCGATGCGGCGCGACAGCTTGTCCGCGATCATGCGTCCGACCAGATCCGGACTTCCGCCGGCAGGAAAACCGACGACCAGACGCAGGGGCCGCGAAGGCCAGTCTTGCGCCCAGGCGTGGGCCGATAGCGAGACAACAACGGCAACCCCGACAAACGCCTTCACTAAGCCGTGCCGCCCAAATTGATTCAAACGGTTCATCGCCACCCACTTCTTCTGTTTCGGCGCACGCAAAAGTCACAACAAAATCGCTCAGAACCACGAGCGTCCTATCAACGATATGTTCTCGCATGCATTCACTCAAGCCCGCGGCCTTGTCTACTATGCACGCCTTCATCGTACCCTCACGGCCTCAAAAGCATGGGAAACACTCGGCCGGGCATGAGCCCTCCTTTGAAACCAAGGTCAGACCACCTGCACCTGCACTAGTTAGAAGGCGCCGACTGACTGCTCCTTTACCGAAAGTCCTTCGCGATCCCTTGCGCGCGCAGTCGTGTGCGAAAACTGTGTTCGACAGCCCGATGTCGGGTTGATAAGGAACGGCGCGGCAATTCGCAGAGTTGCGAAAAGAAGGAATATTTTCAGCGCCTTATTCGCTTCAAGCCCGGCCGCTTTTGACCCAAAAAGCGGACGGACCATAAGTGCCGTCCGCCCATCCTAGGGGAACCCAGACTCGCGCAAGGCTGTGAATATTCCTTCGGAATCGTGAGGATTGCGAAAGACAGAGGACATTGGCCAGCGTGCAGTGGTGAGACGAGGCAGACGTTTCAGAAGGTCCGCGACGACCGCTTTGGCTTCGTTGTCTTCACCAAGGCGGTACAGCGTAGCCGCGAGAACTGCCTGTCCCGGCACATGTGGAGAGCGGCCTCTGCACTCACGAAGCGCTGCCAAAGCTTCGGGATAACGCTTCAGCATGTAGAGTGCGATGCCCCTGATGACAGGAAGCATTGATCCATAAAACGGATCCAGTCGGGCATAGTCACGCCCGACAAGCAACGCACGTTCCTGCTCGCCGGCAAACGTGAGAGTTAGTGGGAAACGATAGTCGATGAAGTTTGAATTGAGAGCCATCGCTTTCTCAAATTCCGTGATAGCGGCATCTGGCTGCTTCATCCAGGCGTACGCCCAGCCAAGTTGCGCACGTGCCAAGGGCGAATTCGGATCGAGACCAACGGCTTGGCGTGCTAGGTTGAAGCCGTGCTCAAGGTCATTTTGACGGCCCAGATCGGGAGAAGTCGGATCGGCATAAGCACGAACATAGGTATGTCCGAGCTTGGCGCAAATCTTGGAATTTTCCGGATCGATCCGAAGCGCTTCGGAATAAAGCCGGCGCGCTTCATAGACGTATTTCGCGTCCCAATATTGCTCCGCGAGTGTTTGCGCCCGGTCACCCTGAAGCGTCAGATCGTAAGCCGTCCAGGAACCGACCGGTTTGCGCGAGACTCGTTCTATCTCGGCATTGCTGAGATGGGCGACGACGATCGCGACAATCGATTGCGTGATATCGTCTTGGACGGAGAAGATGTCGCCTAGCGCGCGATCGAAGCGTTCGCCCCACCGCTGCACGCCGGATTGCGCGTCGACAAGCTGCGCCGTGATCCTGATCCGGTCATCGAAGCGGCGCACGCTGCCTTCCACAAGATATCGCACGCCAAGCTGGCGACCGGCCTCCCGCACATCGACAGGCCGGCCCTTATAGCTGAACGACGAATTTCGCGCGATGACAGACAGATCGGAAAATCGCGACAGACCGCTGATCACATCCTCGGTGATGCCGTCGCTCAGATAATCCTGGGTCGGGTCGCCGCTCAGGTTCGCAAACGGCAGCACGGCAATAGACGGCCCTTCGATCATGTGATGGCCGGGACGCGGCGGCAGAACTGCGTCGTTCGCGGTCTCCGGCGGCGCACCTTGATTGGCGGCTTCGGCATCACCGGCGCCATTGACCGCAATTGCGAACAAATAGCCACGCCTTGGCACGGTCTTGATGACACGTTGGTCCGAATCTCCGAGCGCTTGCCGCACCTCGCTTACGCACTGCGTCAGCGACTCTTCGGACACGGTCACATCTGCCCACACTGTACCGAGCACGTCTTCGCGCGAAACCAGGCGGCCCGCGTTCTCGATCAGATACCGCAGCACTTCGAAGCTCTTGGGTCGTAGAAAGATGTCTCCTGCTTCGCCGACCAGCGTTCCGCGAACGCAATCGAGCGTCCATCGGTCAAACGTATAGCGCGGCCCGGACATGGGTTTCCCGTTGATCACAGCTTGGAAGGTCGATGCCGTCTCGTTTGGGCACTTTTTGAGAGAAATTTCAGCCATCCTTCAGGTCAAGTCAAACCGGCTATGCTGAATTGGGCTGAAGGTCGGGGCCTCAGCCAACTCCGGCAAGTACACGAACAAAAAGGCGAACAAAATCATCCTGCTGTCCTCAGAAGGAGGAAGACGTGACCAGACTCCGCCTCGCCGGCACGGCCGTTATCACAATGCTGCTCGCAACGTCGCTCGCTGCGGACCCTTCAGCCGCGCAAGCCGACTATCCCACCAGACCGATCAAGATCGTCCTGCCGGTGCCTCCCGGTACCGCCCTCGATGTCGTCACGCGTGTGATTGCCGATCAGATGTCAAGCAGTCTCGGCCAACAGATTCTGGTCGAGCCACGGCCGGGAGCCGGCGGGTTGCTTGCAGCGCAGGCGGTGGCGGAGGCACCGGCCGACGGTTACACGCTGCTTGGCGGCGCTGCGGGCATCTTTACGATTCTGCCTGCGCAAATGGACAAGCTGCCGCTCGATATGGGCCGCGATTTTACCCATGTCGGAATGATCGTCGGCCGTGGCGTGATGTTCCTGGCAGTGCCGCCCAAGCTCGGCATCAAGTCGTTCCCGGAATTGGTCGCCATGATGAAGTCGAAGCCGGGCGAGATCGTGATCGGCACCAACGGCGCCGGCACGCTTCCGCACTATGCCGGCTTGCTGCTGCAGAAAAAGGGCGGATTGCCTTTCACACTCGTGCCATACAACAAGGGCGGTACGCCGGCGGTTGTCGGCGATATCATGGGTGGCCGCGTCAACGCGACCATAGAAGCCGCATTCGGTCTGCGCGGTCCGTTGCAATCCGGCGATCTGCAACTCATCGGCGTGATGTCCACGGAGCGCGATCCTGATTTTCCCGACGTGCCAGCCGTCGCGGAGACGCTGCCGGGCTTGACTGCCATCGGCTTCATGAGTCTTGCCGCGCCAGCGAAGACACCCGAACCGATCGTGCGGCGGCTGAATGAGAGCCTCAATCAGGCGCTGGCTTCCCCGGCGGTGAAGCAACGTTTCGCCGAACTCGGTGTGCCGATCAGCATCGTTTCGCCGGCGCAGGCAACCGCGTTCGTCGACCAGCAGCGTGCCATATGGCTGCCGCTGGTAAAGGACTTGGAAGGTCACTGAAATGCCAGCGGCGGAAAAGCGGCGGTGCCTGCCCGGGAGCATAGCCGTAATCAACCCCAGAACCGAACTCGTCCGGCTGATCAACGGGTTCCAAGCCAGCCAGGCAATCTCCGTCGCAGTGGCGCTCGGACTCGCGGATCAGCTTCGCGACGGGCCAGCGGGCGCGGCCGAAATCGCAGGCGCCATCGGCGCGCATCCTGATGCGCTCCATCGTTTGATGCGAGTTCTGGCCGGCATTGGCGTGATCCAAAACGCCGGGGCAGATCGTTTTGCACTCACCGCAATGGGCGAACTCCTCCGTCGGGACGCGAGCGGAACTTGCGCTCCCATGGCTGAATTGTTTGGCAGGCCGAATGTTTGGCAGGCTTGGGGCGACCTGCTCCACACGGTGCAAACAGGCGCTACGGCATTCGATCACGTCCACGGCTGCAGCGTCTGGGATTATCGATCGCGGAATCCGGAGGAGGCCGGGATTTTCGATCGCGCGATGGCGTCCGGGACCGACCGCTTCGCCCAAGCGGTGCTGGACGTATACGATTTCGGACGCTTCGAACATGTCATCGATGTTGGCGGTGGGGACGGAATATTTCTCGCAAAGATACTGGAGCGTCATCCCGCAGTTCGCGGCACGCTCTTCGACCAGCCTAATGTGATTGCCCGCTCCGGGCAGTCGGCTCAATTTCCCAACCGCTGTCAAGTTGTCGGCGGAGATTTCTTCGATAGCGTACCAGGAGATGGCGACGCTTATCTCCTGAAATGGATACTGCATGATTGGAGCGACACGGCTTCGGTCGACATCCTGAGGTCTTGTCGCCGGGCAATGAAGCGGTCGGGCCGGTTGCTCGTTGCAGAGTATGTTCTCGACCCTGGAAACTTGCCAGACGGCGCGTTCATGGACCTGACAATGATGGTAATGAACGGCGGGCGCGAGCGTACTCGCGAGGAATTTTCATCGATCTTTGCTGCCGCCGGCTTCCGGTTGACATCCGTCACGGCAACCACGACGCCGCTCTGCCTACTCGAAGGAACAATTGATCGCGCTTAGAGCACGAATTTCAAAGTAATGGCTATGTCCGCTTCTGGCATGAAGCGGACATCGAACGAGTCGTCTGAGCCCGTTGCGGTCTCCGATCTTCCAGCCGTCCTCGGCGTTGTTGGGGAGTTCTAAGATTTGATACTTCGGTCTATTTGATGCGTTCTTTCGGTTCTGGCATCCACAAGTGCCGTCTTTGACCATTCGTTGAGCGAGGCTTTTTCGCCAGCTGCTTGATCGACCGCATGAAGTGATGTCGCTGCCGGTCTGATCAACGCCCTGTTTCAGTGTTTCTTCGCCGCACGCAGGAACTGACTTCGCATCGGTCTTGTCCGCAGTATCCGAGAGTTAGCAGCGCCGAGCCAATCTCACACCACGCGGCAGAATCATCACGCGCATGTGAGCCCAGGAACCCTTCGGAGTGTGACCCTCCTCACATTCGGGCACAGACCAGATCGTTAAGTGTTTCGTCAGTCGTCACTCCAATAAGAGGGAGACTGACAATGTTACGCAAAATATCAACTGTGCTGGTCGCGGCTGCAGGTCTGGTTGCCGTGATGACAGCACTCGAGTTGGCTTCGCCCAAGACCGCGGCAGAAACGGTAGCGTACGCGGAACGTGGATATCAGGTGCAACCTCGCTATATCGAAAAGAACTGGCTGGATCGATGCTTCTTGGAGCCCTTCGAGTGCGGGCTTGTTGTCTGGTAGCGACGGAGAGGCGTTATGACACTAAAATCCGCCCGCGCGCTTTCCGAGTTTCCCGCTTTAGTGGTTGCAGCTTTCGTCGTTCGAAACGCGCTCGTCCTGATAATGCTTTTGATCTTGGCAATGTCGGCCCTCATACCAGCGTAATTCAGCATGGCGCTGAAAGATCACGCGCATCGGCCGAGCGGTGGTGGGTCCGCGAGGGTTCGTCCGGCAAGAGGCGTCATTCTTAGCCGCCAGCAACAGTCTCGAGCGACTTCTTGTCGACGAGAAGGATCTCACCGCGCCCCATATGAACCCAATTGTGGTTCTCCCAGTCTCGCAGTTGCTTGTTGGTACTTTCGCGGGACGCCCCGATGAGTTGCGCTATTTCGCTCTGAGTCAGCGCGAGTTTCATGCTGCCGGTATTGTCCGCTAGCCGCAGGAGAGTTCTTGCGAGTTTGGTCGACAGGTCAAGGAACATGACCTCCTCAACCTGACGGCTGGTGTTACGCAACCGTTGGCAGAGGACCTCGATCAGCTTTTGCGAAATGTCGGGCCGGCTATGGGCCAACGGCAGAAAATCCCGTCGCTCAATGACAAGCAATTTGCATTCAGTGATGGCGACTACATCCGCCGTTCGCTCACCGCCATCAAGGAGCGCGATCTCGCCAAAAATATCACCAGCGTTAAGAAGGTTGAATACGGCATACTTTCCTTCGGCTGAGTGAGATATGACTTTCACTTGGCCTTCGAGTATGGCGAACAGGCTGGATCCAAGATCTCCCTTGGCAAATACAGTTGTTCCGCGCGCGACATCTCGCACCCGGGAACGCGCCCTCAATTGAACCAGCAACTCCGGTCCAAGGATGCCGAAAATCGGGTGCTTGCAAAAAAAGTCTAGTCTTTCGGCAATCTGAGCTTCGTGTGCGGATGGGTCTGCGTTCACCATAAGGCTCAACTCCGACGGTGGTGATGGTCAAGCCGCAGCGGTAAAACCGTAACCCTTGGCACACCGCAGGAGGCGACCATCAATTCTGCTTATATCCCGGCCAGGGATCGACATGAACTGACGTCATGCAACTTCAGGTATATGTGATCGGTCGTGGGACAACCGTTTCGGTGTTGCTTAAGCGGAATAAGCTGGGTGCAGAAAACTAACAGAACGGTCGATTGAGGATGCCGAACGCTTCTCCTGCGAATCCCCTGTAGGTAGCAGCAAGGATGCATTCTTGGTTGTATCGACCGCCCGGCCACGGCGGCCGACCCATAAAAGTTTAATGACAGCCGCCATCCTAACAGAGAACGCGAAGTGTAACCGCAGGTCACACTTGTAAGAGCCCGCCTTTCGGCAAACGCGTATTTGTACAAATGACTTTAGGCCGTGTAAGCTCGCATTGTATTTGCGGCAGGCGTCAAATGTAGAGTGCTTCCGCGTGGATCAGCTCACCTCGTCTTCCAAAATTGTTTCGAAGATGATGGCTGTCATGGCGGCTGACGTTGTCGGCTACACTCGACTGACCGAGCTGTCAGAATTCGAGACTCACGCAAGACTGCGTGCCCTTCGGGTCAATACGATCGACCCCTGTATCGTCTCCTACCGCGGTCGCGTCATAAAAAATACCGGAGACGGCTTTCTCGCATCGTTTGACAGCTCCGTGGATGCCCTCCGCTGCGCGATCGAAATTCAGCATGAAGTTCCCCTACAGGAGGCGTTTGTTCCTGAGGATTTCAAGATTCGCTTTCGCATCGGATTGAATGCCGGAGAGGTGATCCTCGAAGAGGAGGATATCTTCGGCACGAGCGTGAATATTGCCGCTCGACTTGAGCAATTTTCTCCGCCGGGCGGGATTGTCGTTTCGGACTCACTCCACGCCAACGCCAAGTCGGTCATAGATGTGCCGCTTGAGGATCTTGGTGCCGTTGAGCTGAAGAATCTGTCGCAGCCTGTCCATGCCTATTCGCTGCAGGTGGCGGGAGCCGAAAGCTTTTCGCCGGCAAAAGCGATGTTGAGCCGTCGTGCAAAATTGCCTTCGGTCGCGGTGCTACCTTTCCGGATGGATGGAGATGATCCGGAAAACGCGTATTTCGGCGGCGGGATCATCGACGACATTATCTACAATCTGTCGAGCGTGAGGGGGTTGCTCGTAATCGCTCGCACGTCGACGCTATCCTATCGAACCGGACCGCTGGACCTTCGGAGGATCGGTCAGGAGTTAGGGGTGCGCTATGTGCTGAGCGGCAGCGTACGCCGCTTAAAGAACCAGATTCGCGTAACAGCCGAGCTATCGGACGTCGAACACGCCTCGGTCATCTGGGTCGACCGCTACGAGGGAGATCTTTCCGAACTGTTCGGCCTGCAAGAGCGCATCGCTGCTCGCATCGTGTGGAGCCTTGCACCATATCTGCGAGAGGCAGAACTCAAGTACGCTCGCCGCGAA
Source organism: uncultured Hyphomicrobiales bacterium (assembly GCA_964641065.1). GTDB lineage: Bacteria > Pseudomonadota > Alphaproteobacteria > Rhizobiales > Xanthobacteraceae > Pseudorhodoplanes. The sequence goes on along the minus strand of CAZXJZ010000016.1, from coordinate 10,311 downwards.
CGCCCGGAGAGCATGAACGCCTATGATCTCCTCTTGCAAGCGATCGATTTGATCTACCATATGAATCGAGAAGACTTCATGCGGGGAGGGAAACTGCTGCGTCAGTCGATTGCGGCCGATGATGGTTTTGCAACCGCATATGCCTACGCATCGCTGTGGAAAGTGCACAGTATCAATCAGGGTTGGAGCGCAGATATCGAAGCCGATTCCAAGGAGGCGCTACGGCTCGCGCAGGCGGCAGTCGATCGTGATCCAACGGACGGTTTCGCGCTCGCGATTTACGGGCATTCAAAGGGAGTGCTTTTCCGAGATTATGGTGGAGCGACCGATCTGTTCGAACGAGCGCTCGAGGCGGCGCCCGGCAATGCGATTGCCTGGACCCTCAGTAGTGGCGTTTACTCATACACTGGCCAAAGCAAGGCCGCCATCGAGCGCGCTGAAGTCGGAATGCGGCTTTCACCCGTTGATACGCAATCGCACTTCTATCTGCTGTTTCTCGCGCTCGCTCACTACGTCAACGGCACCTATGAGGAATCGATCATCTGGGGGCGCAAGAGTGCGGCGCTCAATCCAAGACTGTGTTCCAACTTGCGGTGGCTGATCGCGAGTTTGGTCGCGGTCGATCAAATCGATGAGGCACGTCATTTCGCGCGGGCGATACTTGATATCAATCCGAACTTTACGTTGTCCGCATATGCGCGGTGGTGCCCGCTCAAACCAGACCTTCGTGCGACGCTTGTCGAGCGGTTGCGACAAGCCGGATTACCGGAATAACGAGCCGGCGCACTCGGATACCCCTATCACTTTTGGTTGTAAGGGTGGGCCCCGTCAGGCCGGCGAACGTTTGTTCCTGTATATTCGCCCACGCAAGTTGGTTCTTAGCCACGGAGGATCCAATGGGCGGCGGATGGTCTGGTTTAGGTGGTGGCTGGCAAGGCGGTGGTTGGCAGGGTGGAGGATGGCAGGGCGGAGGTTGGCAGACTGGCGGCAGCGGCCGCAACGGTCTGTACGCGATGCGATCAGACAGGCCGCTTGTTGCAGAAGATGTATCTGTGCCGCCGCCTGCCGACGGCAATCAGAACCCCACATTCCCTGTAGCGGCGTGGGATAACGATTTATTCTCGCTGACTTTTTTACACGACTTCTTCACGACAGCAGTCCAGGGGAAAACCTGGACGCTATGGGAGCAGGATATCATCGCTGCGATGGGTCCGGCACCCGGTGTTGTTATGCCGGGCGCTGCGGGTACTGGAGATAAAATCGATGACCTTCGGATTTTGGCCGTCACAGAGCGGCCAGAAGCGATGGGTGAGATCTTGAATCAAGCCGCGGATCAGCAGTTGTGCTTCATGCAGCTTCTGACAATGACCGCGGGTTCGCATCCGAAGACGTTTTTTGCGATGAAGCTGGCCGCCCGCGTCGGCGAAGTGGTGATGATGCGGCTTAAGCGTCATTTCAATAGGCCGCGGCCCACGCAGTATTATCCAAGCTTGTATCCGCCGCTCGCTGTGCCGGGCCATTCGGCCTATCCGGCCGGACACGCAGTCATCGCACGCTTGACCGCAAAAGTCCTGATCGAAGTAACGGCTGCGACAGCGACCGGACAATCGCCTTACAAGAACTCCTTGCTGAAACTCGCCGAAGGGATCAGCCGAAACCGCGTCATTGCGGGCTTCCATTTCTGGAGCGACATCACGTCAGGCGTCGTAGCTGCCGATATGACCTACGAGTTCCTCAAAGGAATGCCGGCGGCCGCCGGCGCGCCTCCCAACTTTAGCTACGCATCCGCTGTCAGGGCGGCCAATCACGAATGGAACTGAAAACCGGGAGCACCCTGCAAGTACTGTCCTGAGGAGGCCTCGTCATGATGGGTCCGAAAGTGCCGCCAGGTCACGTGCGCGCGATTGTGGAGCGGCCGTATGATGACGGACTCGCTGCCGCAGCGACCGAGTTGGTAAACGGCAGGGATCCCAGCCGCTCCATGGGGCGGTACATCGCCAGCAAGAAGCTCCCGGACGGACTTGAGATTGACGCGTCGTTTGGAGCCATTCCGATCGGTCCGGGCGCCAGTGACGACGAGGTCCTGGATTTGCGCGCAGCATTTCGGGAGCCGAAATCGTCGCGCAGATTTTTGGTAAGTGGCTTCGTCAAGGCGGTGGCCGATCGGGTGCCGGCGCGCTTTGTTGAGAGCGATGAAGAATTTCCGATCTATTCGAATCCTCTGGTTGGCGGCCTGGAGGCACCGCCGCCCTGTCTCCCGACTTGCGGCTCCAGTCAGTATGTCGGGGCGACCGATGAGGTTCGCGATAAGCTTGGTTTCGGAGTGCTGCAAGGGTCCGGACTGGATGGCGAAGGCGTAGCCATCGCGATTGTCGATAGCGGCATTTACGAGCCACGCCTCAGGTCGCCGCTTGGTGAGGTTCTGAGGCCGCCCGCGACGTTTTATCTGGACAGGGGCAACTCTTGGCGACCGTGGGACCTCGTGACAGGTCCGGGCGAACATCGCGTCGGGCACGGTACGATGTGCGCGTACGATGCGTTGATCGCTGCGCCGAAAGCGACACTGCTTGACCTGCCGATGTTGCTGGCGCGGCCGGTCGCTGACCACCATTCCAAGAGCATGGTTGACGCGGCGTTACTGGCATACTTCCATCTTGCGGTTTTATGGTGGGTCAAGCGGCCCTTCGACGGACTTGTCGTCAGCAACAGCTGGGGACTGTTCCATCCGTGCCTGGAGGATTTTCCGCCGGGGCACCCCAACCGCTTCATTGACAATCCCCGGCACGCGCTACGCAAATATCTGATCCGCCCGCTGGCCGCGAGCGGAGTGGACATTGTCTTCTGCGGCAACAATTGCGGTAACGGCAAAAATTGCGCGGGCAACTGCGCGTCCGGAGCGTGCCTCAGCAAGACCGACCGTATGATCATGGGTGCGAGCACCTACCCGGAGGTGCTTACGGTAGGGGGCTGCGATACCGATGACGAAGTTGTCGGGTATTCCTCGCGCGGACCCTCCATAGCCAATATGTTTCAAGAGAAACCCGACCTCGTGGCGTATACGCACTTTCTCGGCTCGAAGGTTCTGGGACCATCTGTGCCAGATACCGGAGTTTCGGCGGCCTGCCCGGTAGCGGCGGGTTGTGTCGCGGCGCTGCGAACGAAAGTAAGTCATACAGCGGTCACGCCGAAGCGCCTGTTTGATACTCTGAAGGCGACTGCGCGAAGGCGCGGCGGACCAAAAGGCTGGAGCCCGGACGTCGGCTACGGGATCATTGATCCAGTGGCAGCTGGCCGTGTGCTTGGCGCAATCCCGTAGCTGACGCGGGCTAGGAAAAGGCCCTAACTGAATTGATCGTCTGCAATTCCAAGGTGTTTGCTGACGGCAATTTCGAGTTTCGAGGACAGAATTGGAAAATCCAGTGGCTAACCCAGTCGCAGGGATCTTCCTCTTGACGCAAACGTAACGTCGCATCTGATGGCTGGTCTGGCCGCTGCGGAAGGAGGGCGTCATGAGGCGCCGCGACCTTGTCAAGTTGGCTGCCTTTGCGTTGCTTTCATCGCCGGCTGCGGCGATTTCTCAAAGCTATCCAACGAAGCCGGTACGTCTCCTGGTGGGCTTTCCTCCTGGCGGCACCACCGACATAGTCGCACGGCTCGTGGGTCAATGGTTGTCGGAGCGTCTTGGCGTTTCCTTCGTTACCGAGAACAGGCCGGGCGCCGGCACCATTGTCGCGACAGAGACGGTGGTTCGAGCGCCGGCTGACGGACACACGCTTCTCGTCATGACGCCGGCGAACACGATCAACGCATCGTTCTACGACAAGCTCGATTTCGATTTTGAGCGCGATATAATTCCGGTCGCGACATTGATCCGCTCGCCGTACGTGTTGGTAGCTTTTCCGGGCTTTCCGGCGAAATCTGTCAATGAGCTGGTGGCCTACGCGAAAGCCAATCCAGGCAAGGTAAATATCGCCTCGTTTGGAACCGGCACCGCAAGCCATCTCTCCGGCGAGATGCTCAAGATGATGACCGGACTAAAAATGCAGCATGTGCCCTATAAGGGATCCGCACCAATGCTGATGGATCTGCTGGGCGGTCAGGTTCAGGTTGCGTTTGATAATCTGCCTGCATCGATCGAGCATATAAAAGCCGGTCGGTTGCGCGCGCTTGCGATTACGACGGAAAAGCGTACCGAGGTATTGCCCGATGTGCCGACCTTGGGAGAATTCTATCCAGGCTTTGAGACCAGCTCGTGGCTTGCGATTGGCGCACCCAGTAAAACGCCTAAAGCCATTGTCGATCTGCTCAACAAGGAGATCAATGCCGGCTTGGCCGATCCCGCCGTAAGGAGCAAATTGTCTGACCTCGGGGCGGCGGAGTTCGTAGGTTCAATTGATGACGCCGCCAAGCACATCTCCGGTGAGATTGAGAAGTGGCGAAAAGTGGTTCACGCTTCGCGCGCGGAATTGAGATAGTCCGGCTGCGCTATCGCTTGGCGGCCAGCGAAGTCGCTAGGGTTATCCGACCGCATTGATCCCACTGCGACAGACATATTTCTACAGTTGCGCTTTTGACCCAAAGCGGACCTGGGAGGTTACATTGTACACTACTTAACCCAGTGTCTTACCTGACATCACCGATCGAGATCGACTTTCCAAAACTCGGTAAGCGTAGCAGATGTCGAGCCTCGTTCGGTGTAGCCGGATGCTCGCCGAGTTCCTGCACGATGCGCGCCGCCTTTTCGACCAGCGCTGCATTGCTCGGTGCCGGCACGCCGCGGGCGAGATAAAGGTTGTCCTCGAAGCCAACCCGCACATGACCGCCCAGCAGTACAGCTTGCGCGACCATCGGAAACTGCGCAGCGCCGATGCCGAAAGCCGCCCAGATCGCGCCGTCCGGCAGGTGATCTCGCATCGCGAACATAGTCTCGGAGGTTGCCGGTGCGCCCCAGGGAATGCCCAGGCAGATCTGGAACAGCGGCGGCGAGGCGATCAATCCACTGTCGATCAGGTGCCGGGCGAGCCGGATATGGCCGAGTTCAAACACCTCGAGTTCCGGCTTGGTCCCGTTGTCGAGGATCTCACGCGCCATCCGGCGCAAATGTGCCGGCGTGTTGACGAACACCACCTCACCGAAATTCATCGAGCCGACATCGAGGCTGCAGACATCCGGTTTGAGAGCAAGCACATGCGCGACCCGCGTGTCCGGATCCGTCAGGCTTGATCGGGCGTCGGGAATGCGCGGCTCCTCGGCGCCGGGAATGAACGAGGCACCCGCCCCGGTGGTCAGATTGATCAGCATGTCGACGCCGGACTGACGGATTCGGTCCACCACTTCGCTATACAGTTCGAGCCTCATACTGGCGCGTCCGGTCTCCGGATTCCGCACATGGATATGAGCAATCGCGGCCCCGGCAGCGGCCGCCTCTATCGCCGAATCCGCGATCTCGCGCGGCGTCACCGGCACAGCGATGTTCTTGCCGGAGAGTTCGGCGCCACCTGTCAGTGCGCAGGTAATGATGACTGGCCGGCTCATGCGACGGTCTCATCCTTTCCGGCGGGTTGCCCGCCCCGCACGAAGGTTTTTGCGGCGGTCATCAGTGCGACGATGATGGCGGCGATCATGCCCACCACCGCAATCGTGTGGCTGACCAGCGGCGACAGGCCGAGCAACTCCGACCGCTGGCCGGAGCGGTCCGCCGAAACGCCACTGTTCCAGACGAGCCAGGCCAGCAGCGCGAGCACCAGTGCCGTCACCACCAGCCAGACCGCATCGATGCGTGCATTGACCGCCTTCGGCAGATGCGAGGTCGCGACATCGACCACGATATTGCCTTCCACTCGCAAGCATCGCGCGAGCCCGAGGAACCCCAGGGTCACCATCATCAATTCGGTCTGTTCTACACCGGCAGCAATCGTGAAAAGGCCGAGCGAGCGCCCGACAATGTCGAGCACGGTCAACGACATCATGTAGAGAAGCGCGATCCCAGCTATCACCGCAAACGCGTAGTCCAGCTTCGAGAGGGCCGCCCTCAGGACATTCATGGCGCCACTCCGTAGAGCAGATTGGGGAGCCAAAGCACGATCGCGGGGAATAGCATAAGGAGCCCGATGCGCACGAAATCCGCAGCGATGTACGGATAGACGCCGCTGAAGGCCTCGCCGGTCGTGATTCCCGGCACTACCTTGGTCAATACGAACACATTCATCCCGAACGGCGGCGTGATCAATCCAAACTCGACGACCATCACCATGATGATACCGAACCAGATTGGGTCATAGCCGAAGCCGGAAACGATCGGAAAAATTACTGGCGTTACGATGAACAGGATGGCGATCGAGTCCAAAAAACAGCCGAGGATGATCAACACCGCGATGATTACGATCATCGTGCCGGTCGCGCCCCAGCCCAATGCGCGGACCAGCTCTTCGACGCCCTGCGGCACGCGCGCGGCCTGCAGGAAATATTCGAACACCGAAATGCCGATGACCGCGAACAGGATCATCACCGAGGTCTGCACCGCCTCGACGACTGCATCGAACAGCTTCGGTAACGTCAGTTCGCGCTGCAGGAAGCCGAGCAATATCGCCCCGAACGCGCCGACCGAAGCACCTTCTGTCGGTGAGAAGATGCCGGTGAACATGCCGCCCATGACGATGGCAAACAGGGCCGCGACGCCCCAGACGGCACGTAGCGAGCGCCAGCGCTCGGGCCAAGGGGTTTTCGGGCCGGCCGGTCCCATCTCCGGCTTGAAGCGCATCCAGGCGCTGGTCGCGAGACAATATAAAAGCGTCGCCAGAATGCCGGGGATGATCCCGGCCGCGAATAGCCGGCCGAGCGAAGTCTGCGTCACCATCGCATAGATAATCATCGCAACCGAAGGTGGGATGAGGATGCCAAGCGTGCCGCCGGCGGCCAAGGAGCCGGCGGCGAGTTGTTTCGAATAGCCGTAACGCAGCATCTCAGGGATCGAGACCCGCCCCAGCGTGCTGACGGTCGCTACGCTCGATCCGCAGATCGAGCCGAAGCCACCGCAGGCGACGATGCTCGCGATCGCGAGCCCGCCACGGCGATGGCCGACAAAAGCATATGCCGCGCGGTAGAGCGCGCCAGCAAGGCCGCCCCTCACTGCGACGGTTCCCATAAGCACAAACAGCGGTAGCACCGACAAGGTATAGCTCGACAACACCGTGATCGGCGCGTTGGCCAGCACGAACAACGCTGTCTTCGAGCCGTGCAGCACCCACAGCCCGACAAAGCCTGAAAGAATCAGCGCAAGCCCGATCGGTGCGCGAAGGGCCGCGATGACCATCAATCCGATGACACCCAGCAGGCCGATCGTCATCGGAGTCATCGCTAGGCCCCCGCGCGCTTCGGTCAGTTGCCGGCCGGCTTGCCGACGAGCGAAATTTCTTTCTGCAGCGCGTCATAGAAGGTGCGCGCCCTCTTGCCCTTGGCTTCGAGGCCGGCAATGTAATCGTCAGCCACCGACTTCGCGATCGGGGCCACTTTTGCGCGGTCCTCTGGCGTGAAATTGACGAAGACGTGCCCCTCATCCTTTAGCTTGTCGGCGACCTGCTGGCCGAGCTTCTGCCAGCACATCGAAGCACGCTCACCGATGGCCGGGCCGGAGAATCTCGTTCGCACGGCATCCTGCATGTCCTTTGGCAGCGATGCCAGCCTGTCCTTGTTCATGCCAATGAACAACAGCGCGGAGCTGACATTCGCAAGCAGATGGCTCTTGGTGACTTCACCGATGCGGAAGGCCTGCAAAGCGGTGAACTCGGCCAGCGCTCCGTCGATCACGCCTTTCTGCAGATTCTCGTAAACCGCGGGTGCCGGCATCGCAACCGGCGTTGCCCCGAGGCCCTTCAAGAGATTGGTTGCGCCAACACCGGTGGCGCGCACCCGCTTGCCCTTGAGATCGTCGAGACTCTTCGCATCTCCACGCATATGAACGTAGAGCGGCGGCGTCACCAGCACGGCCATCAGATGGATGTCCTTGAACTCGTCCGCGAGCAGCGTCGGCGCGAGCTTGTTGACCGCGATCGAGGCCGCTCGCGCTTCATCGACCAGAAATGGCATCGTCACCACTTCGGTCAGGGCGAACTGGCCGGGCGTGTAACTTAGCACCCCCTGAGAAATATCCATCACGCCCTGCGCGACCTGCTCATATTGCTTGAGCGGATGGGCGAAGGCGGTGCCACCCATATAGGTCTCAAAATCGATCCGGCCGCCACTCGCAGCCTTTAACTCGTTGAGAAGCGGCATGGTGAAGCAGGCGACAAAGGGATCGCTCGACGACTCCATCGTGCTGAATTTCAGCTTGGCCGTCTGTGACGACGCAGCGCCGGTCTGCGCCATAATCGCAGCTCCGATCAGCAGCGGTGCAGCATATTTCAAAGCGGTCTTGAGCGTCATGTGCGTCTCCTTTTCCCAGATTTTATTTCGTTGTCGGTGCGTCAGCGGAATTAAGCGGATCCGGCGCGGGCCTCCTCCAGCATGTGGCGTGCGATGACTAGTTGCTGGATCTGCGTCGTGCCTTCGTAGAGCCGGAACAGCCGCACATCGCGGTAGAATCGCTCGATACCGTAGTCAGCGATGTAGCCGGCGCCGCCGAAAATCTGCACCACGCGATCGGCAACCCGGCCGACCATTTCGCTTGCGAACATCTTGCAGCAGGCTGCATCCGCAGCGATCGCGCCGCCTTGATCGCGCCTGCGCGCTGTCTCAAGAACCATGCAGCGCGCGGCCAATGCCTCGGCTCTCGAATCGGCAAGCATAGCCTGCACGAGTTGAAACTCTCCAATCGGGCGGCCGAACTGATTTCGATCAAGCGCGTATCGTACGCCGTCCGCGATCAGCCGTTCGGCAATACCGACACAGACCGCGGAGATATGAAGACGTCCGCGATCCAGCACCTGCATTGCGGTTCGAAATCCCTGTCCGCGGACACCGCCAAGCAGTGCCGTAGAATCGACACGGCAATTCTCAAATACGATATCGCAGACATGCGCGCCCTGCTGTCCCATCTTGCGCTCGGGTTTACCGCGCATCAGGCCCTCGCGCGGTGCCTCGACCAAAAATGCGGAAATGCCGTCTGCCCCGGTCTTTTCGTACTCACTTCGCGCAAACACGGTGAATAGTCCGGCATGCGGACCATTGGTGATGTAGCGTTTGATGCCGTTCAGGATGAAGCTCTCGCCATCCTGAACGGCGCTGGTACGCAGCGACGCTGCATCAGAGCCGGCTTCCGGTTCTGTCAAAGCGAAGGAGCCGATAATCTCGCCGGCGGCAAGTCGCGGCAGGTAACGCTGCTTCTGTTCCTCGGTTCCTGCAAGGACCAGTGCCTGCGCGCCGATACCATTATTGGTGCCGACCACCGAGCGGATCGCGGGCGAGGTCTTCGACAATTCGAAGACTAGCAGCACCTCTTCTTCCATGTTCAGGCCAAGCCCGCCGTATTCCTCCGGAATCGCGAAACCGAACAGCCCGAGGTTGCGCATTTGCGCGATCAGGCTTTTCGGCACCTCGTCGCGTTCCGCGATGTCACGCTCGAGCGGCACGCATTCGTTTTCGACGAAGCGGCGGACGCCTTCGATCAGCATCTGCAATGTACCGGGATCGAGCGCCATCAGGCCTGCGCCTTTGCCTTGCGCGCGGCGCGGCGCTTGCGCGCCTCATTCGCGAGATGCTCCTGGAATCGCTTGCGGACCGCCGCCGCCTGGTCGGGCGTCCAGCGCCGGAATCCTTCACCGACCACCATGCCAGTCGTGCCTGCGGCAACCTTCGCTTCCAGCAGAGGATGCGGCCCTGGTGTTCGATCGAGATCGGCGATCAGCACGCGATGCGCGTCGAGCGTCAGGCTCAGGCCCACCATGTCGGATTGCTCAAGCGGACCAAGCACGCCGAGCCGCGAGCCGAATCCCTCGGTCACCACTCTGTCCAGCGTCTCGGCATCGCAGACGCCGTTCGCGACCAACGCAATCGCTTCGCGCTTGAGCGCGTGCTGCAGCCGATTGCCGATGAAGCCCGGAATGTCGCGCTTCACATGGACCGGCGACATGCCGGCATCCGCGAGCAGCCTTATGGTGCGCTCGACATATTTGATGTCGGTCGCATCCGACTGGATGACTTCGACCAGCGAAACGAAATGCGGCGGGTTCCAAAAATGCGCCCCAAGAATGCGATTGCGGCGGGCTGACTTGGCCGCGATTTCGCGAATGGGGATAGCGGACGTATTGCTGGCAAGAATAACATCCGGCCCGGTCATGGCATCGAGCGCCGCGAAAATCTCCTGCTTGATCGGCA
>CAZXJZ010000015.1:18231-44299 GCA_964641065.1 uncultured Hyphomicrobiales bacterium | reverse complement strand
GCCATTGCCAATGTACAATGTCGAGCTCGATCCGATCCCAGTGTCACTCGAAGAATTGAAGGCCGAGCAGGATCGCCTTTATTGGGCGGAGGTCGGCGCGCCATGAACGCTTGCCGTCACTCGATTAAAGATGGCGCGCATCATCGACTGATGGCCTTCTGCTAGCGTCTTCGCATCAAGTCCCAAGCGGATGCGAAAACGCTCGCTCAGTCGCGTCATCAGCAATACGAAACCCTCGTCATGCAATTCGGCCTCATTCATGCCCGTCAACCGATAGGTCTTCTCGCCTAATGGCAGGATGTGTTTGGCGAGGGCGGCTCGCTCATCCTTCGCGCATGGTGCGCCAAGGCAGGCGTGGACGCACCAACAACACGTCGCCCAGCACTCCAGAATGTCGTCGGTGAGTTGGTCATGCAGTGCGTCGAGGTTCAAGTGCCGTATGGCAGGATCTGGGCCTCCGAAGAAGCAGAACAGAATGCGCCCCATAAGCCTGGGCCAGCTATCTCCGCCACCTTCTACGGCCAAAACCTGCAATGATGTTCTCGCAGGGACCGCTCCGCCGTCGGCGTCGCTGCCGTTCCAGCCAGCCGCAGCCACAATCATCAGCAATGCACGGAGGCGAAGGACATCGAAGGTTGTGAGCGCGCGGTCTCTTTTCCGCTGAGAAATCCGCTCGCTGAATGCGGCGACAGCAGCGGCAATTTGCTCGCGCGTCGCCTTTCTCTGCGTCGCCTTTCGCCGCAGCTCTTCACGTTGCTCCTCCTTCGAAGACAAGTCACCCGCTCCCGGCTCAAAACTATCGCCGCGAGTCGTCGCGTCCTCTGCATTGACCGCCTCATCGCCAAGGTCGAAGGCTTTGTCGAGATCTGGTTCCGCTTCGATTCCAGGTGCGGCGTCGTCAATTCCGACACCAATGATTCTATTGAGGAAGCTCCGCACCAATGAGGCCTCGCTTGCGCTGAGACTACTCCTCCCAATTGCGGCGCCGTCGGTCCGCGCTCTGCGTCCTGTGATGAATTTCTCATAGGTCATCGTCCGAAACTGAGCCGGCGCATCGCTGGGCTCTCTGCTCGTCTTGCGCGCCAGTCTGACGGGTGGGCGCACCTCCTCGGTCTGTAGCAGGCGCTCCGCCGACTCGATCGTATCGAGAATGTCGAGCAGCAATAGGCTCTCGTCGGTTTCTTCGTTGAGCTGGGAGGCGGCCTCTTCAGTTTGCTTGGAACGCGCCTCCCTTGCCTCTTCCTGAATTCTATCGACAAGCGTCACAATTGCCGGCGCTGATCGCGCACCGTCGGAAAGTTGCAGAACCGCAAAAGCCGGGCGTTGAACGGCGCCGAGAATTTCATACCGTCGCGTGCCACCTCGAACCTCGGCTGCCCCGAGACGGCAGCCGAGTTCCTTCTGATCGATATCGAGCAGGCTGATCGATACCGTGTCAGGGTCGAGTCCTGTCGGCGGCGTCCACGTCAAAGTGCCGTAGTTGCATTCGAAACGACCTATCGCGCGGCCGCGCCAGAAGTCGAGATTGACGGCATTCGCGTCATCGACTTCGTCGAGATCGATCTCGCGACTCGGACTAAGGAGCTCCTTCAGCTCAAGACGGTCAAGTATCGCGCCCAGAGGAAGTCGTCGATACCTCGAGACCTCCTCATTGCTGCCGGCGAAGCCCTTCGCACCGAGGGCTGCCAGGGTGCAGTTCGCGCTGCCATAGAGGACGTGATCCGCCTTACGCGTTTGCGCGATGAGGATCTTCGCATGGAGAAAGCGGCCTTTGCGAAAGCTATCGCGGTCGAATAGCCGCGCCCCCTTCACCCTTTTCAGTGCGGACACCGGAAAAAGGCGTGCGTCTGCATCGATAAGCAAATCGACTTTCGAGACCGACAGCGTCTTTGCGATAGTGCTGAGCGCGCGAAGGTTTGCATCCCAATAGGGGCTGAGGACAACAAGGCGCTTTACGCTGTCATCGCCGACGAGGGCGGCGAACCGCTCCCCGATGCCGGCAGACTCGCCAGTTGTGAGCAAAGCAGCAATCGAGCCGTCGCTTAGCGAGACGCTATCCGTCGCCGGGAGCGCGCGTCGCAACCACGGCGCGCGGCTTTCGGCCCATGCGATCTGAGCGTCCAACGCCTGTCCTGTTCTGTCACAGTGCCGCAACGCATAGCGCCAAGCTTGCGCGACGAGCCGCTGTTCGCCGCTGTCTTCCGCGCCACAGACAATCTCCTCGGCAAGTTCGAGATTTCCCGCAAGGCCGGTTGCGGTCATGTTGGCGGAGCTGACGATGATCCGCCCGCCATTTCTTCGCGCGACGGCGTCCCGAAACGGCGCGTCACCGACTTGCTCCAGATACCGGCCTTCCGTCAGCAATGAATGAAATGCAGTGAAGTCGAGGTTCTTCAGTTCTTCGGTGAGTGCCTGCGTATTGGCGCGAAACGCCCTGTGGAGGATGGCGAGAAGCGTGAGGGCGTTTCGAGCGACATCCGCCGAGCAGCGGTGAATCGGGCGGCGGGCCGCCATGATAGTATTTACGAGGGCGAATTCACTGTCTTGGATATTCGGATCGCCGGGGTTGGCAACGGGCGGCAAGCTTAAGACAAAGACGTTCCAAGATGGGGGCGGATGGGTTGACGTTGAGGTGATCTCATCCACGCACCGCGCGATCAGTGAAGATGGGGCGATGCCGCGCGGGTATTCGTCTAGTGCGTCCAGAATGTATTTCAGCAGGCATTCGAGAGCGACATGGCACAGGTCATTCGCATGATAGATACGCCAGCGTTCGGTCTGCGCCTGGATTTCTTGCGCGGCGGGTGTGAATAGCCGGCCCTCTTGGTCCTTGCCAGCGTAGAGGGTCCATCGCACGTCATCCGGTGTTGGCGCGCGCTGAATTTGTTTCGCGATGGTCAGGATCAACAGCAGGCTTGCGCGCCGGGAGGTGGCGGCCTCATCTTGCGGCCAATGCGGCCGAAGAGAATGTCTTCGTAGAGCTTGCGCTCAGTCCCGCCGTTCCGGATCCCTGACGGAGCGAGGCGTACAAATGCGTCGAGATCGCGAAGGGAGACTCTGCCGCGCTCAATCGCGTCGTAGAACTGAGCGGACAGCTCCCCTAGTTCCTTGTCAAAGGCGTGCGCCAGCGTCTCACCGATGTCGACACTGGGGAGGGCGATTGCGTGCTCTCGTGACGGATCAAAGATCTCGATCTGGAAAAGCTGGCTCGCGTATGCCAACCCGTAGGCGCCCCAATCGACTGCGAAATAGTAGTCCGGGGTTTCTTTCCTGGTCTTGGCGGCCTCCGCAAAGTCGATCGTGCGGTCGTGCAAATTGTCGAGTGTCTTTTGAGCCCAGTCGCTGCCGGTAACGCCGCCCTCGTCACCCCGGCGCTGTGCGATGAGCGCATAGAGCGCCTCGGCACGGCGTATCATCCGCTGCCAGGTTTGCGGATTGGTATCGCCAATGCGCTTGGCGTAGACCCAGCTAAGCCAAGCGTAGAGTCCATAATATCGCATCCGCAGCGTCACGTTGCCGATGCCGGGTATCAGCGTTTGGTACAGCGTGACGCTGCTATTCTGCATCCCCAGCGGATCAAGTCCGTTCTTCTTGCGGTACTCGGTCCATTCGGGAAAATTGACTACGGCCACAGCGCTCACGGACGCACCTGTCGCTAGGAAGGTTAAGTGACTTCCTTATGCCGCAGCTTCGCGGAACCTGGCGAGCGATACCTTCTTTCCGCTCCTTTGTTCGGTCTCGAGCATGTACGTTCGGCGCCCGGCCGGTAGTCGGTGCTGGAAGTGCGCCAGGCCGCCCCAGCCCTCGGAAAACTTGACAAATCAGCCAGGCGAAGGCCTAGTGTCCTCTGTCCGAGGACGGAGGACAGATCGGCAAGGCCATGAAAAGTCAGGATATTGTCGTCCTGCTCAAGCTCGTGAGCTTGCAGGATCATGAAAAAAAAGGCGGAACGAACCACCACCGGGATGGCGAGGACCCGTACTCCGTGAGAGGGCTCGAGGGTTCTCTCGGGATCAGCAAAACGGAAATCGGGGCCTCGATCAAGCGCAGTCTCGCATCCGGCATAGCGATCAAGGATCGCAACACGAACCGCCCAAATCCCAATCGCAGAAACCTGCGCGATTTTATCACCTACGGGCTGAAGTTTGTTTTCCCGGCAAAGCCAGGTCCGATGCAGCGCGGTTTGCCGACAGCTTTCGCCGCCCCTGTCCTGAAAGAGTCACTCCACAGCGCGGGCAGCCTGATCCACGTCTGGCCCTATGCTCGTGGCCGCGAGATGGGGCAGTCTATCGAACCGCTATTTAAGACCGTGCCGGAAGCTGCCGAGAAGGATGAGCGCCTCTACGCCTATTTGGCGCTCGTTGACGCAATACGGCTCGGCAATCAGCGCGAGGCGAACCTTGCCGCCAATCTGCTTAAGGAGAGGCTGGGATGACGATCCAAGGCCGTCTCAAGGAGATGCTGACGACGGTTGCCGTCGCGCTCGGCGACGAACTTCTTGCACGACTGGTCTTTGTGGGCGGCTGTACAACCGCCCTGTACATAACCGATCCTGTCACGCTCGAGGGAGTCCGAGCCACAGATGATGTCGACCTGATTGTGGATCTCGCCGGCTTCCCGGCGTGGGCACAGCTCGTGGAGCAACTTCGCCAGCAAGGTTTCTCCGAGGCAGCCGACGAGAATGTCATATGTAGGATGAAGCTCGGCGAGCTCAAGGTCGACTTTATGCCGGACGACGAGGCGATCCTCGGCTTCAGCAATCGCTGGTACGCAAAGGGGATCGAAACAGCCATTGAGACGTCGCTGGATGACGCCATCACCATCCGTCGTCTCACCGCGCCATTGTTCATCGCGACCAAGCTGGAAGCTTATCGCGGAAGAGGGGCTGGCGACCTGATCGGTAGCCGCGACGCCGAGGACATACTCCTCGTCATTGATGGCCGGCCGGAATTGGTCGACGAAGTTGCCGCCGCCGATGGGGACGTTCGCGCGTACATTGCGGAGGAATGCAAAAGCCTACTTGCAGATCGCGACTTCGATCATTTCCTCCAGGGAAATATTCGTGGGCCGGAGGGACGCGCCGACATTGTGCGCGACCGCGTCATCGCACTGAGCAAGCTCGGCGACGATTGACATGGCCTTCGCAATCCAATGGCAGAGCCAGCAGGGAACGAGAACGCCGGACAACCGGGATTGTGCAGGGATCGGCATAAGGCAAACGGACATCCTCGCCATCGTCCTTGACGGTTCGAGCTCCGGAGCAAACAGCGGAGCGTTCGCCTGGGAGATTGCGCGCCGAATGGTCGATTGGTTCGTGTCGACGGAACAGACAATCACTGCGGCAGTCCTGACCGCCCAGCTTCGGGCGACACATGCCGAACTTGCGACGGATTTCCGGCAGGATTCGGCGAGCTACCTCGTGATACACCTCGGCGATGGACAAGAGGCGCTCATCCTGCACGCAGGCGATTGCTTGGTTGGCTATTGCTCACCGACAGGTCAGGTATCCTGGCTGGTCCAACCGCACACACTCGCAAACGCCGTAGCGCCCATGAAGATCAGCGAACTGGCAAAGGATGTCAGTCGTCATCGTCTCACACGAAGCTTCCGCTCGCGAGAATTTGTCGAACCAGTCACCTGTTCAATCTCGTCGGACAAGACGACGCTGCTTGTGGCAACGGATGGATTCTGGGCTGAGCTTGATGAGGCACAACAGGGCGCGTTCATCCATGGACGCATGACGGAGCACACCGGAGAGAGAGATGATCGCAGCGTGCTTCAAATCATGGGGATCGGCGGAGATGGATCGACCGAGGTCTCAGGAACCGAGCCTCCTCGCAAAATCTACATAAAGAAGGCGCGAGAGAAGGAATGGTGGAATGCCACAAAAGCCAAGAAGCAAGAATAGTGGTGGCTCTGCCAAGCGACCTCCGCTGTGGATTAAACCGCAGCTTACACGTCTTGTCGACGAGGCGCCCGACGGCCCGACATGGCTGCACGAGATCAAGTTGGATGGTTACCGAATGCACGCGCGCATCGATGGCAGTGATATCCGGCTGCTGACCCGGACGGGACTCGACTGGAGCCATCGCTATCGGGCGACGATCTCGGCGCTCCGCGCGCTGCCTCTGCAAAACGGTTACATTGACGGATAGCTCTGCGCAGTCCGTTCCGACGGGGTGACATCTTTCAGCCGCCTGCAAGCTGCGATGGACGAGGGCCGCACCGGCGATCTCGTCTTCTTTGCATTTGATCTTCTGCTTCTGAACGGCGAAAGCACGGCACAAAGACCGCTCGTGGAGCGCAAGACGCGCTTGCAAGCTGTGCTCGCGACGCCGAGGCCAAGGCTCCAGTTCAGCGACCACATCGTGGGAGACGGTCCCCGTTTCCACGAGCACGCCTGCCGAATGGGGCTCGAGGGCGTGGTATCCAAACGTGTCGACCGCGCTTACTCGCCTGGCGAGCGCGGTCTTTGGGTCAAATCAAAATGCCTCAACCGCGAGGAATTCGTCGTCGTCGGATGGACCGATCCGACAGGAGGCCGCCCACATATCGGTTCGCTTCTCCTCGGCTACTACACCGATGATGGAAGCCTACGATACGCCGGCCGGGTCGGCACGGGGATCACGGTCGCGGAGCTCAATCGATTGGCGACCCGGCTTGCACCTCTGAAAAGGACGCGCATGCCACTCGATGTCGCGCCATCCCGCGAAAGCCGCTTCGGCACGCCGCTGGAGCTGTCGCGGGTACACTGGGTCAAGCCTGAACTCGTGGTAGAGGTGACGTATCTGACTTGGACGGAAGACAACCTGCTGCGCCAGGTGTCGTACCAGGGAGAGCCGCACGACAAACAGTCCAGCTCGCTATGGCAGTGAGCCCAGCTCGCCGCCTTCTTTGGATGGACGCAACCCACGGCTTCAATCCTTCAAAAGCCGCAGAGTCCAGAAACTGAGGAATGGAGGTGGCCCTTCTGGCCGCACCGGGAGACCAAAGCGGCGCGACACGCACTGCAGATTGCCTCGTGGAAAGCACGCGAGAGGTATTCGTTCTGAGGGAAGCGAACCTTCACAAATCCACCAGCCGTCGGATTCGAAGCTCGCTCGCCTTTGTTGATAGAAAATGGCCGGCAAAGCCGCTAAGAGCCTGACCGAAAATGGGGGTGAGTGATTTTGACCCGGTGTGATTCCTTCGGATTTGCGAAAATTCGAGGGAGAGCACGATGCCGTGGACCAAAATCACTCGCACCCAATATCTGCGTGAAGGGCTGCGCTACGCAAGCGCTATGACCGATGAGGAATGGCGGCGGATCGCGCGGCGGCTGCCAGCTCGCCGCCGGTTGGGTCGTCCACGGAAAGTCGATTTGCGCAGCAAAATACAAGCTCCTTTTTGAGTCAGACTCTAAGGAGGCGCCGGTAGTCTTGCTATCGATTTGTTGCAGGCCATCGAAAAAGCGTCCACCAGAGATCTACCTCATCTGCAGCACGATCGGGTTGCTGCTGGCGGGGCCGGTATGCTCGCGCAGCGCTTTGACCTCCTCGGGCGTGACGCGTCCACCTTGATTGCCCCATGAGGACCGGACATAGGAGAGAACGTCGGCAATCTCCCGGTCGGACAATTGCGCTCGATAGGGCGGCATGCGGTAAGCGTCGGGAATGCCGGCCGTCACCACGCGCCCGGACCCGTTCAGCGTGACGTTGATCTGCGAGGCGTTCTCTTTCGATAGCGATGAGGCGGCGCCTGCCAGTGCCGGGATCCATTGGTTTTGCCCTCGACCATCGGGCCCATGACAGAAGCTGCACTTGGCGGCGAAGGTCTCTGCTCCCGGTTTGGTGCGATCGAGCGGCGTGTGTGCATATTGCCATGGCGGCCCATCGCGAGCCGGATCGCCCGGAAGCGACTTCAGGTAATGGCTGATGGCCCGCAGATCCTCGTCGGTCAGGAACTGCAAGGAGTTGTTGTAAGCTTCTGTCATCGAGCCGAAGACGACGGCGTGCCGGTTTCTTCCGTTCTTGAGGAACAGGAAGATGTCGTCCTCGCTCCAGCGACCAAGGCCGGTGTTGTGGTCCTGGCGCAGGCTCGGAGCATACCAACCATCGAGCAGAGCCCCGGAGAGATAGAGCGGGCTGCTGTCATCCAGAGCCTTTTCGTTGATGGCGAGGCCGCGCGGCGTGTGGCAGCTTCCGCAGTGGCCCGCAGCCTGCACCAGATAGGCGCCGCGATTCCACTGTTCGCTGCGCCCCGGCTTCTGCACATAGGTGCCGCCCTCCATGAAGACCACGTTCCAGAGCGCGAGCGGCCAGCGCATGTTCATCGGCCACTTGATCGCGGACTCTTTGTTCGGCTGGTCGACCGCCGGAACGCCATTCATAAAGAAGGCATAGAGCGCGCGAATGTCGTCGTCAGTCATCTTCACATAGGATGGATACGGCATCGCCGGATAGAGACGATGGCCAGCGCGCGCCACGCCCTGGCGCATGGCGCGATCAAAATCGGCCAGGCTGTAGTCTCCAATGCCTGTGCGCCGGTCCGGCGTGATGTTGGTCGCGAAGATCGAGCCAAGCGGCGTGCCCATTTCAAGGCCACCGGCGAAAGGCCTGCCGTCGGGCAGGCTATGGCAGGCGACACAATCGGCCTGCCGCGCCACGTATTCCCCGCGCTGGATGAGGACCTGCGACGGCGACGATACGGCGGCGCTGTCGAACGGCGATGGCGGCGTTCGCGTGACGAACAAGGTCAGCACGCCCCCACCGATGACGATAAGCAGGAGAATAGCAAGGAGAGCTTTCTTCAAGGACATAATCCACCCTGCGAGCTTTGAACCTGCGAAACAATCGGCGGACGAAGACGGTGAGGACACCTGGAAAGCTTCCGGTCACGCCGTTGCTCTCGCCGTAACCACGGCGAGAGCAAGTCCTTGGCGATCGGTCGCCAATGCGTCGCTAGCTCGAGAACGTGTAGCGGGACAAAGGCATGCTGCGTATGCGCTGGCCCGTCAGTGTCGAGACGGCGTTTGCCACCGCGGGCGGCACCGCCGGCAGACCCGGCTCGCCAATCCCGCCCATCTTCTCGCCGCTTTCGACGATACGCGTGTGGACGCGTGGCATCCGGTCAGGTGGCAGGATGGGGTAGAGATCGTAGTTGCGCGCTGCCGGCTGGCCCTTCTCGTAGACAGTTTCCTCCAACAGCAACTGTGAAAGACCGAGGGCGGTCGCCGAATTGATCTGGGCCTCGATGATCGCGGGATTGACGATGCTACCGGGATCGATTGCCTGCCAGACGTCGTGAACCACGACTTGTCCGCTACGAATGGAAACTTCGGCGATCGCCGCGGTATGGCTGCCGAAAGGAGACGCCATCGCGACACCGCGCGCGCGGCGCGTTCCGTCTTCCGCTTTGAACGGACCACGCTTCCAGCCGCCGGAAAGCTCCGCCACAGCCTTGAGCAGATTGCTGAGCCGCGCATTGTCCTTGAGAAGCTTCAGCCGCATCTCATAAGGGTCCTGTCCTCCCTTGTCGGCCAGTTCGTCCAGGAAGCCTTCATAGAAAAAGTCGTTCATGGAATTGCCGACCGAACGCCAGTAGGCGAGCATGGTCGGATTTTCCACATACACCTGCGCGATGCGATGATTGGGGATGGCATAAGCCTTTCCGGCGAGGCCTTCGACGGCGGTCGGGTCGATCTTGCTGGCGTTGTGGCCAGAGATGCCTTCTGTCGGCCCCTCGCACACAGTGATCGCCTCGAGAGCGACGGGCATGCCGCTGCTGTCGAGAGCGCCGCGGAAACGCACGGCGGCCATCGGTCGCAACGGATCACGCAGGAATTCTTGCTCGCGCGTCCAGATCACCTTAACCGGGCGGCCGACCTCCCTGGCGAGCTGGATGGCTTGCGGATAGGGACTGCCCGCAGTGTAAAGGAAGTGCCTGCCGAAGAAGCCACCCAGCAACGGACTATGGATGTTGATCTTCGAAGGTTCGAGGCCGGTCCGCTTGGCGATGTCCGCCTGGAACTGCTCGGGGGCCTGGTTCGGCATCCAGACGTCGAGACTTCCATCCTCGTTGAACCGCGCCAGCGCGGCCGGGGGCTCGAGCTGCGCGTGCTGGACATATTGCGACCGGTAAGTCGCGGAAACAACACTTCCGGCCGCTGCCAAAGCCTTCTCGACGTCGCCAGTCGCTTCGGCGTCCTTGCCTTTGCCGGTGTCGTTCGCAAGGCGATCGCTGAAGGCTACCGTGGAGAAATCGGCCGGCATGTTGCGAATGCCCGGCATCACCGGATTCGCGCCAGCATCGCGCCATTCAACCTGAAGCGCCTCCACGGCCCGCTTGGCGTTCCACCAACGCTCGGCGACAACGGCCACCGCGCCCGGCAGGCGATGCACGGAATGGATCCCCGCAATCGCCTTGACCTGGTCCTCGTTGCGGATGCTGCCGACAGAATGGCCCAGTCGTGGCGCATGCTGGATGGCGGCGTGCAGCATGCCGTCGACCTTGCAGTCGATGGCGTAGATGGCCTTGCCGACGGACTTCGCACGGACATCGATGCGAGCGATCGGCTTGCCGATCCACCGGAACTGGCTCCGGTCCTTGAGGGTGACGCTGTCAGCCGCTGGTATCGGAAGATACATCGCATCGGCCGCGACGTCACCATAGGAGAGCGTCCGTCCTGATGCTGCATGGATGATCCGTCCGGGTTCGGTCGTGAGTTCTGCGACCTGAACGCCGAGCCGCGTCGCAGCGGCCTGCAGCAACATCTGACGTGCCGAAGCGCCGAGCCGACGCATCGTGTCGTAGCTCAGGCGCACGGACATGCTGCCGCCGGTGATGCGTCTGCCGTTGAGGATGACGAGATAGTCCGGACCGGCCGGCGCACTCTCGACCTCGAACGACGCAGGATCGATGTCCAGCTCTTCGCCGACGATCTGCGCCATCGCGGTGAAGACACCCTGTCCTCCTTCCATGAAGGGGCTCATGAGACGCACGGTGTTGTCGGGCCGGATCGCAAGAAATGCCGGCACGCGCGTGCCTGGTGCGACGGCGGCAGCCTGCTGGGCTTTGGCGGGACGAACGGGAACGCCGAGGCCGATAACGAGTGCTCCTGCCGTGATCCCGAGCGAGGACAAAAGAAGCCCGCGACGGGAGACGTTGACCGGGGCGCCGTTCGGCAATTCGCTTGCCGAGACAAGGTGGTGGCTTGGCGCGTTCATAGCTTCGCCTCCTTGCGACCGGCGAGATCGTTCACCGCCGCCTTGATGGCGTTGTAGGTTCCGCAGCGGCAGAGATTGATCATCGCGGCGGCAATGTCCTCGTCGGAGGGTTTGGGACTCTGCTTGAGAAGCGCGGTGGCCGCCATGACCTGACCGGACTGGCAGTAGCCGCATTGCGGGACCTGATGCGCGACCCAGGCGCTGACGACGCGCTTGCCGACCTCGTCGTCTTCGATCGCTTCGATGGTGGTGATTTTTCGGTCAGCGACGCTTTCAAGCGGCGTCACGCAGGAACGCATGACCTGTCCGTCCACCAGGACCGAACAGGCGCCGCACTGAGCCAGTCCGCACCCGTATTTCGTGCCCGTCAGGCCAAGTTCGTCGCGGACGACCCACAGGAGCGGCGTGTCCGGGTCCGAAGAGACGTCGAAGACGGCGTCGTTGATCTGGAGTTTCATAACGGTCTCCTTCGTGTCCATATGTCCAAGGAGAAAACGAGCAGGCACAAATCCGCCGAGATGGCCTGCGACTCCCTATTATAATGGGTCTAAGGAGAGCGTTTGATAATAGCCGCCGATCTCTAAAGCTTATGAGCCAGATTTCTGAATGGGCCCGATTTAAGGAGAGCTCGCCCATCAAGCGTTGGCAGGCTGATTCTATTTGTGAGTTATGATCCGTTCTCATAGGACTATTGAGAGAGGTAGGGTTCGACGCAAATATAGTCGAGCCAGCGCTGAAAATGACTGATCAAGACGCTGCCGGCCGGTCTTGGCAACGTGATGGCGGCTGTGATGTTCAAGGAAGGAGAAGGGCATGAGAGTGGAGGGCCGGTGTCACTGCGGCGCCATCACATACCAAGCCGAGGTTGAACCGGACACGATCGCGATTTGCCACTGCCAGGATTGCCAAAGGCTGAGCGGCGCGGCATTCCGCTCCAACGTTCCGGCCTCTGCCGAGGGATTTCGGATCCTCACGGGCGAACCGCGAAAATATGTCAAGACCGGGGACAGCGGTGCCAGGCGCGTCCACGCGTTCTGCGGCACGTGCGGCTCGCCGGTCTATTCCTGTGCAGCCGAAGAGCCGAAAACCTACACGCTCCGTGTTGGTGCGCTGAGCGAATCGCAAGCGCTCGGGCACCCCGCGCGGCAGATCTGGACGAAACGTCGCCTGCCCTGGACCCTGCACCTGGACAGCGTTCCGGCCGTTGACGGCCAGCCTTGAAAGGGTGCTCGGCGGCATCCGCTCAGAAAAGTGAGATGCCACTCAATTCGGTCAGCCTGGTCACGAGCTGATCCCGAAAGTCAGCATCGGACACTTCCCGAGCGGGTGTTTGCGGCCAGCGATGATGCCAGATTGACCACTGACCTTGGCCGCGGGCACGTTCCTCGTCGCAAGCCAGATCTGGGTCAGATAGCCCATTTCGAGATCGTCCGGCGCTCCAGCGCCGCCCATCCTGGTCGGCACCCAGCCAGGATCGACGGTATTGCTCAAGATATCCGGCCAGCGCCGCGCGATGGCGGCGCCTGGATGCGATTGGTGAGCTGCATTGATAAGTTCAAGTGATATTTCGTGGGTAATCCCACAAATCTTGACTTGCTATTTCCCGAGAGGGCGGAGCCGGAGGAGCGAACTAAGGCGCGGTGTCCAGCTCCGGCTCAAATGGTCACGCGCGTGCTTTCGCATCCCTGTGCTTGAACAGCCAATGATCGCGGCATGCGTTTTCAGCCAAGCAGGGCACTACATGCAAGGATTATTCAAAATGAAAAACATTATTCTGATCGGCGCGAACGGCCGAACCTCCGCAGAGATCATTCCCCGCCTGCTGGCGCAGGAGGATGTCAGGCTGACCTTGTTCCTGCGTCGAGCCTGCCGCCTACGGCATCTTGCGGGAAAGCGCGTGACCATCGTCGAAGGCGACGCCACGAACCTTGCGAGCCTGAGGGACGCCATCCACGGACATGACATCGTCGTCAGCACGCTGGGAGGCACGGACCTGGACGTCAAAACCGAGAACATCGTGAAGGCGATGAAGGACGTCGGCGTCCGCCGCATCATCGCCATCAGCGCCAGGGGGATCTACGAGGAGTTGCCCGAGCCGTTCAATGGCTGGGACAAGGGTATGGTTGGCTCACACCGCCCTATTAATCTACGAGCGGCGGAAGCGCTCGAGAAATCGTCCTTGGCCTATACCGTCCTGCGCCCGGTCTGGCTGACCGACAGCCCGACGGAAACATTCCAGTTGACGCCGAAAGGCGAGACCTACCAGGGGACGGAAACTTCGCGCGCGAGCATTTGACGCATCGTGGCCGACATCGTCGAAAAACCGGAGCGTTACGCCAACGAAAATATCGGCATCAGTCAACCCGATACGGACGCGTCAAGCCGGCGGCATATCGCTGAGCTCTACAACCAAGCGTGAAGGAATCCGGCCCGACAGCAGGCACAAGTCATGACACCGCACCTATGGGGCGAGCATGCAGGCCCGCGATCCACTGGGCTCTTTCGACGCATGATCCGACAAGGATGGGAGGGAAACGAATGTCTGTGCGAAATTGGATGGCCGCTATCGGCCTAACGCTCACTCTTGCGGGCGTGAGAGTGGCCGATGGGGCGTGGGCGCAGCAAGCGCCGCGATCGCGTGGCTTGACCTATGACGCGCGGACGCAAGGTCCAGCGCCGATCCCACCTGGGGAGCGTACGCTGCAGAGCGTTGTGGCCGCTCCCTGGTTCAAGGTCTCGGACGATGGAATCGTGCTCGAAGGAGCAACCTTCGATCAAGGCGGCGACATGTATTTCTGCGACGTTTCGGGTCGGCGTGTGCTGCGCTTGACACCTGACCGGCGCCTCTCGACGGTGGCCGCCGTGGACGGCTTGTCGCCGGGCGGGCTCGCCTTTCACAAGGATGGCCGTCTCTTCGTCGCCGCCCTGGACATTCCGAACGGGCGTGGCGCAATCATCGCGGTCAATCGTGACGGGTCGGGCTTGGAGACGATCATTCCGCCCGAGGCAGGCTATATGCCGAACGATCTGGTGTTTGACGCGCAGGGCGGATTCTACTTCACCGACTTCAAGGGAGACGCGACCAACCCACGGGGCGGTGTTTATTACACCGCGCCCAACCTGAAGACGATCACGCCGGTTCTGCCGCACCTCGCCATGGCCAACGGCGTCGCTCTCAGTCCCGACGGCAAGACGCTCTGGGCGACGGAGTTCGGCCGCAACCTCCTGCACCGGATCGAGTTGGCGGACGCGACAACAATTGCACCGATCGGCTCGGCGATCGCTTATCACTTCACAGGACCTGCGCCGGACTCCATGCGCGCCGACGCCGACGGCAATCTCTATGTGGCGATCTATGGACAAGGCCGCATCCTAGCCCTCAATCGCAATGGTATTCCGATCGGCCAGGTGCTGTTGCCCGGCCGGAACCAGGGGCATTTTCTGCAAGTCACGAGCATGGCCATTCGGCCCGGCACAAACGCCCTTTACGCCGTCGCCAGCGACGGCTCCGGCGGACGGGGCGCGACGATCTTCCACGCGCGGGTGTTCGCACAGGCACTGCAATCGCCTGCCCCTGGGTGATGAGGCCGAAACCTCGCTGGACTCAGAAGAGGGAAACGCCCGTCAGCTCGATGAGCTTCTTCATGAGCCGATCCCGAAAGCTGGGATCGCTCGCCTTGTGCGCCGCTGCCTGCTGCCGGCGATGATGCCAGTAGGCATTCAAGCTGCGGGACAACACTCATGGTAGACGGCTCCGCGTCGAGCGTGATGATGATGGGCGTGACCACGCATCGTCTGTGCCTTCCTGTAGCGCGGATGCCCGCTTGACGACGGTCACGCCTCATGCAGCGCGGCTCGTTTGACGAAGCACCTCTGCATACCAATCCAATTCGCTGAAGCAGTGACCCCAGTTCGCCGCTTTCTTTGGATGGGACGCAACCCACGACTTCAATCCGGCAAAGGCCGCAGATTTCAGAAATTGCGGGAATGGAGGTGGTCCGCCTGGCCGTACCGGGAGACCAAAGCGGCGCGACACACGCTGCAAGTCGCCTCGTGAAAAGCCCGCCAGATGTATCTTTTCTGATCGCTGTTCGCCTTCGCAAATCCACCAGCCTTCTGAGTCAAAATCCACGCGTCTTGCTTGATAGAAAATCGCCGACGATCCGAGGGACGCCGTATGACGCTGCGGCTTTCCGAGCGGCCGAGCGCTTATGAGCGGCCCCGCACTGCCTAATTCACCCCGAAACACGATGTCGTTGATCACGATCTGAAAGAAGGTGAGGTCGCTCGCCATCGCCAAAGCCTACAAGCCGAATCAGATCTATCGTATCATGCATGCGTCGGGGTCAGGGTTACGGATATGGTGCAGTCACGACGCAGTTAAAAAAAAGTCGCGTGACATGACGGTCAGCATTTCGCGCGCAGACAAAATTGCCAATCGCCGACTCCTTGTCGAGGCGGGAGAAGATCGACGACGATCTCGAGGTGATGGTCTTGTTGGGGTAAATGTGGAATATGACGAACGAAGCGATGAAGGCCGTGCGGCTGCAGTTGAAGCCGGGTAAAGTTCTCGTGCGCGTGCCGGCGGTCGGAATTAATCCCCCGGACTGGTATCTGCGCGAAGGTTACAAGGCGCTCCCTCCCGAGTGGAGCCGCCCTGAGTCCTTTCCGATCATCCCAGGGGCGGACATTTCCGGCGTCGTCTCGGCCCTTACCGACGACGTGAATGACTTTTCCGTATGGTCGCTGGGCGACGGGCTATTCTTCCCGTCGGGCAAGCGGCCCGATGCGCCGTCCGCCGACGCTGTTGCTGGAGGTCGGCGGAACGATTAACGACGCCTACCTTCGCCACCACCAGTTGATCGATGAGTTCAGTACGCTGATCCAGCCCGCTGTCGATGGCGTCGCCGGATCGCCCAGCATCATGGACTATCAGAGCGAGAACGGAGAACGTCCCGACGAAGGACAGGCACTAAGGCTGATCAGCTGCGAGACGCTCGAGGGCGGCATGGTCTGGTTTCGGCACGCAGTCGAGGCAGCTCCTGCTCCAAACGACGAATGACACTTCATCATCGGATTCGTCGCTGCTCAGCCGGTCTTTCGCTTTCTCCGGACCCAAGGTGACCAGTTGCATATTCTTTGAACGTCCCAACGCATATCCGCGACCTGAAGGTCGCGGAGCCTTGCGAGACCTGTAGTGTTATGGCGACCGGCGAATAGAAGCTTCGTGTGTGGCCGTCTCAAGAACCGCGGTTGTCTCGGCCGGAGCGGGGCGTCACGCGCAGCAGCTTGGCATCGATCCCATCGGTGAGGATGTAGATCGAGCCGTCGGACGCCACCTTGACATCCCGCATCCGCTCATTGAGGTCGGCCAGCAGCAATTGCTGACCCACGATCCGCCGTCCGTCACGCAGCACGCGGCGCACGGAGCGTTCCTTAAGCGCCGGGACCAGCAGGTCGCCGCGCCACTCGGGAAAGAGTGGTCCGTCGTAGACCGCCAGGCCAGCCGGCGCGATCGAAGGCGTCCATTCCAGCACAGCGTCCTGGTAGCCCTCCAGCCCGCGGAAGGGCGACACGCGTGCGAACGGGTAGTCGATGCCGCCGGTGACGACGGGCCAGCCATAGTTGCCGCCCGGCACGATCTGGTTGATCTCATCGCCGCCGCGTGCGCCATGCTCGCTGATCAGCAGGTCGCCGGTCGTCGGATCGACAGCGATGCCCTGCGCGTTGCGATGGCCCAAGCTGTAGATCTCGGGCGCCGCGCCGGATTGCTGCACAAACGGATTGTCCGCAGGCGGGCGCCCCTCGCGGTCCACCCTGACCACGGTTCCCAGATGGTTGGCGAGGTTCTGCGCCTCCTCGCGCCGCGCGCTGCCGTCTCCAAGCGAGAGCACCAGCGTGCCGTCACGGAGAAAGGCGATGCGCCCGCCGTTGTTTCCCGCCCGCGGCTTGGGCGTGGAACTGAACAACACGCGCACATCCTCGATCCGGTCGCGGGCCAATCTGGCCCGCACCAGACGCGTGCCGCTCGCCCCCGGCCCACCGTAACCCATCGTCAGGTAGAGCCAGCCGTTCTGATCGAACTGCGGGTCCAGCGCCACCTCCATCAGTCCGATGACGCCGCCTTGCTGAAAGATGGGCGGCAACCCATCCAGCGCGATCTCCGAAGAAGAACCATCGGCCGCGATCGCCAGCAGACGCCCGCCCATCTCGGTGACCAGTGTCCGTCCGTCCGGCAGGAATGCCACCGACCACGGCCGGTTCAGGCCGGTCGCGACGATCTTTACAGTGATGCTGTCGGAATCGACTGGCTCAGGCTTGTCGCCGGCGCCTGGGGCCATGGCGAAGAAGAGGATGGCAGGCGCGATCGCGAGGACGGCCGCCGTCATGGCGTAGCGCCATGGCTTGTCGCGCTCTGTGGCTGGGTTCGACTGGCGCGTCTGCGAGGTCAGGGTCGCGTAAAGAAGGCCACCGGCGAGTCCTGTCATAGACATCAACACATGGCCGAGCTGACTGCGGGTTCCCGGAAGTGCGGGCATGGGGATCACCGACCGCATCAGCCAGAACGTCAGCCACAGCGCGCCGCCGCCCGCAGCCGCGAAGACGGCCCGACGCCAGGTGGGCGGGGCAACGCGAAGGGCCAGATGCCCGGCCAGGACCGCTGGCAGTAGAGCCCCGGCTGCGATCCCCATCATGACCGGCCCGAATCTCGCGAGATCTTCCAGCGTGGTCCAGAACCAGACCGATGCGGTAACCGGCGCACCGAGGTCCAGCAGCTGGCCGAGATTGAGCTGAGTCTGCACGATGCTTGCAGCGGTTCCTGTCGCCACGGCGGCGGCCAGAAAGGCGGCGATCACCCGAGTCTTCATTCGGTTCCTTTCCCTTCGACCCGTCCGCTTAGGCCGACAAACACCGGCTGGCGCCGATCTATCCACGCGACGTCCGTCGCCCGGCCAGATCGGCTACATAATCGGTGTCGAGCGCCGTCAGGGCGTGTTGTGCCCGGCCGCTCGGATCAGCGCGTACCATTCGCCGCGAGTGAGCGGAATGTCCGAGCCTGCGGCGGCCGAGGTGATCCGCTCTGGCCTGGTTGTGCCGATCAGCACTTGCATTCCAGCGGGGTGGCGGGTGAGCCAGGCCACAGCGATCGCGTTCGGTGCGACCTCGTACTTGGCAGCAAGCCGATTGAGTTCGGCGTTAAGCTCAGGATAATCGGGCGAGTCGAAGAACACGCCGTCCTGGAAGCCTTTCTGGAACGGCGACCAGATCTGCGGCGTGATCTTGTTGACCCGCATATAGTCCATAAGGCCGCCCCCATCGCGGGTGATCGAGTCGTCTTGTCCGGTCATGTTCGACGACAGGCCCTGGGCAATGAGCGTGGAATGCGTGACGGACAGTTGCACTTGGTTGGCGACGATCGGCTGAGTGACCGCGGTTTTGAGCAGGTCGATCTGGCGCGGCGTGTGGTTGGATACGCCGAACGCGCGGACCTTGCCGGTGGACTGAAGATGATCGAAGGCGCGCGCGACCTCCTCTGGCTCCACGAGCGCGTCGGCTCGGTGCAGCAGCAGCAGATCGAGATAGTCGGTGTTGAGTGCCCTGAGCGACCTCTCCGTGGCACTGACGATGTGATCATAGGACTGATCGTAGCCCCACGACGGCTCGTCGATGATACCATTCTTGGTCTGCAGGAAGATCTGCTGGCGCTCGGCGCTGCCAAGCCGCAGCGCCTTGCTGAACCGGCGTTCGCAATGATGCGTGCCGCCACCGGGATGGTCGAAGCCGTAGAGGTCCGCGTGGTCGAACACCGTGATGCCCGCCTCACGCGCTGCGGTGTAGTGCGCGCGGATTTCAGCGTCAGTTTTGGCGGCAATCCGCATCATGCCCGCGACGACGTTGGGCAACTGGATGTCGGTGGTTCCTAGCGGCACGGTCTTCATGGCACTTCTCGTCGCAGCTGCTGAAGCGGGCTGCGCAGGTCCGGCTGCGGCCCCGGAGGTCTGATTGGCCAAAACGGGGCCGGCCAAGGCAAGCCCTGCGCTCGCGGCGGTCGCTCCGGTCATGAAGCTGCGTCGTGTCGTCATTGGAGCTCTCCTCGTTGCGGTGAATTGATCAGGGTTTTTGCGTTCGCTGAGATCACGTGCCGCGACGCGATGCTCGTGATGCGAAAGCTCTGCGCTGCCGGCTGATGGCGCACACCTGCGTGTGGCAACGGCACAAAGTGCTCCCAGCACTTTTCGAGACACGACTCTAATGACAGACGGGCGCTGCGATTAGTGCATGAATTCCGTTTGTCGTTATGAATTTCACTCATGAATATGGCGTGTGAAACGCCGGCAATTTTCCTGCAGCAGCAGGACAAATTCGATGACTTCATCGACTGCCACAACAACGAGCGGCCACACCAGGCCCCCGGCATGCCGTGTCCAGCCGAGTGCTACGTCCCTCAACCCGGCCCTACCAGGGCCTGCCGGAACTCGACTATCCAATACATGACAAGACCGTCACCGTGACCACCTGCGGACGCAACTGCGTCAACCGCCAGAAAATCAATCTCAGCCAAGTCTTCGCTGGCCAAAAAGTCGGAATCAAACAGGTGAGCGAAAAGATTTGGCTCGTCACCTTCATCGACTATGATCTCGGCTACTTCGACGGCGAGACATGCAGGCTCGAACCGGTCGAAAACCCGTTCGGACCAAAAGTATTACCCATGTCTCCGGAATGAAACGTAACCTATGTGTCCAGAATGGGCCCGAGTTGAGGTGGCGCACCCGACAGGATTCGAGCCTATGACCTTCGGCTTCGGATGCCGTTACTCGATCCAGCTGAGGTACGGGTATATCCCGTTTCTGCTACTCGGCTCGACCGACGACGGTCAACAGATTCGGCCTGATGCTTCGTCATCGGATCCGATCGCTGACGTCTACGCCTAGCTATCCAATCTGTCCGAAATTGCGCGCCTCGCTGATTACGCGGGGCTTACGCGGAGTTTTTCAGCCCCGGGATCGATCGGCGCGATCTCACAACCCTTGTATTTCAACCTTCCTTCGAACTCCGTCCTTTGACGAATTGGTTTGACACGCACCTTCGTCGGGCCCTGCGAAATTATCGTCGTTCAACTTCCTGCAGGAAGGCCGATCATGCTTTTCGAATAAGCGCGCCGCTAGAAGCCATATCGTTCGTCGGCCCAGCGCAGCAGCACCTCGGCGTCATGATCGGGAAGACGCACGCGTGCCTCGCGCAGACCTTGCGCGATCGTCTCACCGACTTCCGGCGAAACCCTGTTGCCGTGGGTCATGAGGAAAAACCACGCGAACGAAAGGCCCATCTCCCGGTCGATCGCTTCGATGCGATCCATGAGCATGTGTACGGAAGCCTCGCCAGCCTCCAAGCGCTCTTCCGGAAGATGAAACGCCCGCGGGATAAACGCGAGCTCACGCTCACCTTTATATTCGTAATCTCTGATGTCGAGCGCCCAATGTTCATACACCCGCGCGCTACGCGCGCTCGATTCCTCCCAATCCTGAAAGAAGCGGATCTCGCGTGGCTTGAAATCGAAGTAGTTGGGCTGCGAGTCGAGAAACGGCGTCCGCGTGCCGTCGGAGCTAACCCAGACGCGCCGCTCCAGCTCTGGCCGGCGCGCCTCGCGTTTGTCGTGCTCAAGACGCGCGCAGCGTGCAAGGAAGCTGCGGACATGCACGACGCTGCTGCCCGCCCTGCCAAACAATCGGTAGAGCGGTCCCGCGAGCACATTATCGTCTGACATATCCTCGTGCGTGATCCATGACGGATCGAGCAGTTCCTCTTTGCCCCAAGGCCGGCGTGATGGGTTGACGATCGGACCCGCGCGCCATTCGGTCTCGCGGCCAAGCGAAATCTGCACGTAGTCAGCCGCGCCCGATCCTGTCGGCGCGAAGGCATAAACGCTGTTGCCGTGCCATTCCGAGATCTGGAGATCAGTGTCCTGCAACCGCCGCCAGACCGTCGCGATGTCTCTATTGTCCTTCGCAAGCTCAGCTTCCATCCACGGCCGATATTCAGCGATCCGTGTTCCGTCGGCGGCCAACACCGAACGCGTATCTCGCCAATACTGATCGTCAAGGCTCGCCGCCGAAAAGGAGAATCCGGCAAATGCGTTCGTCAGCGCCGCAGCGAGGGTTGCTTCATCGGCGCCAGGCGGAAGGCGTGAAAGCACGGTTTCGACCGATGCCGCGTCAGGCAGCCGTGCAGGAGTCTCCGCACTCTCTGTCATGCGCTCATCCTTTCAGACCCCATCATAACCAAGATGCCGGCGATCTCGGCAGTCGGCCTTCGGGATCGATGGCGCGCAAGCTCGGCGCGCCCGCCTCATTCCAGCGCCACAACGCCACACAGGTCCCGCCCGGCGACATGAACGACGGGTAGATCACGCCGTCATGTCCCTCGGCTAGCAATCTCGCTGCGGCCTCATGCGTCGGGACATTCTTGCCTTGGTCGAGCAGCATGCGCCACTCGCACTGGTGAATCTCCGCAGTCACCTTGTAGCGCGTGAGCGTATCGGCATCGGTCAAGTCGACCAGCGACGCACCTTCCAATTCAAACTGAACCAGCAGCGCGGGATGTTGCACGAAGCCCTGATTGTATTCAGCCCAAGCCGTCGAAATTTCCCGCGCCGCATAGATCGCCGGTTGCCCCATGGCGTTCCATCGTCCGCCGAAGCGCGCCGCGCCTTCGCCCGATAACGGCATGTAGGCCCATCGCGGCACGAAGGCGCGCCACAGCTTGATGATCGTCGAAGGAACTTGCGCCTCAGGCATAAACGCCGGATCGTACGGCCTCCAAATACTCGAGCACTTTGTCCGCGTCGCCCTGTCGAACGAGGTCCTGAGCCGTCTTGCCGCCCCAGCCGGGGATCGGTTGATGCTTGAACCAGATTGCAGCGCGCCGTTCGTCGCCAGACATCTCCGCCGCCGACGCCAGGATTCGGACGAGCGGGCTCAAAGCCGCATCAACGCGCCGCGCACTGGCCTTGCCGGTCAGCGTGTTGCGGGACACGCCGGCGAGTTTCGCCAGCTCCGTCAGCGTCACGCCGAGGCGCTCCGCGATCCGCTGCGGCGAAAGATACGGCGTGTCGGCGTCTCCAAACTGTGTTGCGGCCGTCACGAATGCCGGGTTTGGCATATTGCGCTCCCAAGCAAAGAATGAACATGATGCGATCAATTGACGCTTAATCTATGCCCAATTTCCGCTCGGTTCAACACTCATCTGATGCTTCGCCCAAATAAGATGAAGGTAAAGAGGCAGGCGGTGGCGGGCATTTCGATCACCGGCAGTACGGACTTGGGTCCGCCACTGCCCGAACTCTAATGGGCGAAGGCCATCACGTCGTCCTTCTGGTGGCGTTTGGCATCAGCGCCGGTGCGCCGGCTTGACCAAACCAAGGTCGTCGTAAACCCGTGGAAGATTCCGTGCCCAATAAGCGACATCGATGCGGAAGCTCTCCTCAGCTTTGTCCCCAACAACCTTGACGAAGCGGCCGTTGGCGCGCTGCACGTAGGCGCGCTTCAACCCGCCAGCCATCGACACGACGTAGATCTCGCCGAGGTCGCGTGCGACGTGGAATATGAGAACGAAGCTCACGCCTCCGCTTCCATCGTCGGGCACATTGAAGGCCAAAACGTCGCCCTTGCCCGTGTCGAGCCGCACGGAAATTTGCCGGAAGACGCAATCGGGAGTACGCTGCAATAATTCCAACGCCGCACATAGAAGGTGAAAATTAACGCTCGCGCCTTCCTGATAAACGATGGACACCAACTCCCGAAGCTCTTCGGCGCTTATGCCATCCGCGCGGCTCAATACCGCAGAACCCAAGTGATCTTCCTTGTGACGGGCAGGCCGCGCATCCAAAAGGCCTATCCTCGGTCCGCTGCTGGCTCTCTCGATCTGCTCCAAGAATGCCGCGTGCGCCTCATCGTGGTCTTTGAGAAACCTAGCGATGAAGGCGTTCGCCGGCCCGAGGCACCAGATAGGCATACCCGCAGCTTCGCCGGCCGTTTCCTTCCCGGCAATGTACTCCCGAATGGCGTACTCCGTGTCTGCAGCCGCCCTCAGCGAAGCCGACCGACGCACCTCTTGGGCGTCGCCAGCGTTCAGAACCGCGCTGACTTCGTCCTCGATATGCGAGACGTAGTCGGACGCCGTGCCGCGTGCCGCCGCCGGCTGCGCTTTAAACCAACCCCGTTCCTTCTGGCATAACACGGAATACTGGAGCGCGGTATAGGCTGGAGTCACGAGGTCGGCGAGGCGCGCAAGATCCTGCGCGCCCGCCTCGCCTCCGAAGACCACGATCGTCAAGACAAGCAGTAAGCGCATTGGCGCTCCCCGCGTTTCTTATTTTTTGGCGGGGCGCTTTCGTCCCGCCGTCGCGTCGCAGTACCGTTACTTTTCGACGGTATAGCGTGCCTGTCCCGATTTCCCGGCGGCCGTTTTGAGCATCAGTGTGACGTTACTCTTTGGTGCGAACGGCTTCTTGGCTTCGCCCTTGAGGGCGCTGTCGCCCCCCTCGACGAGCTTGATCGTCTCGCGTTCCGAGCCGGACACCACCAACGCCGAAGCGGTCATGCCCTTGACGGCGACGGGCTTGTTGTCCTCATCGAAAATGTTGACGGTGATCACGTTGCCGGAGGTGAGAAGCTCGGCA
The DNA here is from genome assembly GCA_964641065.1 of uncultured Hyphomicrobiales bacterium. Classification (GTDB taxonomy): domain Bacteria; phylum Pseudomonadota; class Alphaproteobacteria; order Rhizobiales; family Xanthobacteraceae; genus Pseudorhodoplanes. The sequence goes on along the minus strand of CAZXJZ010000015.1, from coordinate 20,416 downwards.
TGGACACCCGCGACGTCTTCCATCGTGCCGCCATTGGGTCCCTTTGCTCCGTGCTTGTGTTGCGCCAGCGCGCCGGTGCTTATTGCAAGCGCCGCTGTGAGGGCGATCAAAAATTTCATGTAACGACTCCTTGTTGCGGTTGGGTGGAGAGAGGCGTGTCTTCCTCTTTTGGCGTTTCGCGGCGGAAGAGCACGTAAAGCGCGGGAAGCACGAGAAGGGTAAGGATCGTCGACGAGATGATACCGCCGATGACGACCGTCGCGAGGGGACGCTGCACCTCGGCGCCAGCGCCGGTGGCGATGGCCATTGGCACGAAGCCAAGCGACGCTACCATCGCCGTCATCAGCACAGGCCGCAGGCGAGTCAGCGCGCCCTCACGCACCGCTTCAATGATCGGCTTGCCCTCTTCGCGCAGCCGTTCGATGAAGGCGATGATGACAAGGCCGTTGAGCACGGCGACACCCGATAGCGCGATGAATCCGATACCGGCGCTGATCGACAGGGGTATCCCGCGTAACACAAGCGCCAGGACACCGCCGGTCAGCGCAAGCGGAACGCCACTGAACACCAGCGCCGCGTTGGCCGCGGAGCCAAGACTTGTGAACAAGAGAAGGAAGATCAGCAGCAGCGCAATCGGGACGACGATGGTGAGCCGCTTGGTCGCGGACACCAATTGCTCAAATTGCCCGCCCCACCCGATCCAATAACCGGCCGGAAGCTTTACCTTTTCGGCGACGGCCCGCTGGGCCTCGGAGACGAACGAGCCAAGATCCCTTTCGCGTACATTGGCCGAGACGACAATGCGCCGCTTGCCATCTTCGCGGCTGATCTGGTTTGGCCCGGGCGCGATGTCGATGCTCGCGACGGCAGAAAGAGGAATGTAGCGCATTCTCGCCAGCGGCGAATTGCCGAATACCGCTTTGACCGACTGAACTTGCGCTTCAGCCGCCGGTGGCAGCGGGATGGGCATCGAGCGAATGGCATCGACATCGACGCGGAGAGCCTCCGGCAAACGCACGACGACGTCAAAGCGCCGGTCGCCTTCGAACACCGTCCCGCTTTCCTTGCCGCCAACCGCGATCTCGATTATGCCCTGTATCTCCGCCACGCTCAGGCCGTAGCGGGCAAGAGCGGGCCGATCGAGTTTGATGGTCATGACCGGCAGGCCAGAAACTTGTTCGGTCCGCACGTCGGCTGCGCCCGGAATCGCGGCGATGACGGATTGGACCTCACCCGCCAGTTTCAGAAGGGTGTCGAGGTCGTCGCCGAAAATCTTGACTCCGACATCGCTGCGCACACCGGAAATCAGCTCGTTGAAGCGCATCTGAATCGGCTGCGTGAATTCGTAGTTGTTGCCCGGCACATCGGCCACGCGCTTCTCAATCGCGGCAACAACTTCGGCCTTCGTTTTGGCAGGATCAGGCCATTCCGCGCGCGGCTTCAGCATTACGTAGGTGTCGGCGACGTTCGGCGGCATCGGGTCGGTTGCAACCTCGGCGGTGCCGATCTTGGAGAAGACTTCTTTGACCTCGGGGAACTCCTTCAGGACCTTCTCCAGCGTCAGCTGCATGTCAACCGCCTGAGTAAGGCTGGTCCCGGGGATACGCATCGCGTGTGTCGCGATGTCGCCTTCGTCGAGGCTCGGGATGAACTCTCCACCCATTCGTGAGGCGACCAGTCCTGTCATCAGGATCAGAAACGCCGCAAAAGCTGCCACTACGCCGCGGTTGCGGATCGAGATGTCGAGCAGTGGCGTATAGATCCGCCGCGCACCGCGCATGAACCAGTTTTCGTGCTCCTTGACCTTACCCGTGACAAACAGGGCAATAGCAGCAGGCACAAATGTGATCGAGAGCAGCGCAGCGCCGCCGAGCGCTAACAGAACGGTGATCGCCATGGGCGTGAACATTTTGCCTTCTACGCCGGTCAAGGTGAGCACGGGCAGATACACCACGCCGATAATCATCATGCCGAACAAGCTCGGCCGCACGACTTCGCGGGAGCCAGCAAGGATCGTTTCAAATCGTTCGGAGCGCGTCAGCAGCCGGCCACGCTTATGTTGCTCCTGGGCTAATAGGCGCAGGCAGTTCTCGACGATGATCACTGCTCCATCGATAATGATACCGAAATCGATGGCTCCGAGACTCATCAGGTTGGCGCTGACCTAGTTTTCGACCATCACCGT
>CAZXJZ010000015.1:0-18221 GCA_964641065.1 uncultured Hyphomicrobiales bacterium | reverse complement strand
TCGAAAGAGGGATAACGCAGGCGGTGACGATCGCGGCGCGGATGTTTCCAAGCAGGAGGAAGAGGATCGCGATCACCAGCAGCGCACCCTCGATCAGGTTCTTCTGCACGGTCGCAATGGTCGCTTCGACCAGAGCGGTTCGATCGTATACGGGTTGGACAAAAACACCTTCCGGCAGAGAACGGCTGACGGTTTCCAGTCTTGTCGTCACCCGTTTGGCCGCATCGCGCGAGTTCTCGCCGATCAGCAGCATCGCGGTGCCGATGACGGATTCCTCACCATTCAGTGTACCTGCACCGGTACGGAGCTCCTTGCCTTCGGCCACCTCGGCGACGTCAGCGATGCGGATCGGTACGCCTTGGTGAGAACCGATGACGATATCTTTGATTTCAGCGATAGTTCCAACTTGCCCCGGCGTTCGTACAAGGTATTGCTCGCCGTTGCGTTCGATATAGCCAGCACCGACATTGGCATTGTTGGCCGCCAGCGCTGTCATCACGTCCCGGAATGACAACCGGTATGCCATCAGCTTCGCGGGATCGGGAAGCACATGGAACTGCCTCTCGAATCCTCCGATCGTATTGACTTCGACGATGCCCGGAACGGTCCGCAATTGCGGCTTTATGATCCAGTCCTGGATCGTGCGCAGCTCGGTCGGCGAATAAGGCTGTCCTTGCTCATTGCGCGCGTCGGGCTTTGCCGCGACCGCATACATGAAAATCTCGCCAAGTCCGGTTGAGATCGGACCCATGGCGGTTTGCGTGCCGAGGGGCAGCTGATCTTTCGCTTGCTGGACGCGCTCATTTACGAGTTGCCGGGCGAAGTAAATGTCGGTGCCATCGCTAAAGACAACCGTTACCTGCGAGAGTCCGTAGCGGGAGAGCGACCGCGTGTATTGAAGATGCGGCAGGCCACCCATCGCGGTCTCGATCGGAAACGTGATCCGTTGCTCGACCTCAAGTGGCGAATATCCGGGAGCCGAAGTATTGATCTGGACTTGAACGTTGGTGATGTCGGGCACCGCATCGATCGGCAGCCTGGTGAAATTCCATGCGCCAAAACCCGCGATACCGAGCGTCGTTAGCAGGACGAGCCAGCGCTGCCGGATCGAAAACTCAAGGATGCGATCGATCATTCCCGTGACACCTTGCCCTTAGTGCTCATGTGCCGCGCCGGCCTTGCCAATTTCGGCCTTGATCACGTAGCTGTTCTTGGCGGCATAAACGTCGCCCGGTTCGATTCCGAAAACGACTTCCGCGTGATCGCCGTCGCGCTCTCCCAGCTCCACCTCGCGCGGCTCAAACTTGTCGCCGCTGCGCACGAAGATCACGTTTCGGTTCTCAAGCGTCTGAATCGCGCCAAGCTTGATCGCGATTTCAACCGGCTTTTGCGCCATGACGATACGTCCCGCGATAAACAGACCTGGCCGCAGGCGGCCGTCCGGGTTTGGCACGGTCGCCCGCGCCAGAGCGCTTTGCGTTTCGCTCGCCCCGACGGGTGAGAGATAGGAAATCTTGGTTTCAATCGGTTCACCGCCGTCTTCCACGTCGATGAAGACCGTATCGCCCTTTTTGACCCGCTTCAGATCGCGCCGCGGAATGGAAAAGTCGGCCCATACGTTTGAAAGATCGGCAATCACGAAGGCGGGCTTCTGTTCGGAAGCGTATTCGCCAAGTGTCACGCCGCGATCGATGATGGTGCCGGCCTGGGGAGCCCGCAATTCGTATGTCGTGAGACTTTGATTGCTCTCGATAGTCGCGAGCAGATCATTCTTGTTGACGATATCGCCGATCCGCTTCGAGACACTGCGGACCACGCCGGGAAACCGCGGCGTGATGGCAACCAGCGTTTCCTGGTTCGCCTGAAGGATGCCGTTGACCTTGAGAGCGTCACGCAGGATGGCAGGGCCCGCCTTTTCGAGGCCGATCCCGGCTGCGACGACCTTGGCGTCATTCATGACCGCGCCCTGTTCATGTCCGTGTCCCTCTTCTGCGTGACCGTGACCGTGGCCATGGCCGGAAGAAGGTGCCTTGCCCAAGGTGGGCGGCAACATCTTCATCGCGCCGTAGCCCAGCCCGACAAACAGCAGCGCGAAAATTACAAACTTCATCGCCTTCATCGCGGCCTCGCAGAAGTCATCATGAATGGACGGCCAACGAGCCCTTCGATGGTCGTAACGGCCGTGTGGAAACTGAGGAGCGCTTCCTGCTGGCGGATCGCCGCTTGGGTCGCGGATGACTGTGCGTCGAGCACTTCGATCAGCGAGAAGCGGCCCTGTGCGTAGCCGCTCTCGATGCCTTCCGTCGCTTTGCGCGAATTCGGCAGGACGGAATCGCGCAGCAAAACGAGTTCGGAAAGCGCGCCCGTGATCGTGTCATACGAACGGCCGGCAATCGTGATCAGCGCAAGCTTGTTCACATCGCGATCGGCTTCGGCTTTGTACAAAGATTCTTCCGCCGCAGTGATGTCGCCGCGGTTCTGATCCCAAACAGGCAATGGAATTGAGATACCGAGCCGGACGGCGTTATCGTTCGTTTCGCGGTAATGACGCCACCCGCCGGAAAGCCGAACATCCGGTATGGGCTTGAGACGCGCGCTCAACAACTCAGCTTCGCGCTGGGCCCGGACCGCCGTCCAGCGCATCAAATGAGGGTTTCCGTCTATCGCAGCCAGCACCGTCTTGAACGCCGGGGGAGGCGATGTATTGCCGAATTGGCCGACAACATGCGGAAAGGAAGGCGTCCGGTCGCCCATGAGCGTGGCGAGGTCGCGTCGCGCGATTGACAGAATGGTCTTCGCGCGCTCGCGTTCGACGCGCACAAGATCGACGGCGACTTGCGCGCGCGCAATTTCAGCAGGCGACGAGGCGCCGGCGTCTACGCGTCGCTGCAGCAGCGGAGCCAAGCGATCGAGAGCAGCAATTTGCGCGTCGTAAATCTGGACGCGCCGTTGCGCGCTGAGAACCGTTACAAAGGCTGTCGCGGTTTCGCTGGCAATTTCAAGCCGGGTTGCCTGCCGTTGCCAATAGGCGCTGTCGAGTTCCGCCTCGCCGGCAGCGATCCGCGCCCGCCGCTTGCCACCAAGTTCAATCAATTGACTGAGCTGAAGGGTTGTCTCCGCAATATCGGTGCCCCGATAGTCGTTCGATCCGAACGCGTTATCGAGTTCGAACGACAGTTCCGGGTTTGGAATTGCGCCTGCCTGCGTGCGTTTTCCTGACGCGATGCCGATCTCGCGATCCGCGGCTGTCAGCTTCGGATTGTTCGCAAACGCACGCTGCAACGCCTGCCGCAATGTCAGGGATCGGCCTTTTTGTTCCTGCGTGACGGCAGGAGACGGAACGGCTGCGGAAAGCAGGATGACGGCCAATATCGCGCACAACAGGCGCGTATTGCGACGAAAAGGCATTTCAAAGTTCCGAATGTGACGCGTCGACTGGCGCGCGAAGCGCCGTTAGCGGCGGTGGGCCGCGCGTAGGAACCCGGCGCTGCCGAAACGGCAGTCGGTTCCGATACTTGCGTCAGATTCGGGGAGGGGGCGGATCGAAGAGCGTGCGCAAATACGCGATTGTTTGTAACGGAGCCGCAGTCAGCCGGCTTCCTGCTGCATACGGAACCACAATATGAATCAAGCCGGGTGGCGCGACCGCCGCACAGCCATGGCAGTGCGAAGTCTCTACATCGACTGGAACCTGTCCGTCGCCGTCATTTCCCGCTCCTGAGACCTCGGCAAGAGCAGAAGTTAGGGGTTGCGACGCGTGCATTGCGGCATGAGCGATATTCGAAACCGTTAGAAACAATACGCAAAAGACCGCGATCCAGGGGCGCAAGGCGCTGGCAGTGCTGCGGGCTTTCGGCGAACGGGGCGACATAGGGCTCTTCTAACCGCGGCTGCGTTGCAGCGCAACCTAGCACGGGTGGCCAATTGCGTCGAGCCAAGAGGTTCATGCTACGTTTGGGAAGACTGCGGATGATCGATACGTCAAAAAACACCGCGACAAAGGGCCACGCAGTGTGGCCGTATGGTTTCCGCATACTCAAGCGTTCGGCTCATCGTGCCTCATTTCACTCATTCCGAGTGAGATGAAGCTCAGCGAACGAACGCCCTTCAAACGGAGAAACACATGTTCAAGGCGGCACTGACACTCTTCGCACTCACGCTCGCCGTTACGACTCACGAGGCGAAAGCAACTCCGCTCATGCCGTCAGCGCTCGACGGTATCAAGGGCGAACCTTTCACCGCGGTTCAGCACCATCATGGACGACGGCATCATCACCACGGACGATCGCACCATCATCACGGACATGGGCATCACCATCACGGGCGACAGCATCACCATCATGGCCCGCGCCATCACCATCATGGTTCGCGCGGTCATCGCCATGGCGGTCACCATCATCGCTAGGCGTAGCGCTTCACCCCACCGTCACGTCGTATTGACGTAAAGGAAAATCACAGGGGCCCTTTCGCCCGACCATATCAAAAGACCGGCGTGGGCGGTCCTTGGACCACCGCCCGCGCCGGGATCACCTCGCCGCTGGGGAGACGGCGCCGCTGTTTGTGCGCTATTTGTTGCATTCCCTCGCGCCGGGCTTGGCCGTTCCGTGATAGGCGCCGATGCCGGAGTAATCGCGTAACATTGCAGCCCGCACATGCGGATCAGGATCGCGTGAGATCACCCGGCCCATCAGCCATGCCCCGCCGCTCACCACGGGCTCGGCTTGCGCCGTTCGCGGCGCCTTTGTGTTTTTCGTCTGCGCATAGACAGGCACGCTTATCAAAAGCGTGAAGAGAGCTCCGATCGTCAATGCCGTTTTCATTGTCGTCCCTCGTACGTTTCGAAGCCATTCGGCTTCGTTCGCCAATTCGAGGGAATTGCCCGGTCGGTTACCGCGACACGCCGAACGGTTCGAAAATAAAGGGCGAGGACATGCTGTAACCTTTTGCCTGTCCCACGCGCGTCACGCATCCGCCCGGATGTTATAGCGTAACAAGCGCGGACGATTTTTATTTGGCCGACTGTAACCTTGGTCTATGCCGCAGCGAACTGGACGGCGAAATCTGTGCGCGACAAGGTCAGATGCGACAATTCGAAACGCCGCTAAGAGAAAATCTGCTCAAAGGTCTGGAGGGAGACGCCGCGGCCTATCGCAGCTTCCTTCAGCAATTGCGTGATGCCCTGTCACCTTATGTCGCGCGAAATCTTGCTCGCCAGCGTCAAAGTCAGCTCGATGCAGACGATGTTGTGCAGGAAGTCGTCTTTGCCGTCCACCGCAAGATCCACACCTATGATGGCGAGACCCCCGTGACGGCGTGGATTTCTGCCATCGCGCGCTACAAGATCATCGACATGATGCGCCGTTCTAGCGTGCACGATTTCCATGACCCGCTAGAAGAAGCCAATGATGTCGGCCTCATGGCGGACGTGGATGTTCAGTTGACGCTTGGCAAGGCCATATGCTCCCTGCCCATCAAGATGAAGAACGCATTGAAACTTGTGCGCATTCAAGGATTGAGCGTGCGCGAGGCGGCGCTTGCGATGAATGCGACCGAAGCGTCGATAAAAGTCAGTGTCCATCGGGCGAGCCGCTTGCTTAAAGCGTTGATGAAGCCATGAATCAGCATAATCTTTTTGACAGAATGGCCCATGAGGTAAAGATGCGGCGGCGGTGGGCGCCGCAGCGTGTCTTGCTTGCAGGTGTTCTTGCCGCCCTCGCGGTGACCACCGCACTGGCTTACGCTTTTGTGGCTCCAAGCGACAATGGCTCGGAGCGTCTCGTCGAACCCGTGTTTCTTCTGAAAATGGCTTTCATTGTCAGCGTGGTATTCAGCGCCCTCGCGATCGTACGCGACCTATCATGTCCCGGGCGGCACTCCACCTGGCAGACGTCTATGATCGCGGTGCCGTTTCTGGTTGTTGCCCTGCTGTCGGTGAACGAGCTTCTTGTCGGTCACCCCGAAGGCCTTGAACATGACTTGATTCATGCTTCTATCATGGGGTGCTTGTGGCAGATCGGTATGCTGGCCATGCCGGCCTTTGCGGTGATCACGGCAATCGTCCGCTCTCTTGCCCCGGTAAACCTGTCCCGGACGGGTCTCTATGTCGGTTTGCTGTCGGGTTCGATCGGCGCATTCGGTTACGCCTTTCACTGCCATGAAGACTTTGTGACGATCGTCGCGATTTCCTACACGCTGGCCATCATCCAGATGGGTGTGTTTGGTGCATTGATTGGGCCGCGGCTGTTGCGCTGGGCTTGAGGCCGCGTTTTCGCCCTAGCACGCAATCCATTTCCGATGCGTGTGACATCCCCCGTCATAACGTCGCCGTGAGCGGTGTAACCGGTCCTGCTGCAGATGCGAACTTGCTTGTGGAGCGTCCAGAGAAGGGCGCGTGCAAGGAGACGAACATGCACTTCGTAAAATATTCGGCTGTCATCTTGACGCTATTTGCAGGCGGTGCGGCGGCGAGCGCGCAGGGCCGCGAGGAGCTCGACAGCGGCATTCACGGTAACAACGCCCCTGCTTCGATGTCTGCGCGACAAACCTATCAGGTCGAGGTCAATCCGAATTTCCGCTCCGCACATGCACATGCACATCAGGAAAGGACGCAACGGCCTGCGCAGCCTGCCGGCAACCCCTTGCTCGACGATATTCACGGCGGGCCCGCACGCTAAGCAGGTGACGCGAAGGATCGGCGCAACCGCCGCCGATCCTTCTTCCCGTACTGCGGATGATTACTTTAGTGATCGAAGCATGAGGAGTCGTAGCGCGTTGGCGGTGACGAGCACGGTCGCGCCGGTGTCCGCAAGGATGGCCATCCAAAGCGTCGTAACGCCGAAAAGTGTGGTGCCCACGAAAACCGCTTTGAGGCTCAGTGCGATACCGATGTTTTGCCAGATATTCCCCAGCGTGGCCTGCGAAAGCGCAACAAGCTCAGCAACACCGGTGACGCGGCTCTTAAGCAGAGCGGCATCAGCCGTTTCCAGCGCCACGTCCGTTCCGCCTCCCATAGCGATACCGACTGAGGCGGCTGCCAGAGCAGGCGCATCGTTAATGCCATCGCCCACCATGGCGATCGGACCTGCCTGCTTCAGTTTGGCGATCTCCGCAAGCTTGACGTCCGGCAAGAGTTCGGCGCGAGCCTCAAGTCCAAGCGGTCCGGCAATTGCACGGGCCGTTCGCGCATTGTCCCCCGTCAGCATCACAGCAGCGATGCCCTTCTCCGTCAGGTGCCGGATCCCCTCAGCCGCGTCGTCCCGCGGTTCATCCCGCAGCGCAATCAGTCCTTCGACCGAATTTTCGTTCATCAGCACGACAACCGTTTTTCCCTCGCCTTCCAGGCGGGTGATCTTTGCTAAAAGATCGGCGTCGAGCTTTGTCTGTTCCGCGGCGTAGCGCGGCGAACCCACGGATGCGAAGCCGGACTTGAGACGCGCGGTCACGGCCTTGCCGGGAAGCGCAGAGGTTCCGCCGAAGGTCGCCGGCAGTTCCAGACCGCGCGCCTCGGCAGCCTGCACAATCGCGACGCCCAGAGGATGACTGGTGCCGCGTTCGACCGCTGCGGCCCTTGCGAGAACCGCGTTTGCGTCGCCCGTGACGCTTTCGATGTCGGTGACCTGCGGCCGTCCACGCGTAAGCGTGCCGGTCTTGTCGAACGCCACCGTCTTGATCTTGCCAAGCGTCTCCAGAGCAACGCCACTCTTGATGAGCAGCCCCCGGCGCGCCCCGGCGGCAAGGCCGGAAGCTATCGCCGCCGGCGTGGAGATAACGAGTGCGCAGGGGCAGGCTATCAGCAGCGTGGCAAGGCCGCGATAGATCCAGGTCATCCAGTCGCCGCCGAACGCGAGCGGCGGCACGAGAATGACAAGCAGCGCCGCCACCATGGCGCCCGGTGTATACCACCGGCTGAATCGGTCGATCATCCTCGCGGTCGGCGCCTTCGACTCTTGCGCTTCCTCGACCATGTGGATGATGCGCGCGATCGTGTTGTCTGCGGCTACCCGCGTGATTTTTATGCGCAATTCGTCATTGGCATTGATGCTGCCGGCATAGACCGCCGCGCCAGGTTGCTTCAACAGCGGAACGGACTCGCCTGTCACCGGGGCTTCGTCGACCTCGGATGACCCTTCGATCACCTTGCCATCGGAAGGCACACGATCGCCCGGACGAACAACGACGACGTCGCCGATCGCCAGCGCGTCGACAGGAACCTCCTCGATCTCGGAAGACTGGTTGCGGACGCGCCTCGCGGTGCGCGGCACGAAGTCGATCAGCGCTTCGATGCCGGCGCGGGCGCGACCTGCCGCCACGGTTTCGAGTAACTCCCCGACCGCGAACAGGAAGATGACGACCGCCGCCTCCTCAGCCTCGCCGATCGCAACGGCGCCAAGGGCGGCAATGGTCATGAGGGTTTCGATACTGAAAGGCGAACCGGCGGCGGCTCCCGCGACCGCACGGCGTGCGAACGCCGTCAGACTGACGATCGCTGCAGCCGAATAAAGCCACCGTTCCCACGCGGGGAAATGAACGGACATCCCGAAAGCGAGGAGGAATAACAGGCCAGTCACAAGGACCAACCGGGCCTTTGCGCCGCGCCACCAGGGTTCCCGGAGCTTCTTTTGAGGGCCCTTGGCATCCGTCTCAGGCGCTGCCTCGGCGGGCATATAGCCCAGCGACCGCACCTGTTGCTCGATCGTGTCCAGCGACGTGCGGCCATCGTCGAGCTGGAACGTCACCATACCTGCCGTGTAGCTGACGTTGACGGCGCTTACGCCCGGCAAACGCTGCACAGCGTTCTCGATTTTCAGGGCACATGCGGGGCAATCCATGCCTTCCACGCGCAGTTTATGAGAACGGGCGGCAGCCATGACCTCTCCTCGCAGTCTTACCTACGGCTCACTATATGGTCCTTGTTGCGACTACAGGGTCAAGGCATGGGCCGATGAGCACACGACACCGGACGATAGGCGAGCTTGGCCGGGAAACCGGAACGAAGGCTGAGACCATTCGCTTTTACGAGCGAATTGGTCTCCTTTCGAAGCCGCAACGAACAGCGGCAAACTATCGGCTCTACTCATCCGATGATCGGAATCGGCTGCGTTTCATACGCCGGTCCCGCTCCCTCGGCTTTTCGCTGGATCAGATTCGCACCATGCTCGACCTCTCCCATGACAAACACAGGTCTTGCAGCGCGATTGACGGCGTCGCCCGCGAACATCTGTCGGAAATTGACCGCAAGATCGCCGATCTCCGAAAGTTGCGCAGCGAGCTTGGATCGATAATCAACCGGTGCAGCCGCGGTACAACCGCTGAATGCCGTATCGTGGACGCGCTGTCAGCGGAGATGCGCCCGGAATAATCGTGGCTGTCCGGGAGTGAGGCGATGGGCTTTAACGTCCGCTCCCGATTTGTTCCCCAACGTCATTTCTTTGGGTCTCGAAGCGCTTTCCAGACGGCTGATTTCGCCCGAAAGCGTCGAGCGGCGCGCGCTAACGTAAGACTGTTTTAGACGTCGCCTTTGTCCCATCGCGGGAAATCGCTTCCTCGCGCAAACTGTGTCGGAAGCAAAGCTGACCGAGTTGCGGAAACCACGCTTGTCGAATCCCGGCCTCGCTCGGGCTTTTTCTTTTTTCAGTGCTTCCAGGTAGACACTTCAACGATCCGGTAACCCTCATCCAGTTCTTCTGTGGATTGGGACTGTTTCGTGAAGCCGTTCTTGTGCGCGTAGGCCAGCGCTTCCTCGTAGCTTACGAATTTAGGACCTTGTTGGATAGCACGATGGAGAATGACATATCTCATGTGCCTACTTTGATGACGGAATGTGGCCAGCATTTGGTTTCGACGAAACGATTGTTCATCTCGAAACGAAGAGACGACTCGCTCCTGTGGCAATTCGCGAATAAATTATTCATGGCACACGGTCGAGCCTATATCCTTCTTTTCCTTCTTTCCGCGTTCAACAAGCTTGATCGCCGACCCCGGCTTCGCCCGGTTTTCAATCTCCGGGGGGCGATCCCTCACCAACACAGCCGCAACCTTCTACGCGTCGACTATTCCGTGGGATTCCAGATCACCGCAAATTCGTCGTCGCTTTCGGAACCCGCGGCCCGGCCGAGATTGGCGAACAGCCTGCGCGGCCCAAACTCAGGCGCAGAAACCGAAACCGACACATAGTCGGCGCCGCTCTCCTTATTCTTGCGAATCCACGCGCCGCCAATTTCCGCGCCGTTGGCATAGACCCGATAGTCAGGTTGGTCGCTGTCCGTCTTTTTCTCCTTGTTCGGCATGATCTTCAACGTCGCGGAAATCGAAAGCGTCCGCAGCGTGCCGCGATAGGAACCGTCGTCGAGCTTGTTGACGTAGCCGATGGCTGGCATGTGATGTCTCCCCGTTTCATTCCGGCTGGCACCGCCCGGCATGCGCGGCGACCTCGGCCGGCGCGTCGGACTTGTCTGCGCCCGCGCCAAGCCCGAGCAGTCGTGCCATTTCACTTGCTCGTATTCCGATGGCTCCGATGCCGGCGCTTGCGCCGTGAGCGGAAGCATCCACCGGCGCGGCAAACAGCACACCCTGTCGGATCCGACGGGTCACACAAGCGGCGTGCCCCTGTGACGAGGTTTGTGCCGGGATGCCGATTGACCGGAGGAGGGTTGGGGGGTGAGGGAACCCGCTGCCGCTTACGCCGTGCCGGCCGCAAGGGAGGCTTCGCCGCGCCCGGAGCCCGACGAACGCGACCTCTTGTCAACGCGCCCTTGCACCCGGCAGGCTTCGCGGCGGGTCGGCCTTATCCCGTTAATGGCGGGAAAAGCGAAGCCAACCGAAGAAAGGGCTGGACATCGCCGCTGCGGCGGGTTCGGCGTAAGTGTCATGGAGAAGAAAACCATCGACGAGCTGCGGGGGAAGGTGCCCTGCGCGTCCGTCCTGGAGAAAGCGGGCTGGAAGGTCGACCTGAAGGAGAGCACCCGCAAAGCGGTCAAGTATCGCCGCGGCGAGGGGCAGATTGTCATCGTCATTCACGACGGCCGCGGCTGGTTCGATCCGATGTCGGAGGCGAAGGGCGACGTCTTCGACCTCGCAGAGCATCTCGGCGCAGCCGGTTTTGCGGAGGCATTACGGCAGGTCGCCGATCTGGTTGGTTTTACGCCAACGCAGCCGGCCTGGAAGCGTCCGGCCCGAACGAAACCGCTGGCGCCGCTTGCGCATCGCTGGGATGTGCGCCTCAAACCGCGGCCGGGCTCGTTGACTTGGCGCTACCTCGCGGAGACACGCGCCATTCCCAATCATTTGATTCAGGAGGCCGTCGATCAGGACCGGCTGCGCGAAGGGCCTCACGGCAGCATGTGGGCGGCGCATACAGACGATGCCGGCGCTCTCGTCGGCTGGGAAGAGCGCGGTCCGCAATGGCGCGGCTTCGCGACCGGCGGGTCGAAAGTGCTGTTTCGTCTCGGCGCAACACATCCGAAGCGCGCCTGTGTCACCGAGGCGGCGATCGACGCGATGAGCCTTGCCGCGATCGAGGGCCTGCGTCACGATTCGCTCTATGTCAGCACCGGTGGCGGCTGGTCGCCGGCGACGGAGGCCGCGATCCGCGCCATCGCCGCGCGACCAGGCACGCTGCTTGTCGCAGCGACTGACAGCAACCTACAGGGCGACGTATTCGGCGACCGCATCCTCGCCATTGCGACCGACGGCGCCAACCACTATGAGCGGCTGCGCGCCGTGCGTGACGACTGGAACGAGGATCTGCAAGCGGCGCTGGCGGCGAGGCGGTAGCGCCGACGTTCAACGCAGGAGCCAGAGCTCAACGAGCGATTACATATCACGGCGGCCGTCTGCGACGCAATAGACGACCACCTCTCGGCCACAGTACGTAAAAACGCATCGCGCGCGATCAGCCTTTGACGCGTGCGCGAACGCACTTGAAAGTCTCGGCCGTTGGACGGACCTTGCCGGCCTTGATCTGGGCAAAGGAGAGCGCGAGCACTCTGAGAAGCGCGAGAGCTTCCTGCGTCTGCTCGTTGCACGCGACATCCTGCAGCACCGCCTCGGCCTAGCCATGCACCGTGACGACGACGGGCACCTGTCCTTCGGCAAGGCAACGAATGAGCTCCGGCGCATTCGCCTTGAGATCGCTGAGGGGCTTCACCCGATTCGATCGTTTCATTTGCGATCGCCTCATTGAACCAGAATGTAGACTGAATATGGTCGGAAAAGGGAAAGAGAAGGAGGGTGGATTCTTGCTGCCGCATGCCCGGCCGGCGGGTCAAGGGTAAAGCTTCGCCCGCGTGCCGCGGCCCCTGACCCGCCGGCCGGAGAGGCGGCCGCCTGGAGATGTCTTCGACATCTTCAGGAAAGGCCAGGCAATGGACAGGAAGGACATCGCGATCGCGCTGTTGCGCGCGATCGACATCCAGGAGTTGGAATATTCCCTAGACGGCGGCGGCGACTCGGGTGACTCGACGCTCGAGCGGATCCAGCATGTCGATGGCCGCGTGCTCGACAAGCTTCCCAACATCCCGATCAGCATCGATGGCGGCGGCCGGCCATACATGCTCGAGACGTTTCTCGACAATCTTGTCTCCGATCTTCCCGAAGGTGACTGGGTCAACAACGAGGGCGGTCACGGCACCGTCGTCATCCGACCCTTCGAGGATGAGGAGGGCCTCTGTTTCGAAATCGATATGACGTATCGCGAGGAGGGCGATTACGGCGACGACGATGACGAGGGTTTTATCGACGAGGATGAGGTGCTGCCATGACCGCCCTCGCCTGGTACGACTTAGAAACCTCGGCCCTCGCAACACTTATCGGCCTGTGCCCGACGCTCTCGCGATACAAGGCCGATCCTCGGGGTCAGGCATTGGTGGCGCTTCTCGCGCTGTCACAAGCGCGGCTCGATGCCGAAGGGCGCGAGAATCATCTCAACGCTGAACTTCGCGTCGCACCGGCCCCGCCGCCGCACAGTCCCGCAATGGACATCCTTCGCCACATCGCCACCGTCGTCAGCGACGTGGCCCGTCGTTCGCGCCGGGCGACGGAGCTTAATATCTCCGGGTGGCTCGACGATCGCGGCTACGCGCTTCTCATTGCCGATCTTCTTCACGCCGGTGCGCGAGAGGCCGAACTCACAAGCATGACCGAACGTCTTGGTGCCGCATTGAACACCATCCGCAAGCGCGTCGACGACCTCAGCGCGCAACATCTCCAGGCGGTGCTGACGCGGGATGCGCCGCAGGCCGCCTTCCTCACGCGCGGCCTGACGCCGAATGCCGAGTGGCTGTTGGCGACGCAGCTTTGTGGCGACCCGTCTCGCCCAGACATCCTGATGCGGCGGGCGCAGGCGCTCGCCGTCTATGGCAGCCTCGTGTCGGCCTTGACGCAGCCTGCCCTCACGAAAGTGATTGATCGTGGCGCGCCGCTCGCGCCAGCGCTTGCGCGGCATTTCGGGCTGACGGGCGCCGAGCTTCGCGCCTTTCGCGGCGCTCGCGACATGCGCTCGTCGATCGAGAACAGGGATGATTTCGCCGTCGCCGCGCGGCGCCTCAAGGCCTATGTGGTGCCACGGCACGAATGGCCCGGCGCCGGTCAACCGGATCGACCGTCCGTCTGGCAGAATTCGCCCTGGCTGCGATCGCACACCACGCATCTGATCCGGCCGGACTATCTCAGTGCAAAGGACACCGGCGTGCAGGACGCCCTCCTTGCGTTGAAGGATGATCTTCTTCGCCCGCTCGTCGCCGACCGCATGCCGCGGCTCGCCGCGCGTAACAACGTCGTCGGATTGTTCGCGAGCGACCTCGATTTTCCGGAGCGGCTGCGAACAACCGCCGATTACCGTGTCTTCCTGGCCGGTCTGCATCGCGCCATTGTCGGGATTCGCAAGCCGAAGGCGTTCCAGGAGGCCGCCGCACTCTGGCATCGCCGCGCGGCGTCGCTCTCGGCGCTACGTCATGAGCACGCGGCGGAACGGCCCGGTTGGCCGGCGCTCTGCGCGCCCTGGCGATCGAGTGACGGCCGCTATGAGGTTGTGGCGCTGACCTCGGCAGAGGATCTCGTGATCGAGGGCAACGAGATGCAGCACTGCGTCGGCGGCTACTATGACATCTGCCGGCGCGGCGACACCCAGATCCTGTCTCTGCGCTGCGACGGACGCCGTGCCGCGACCGTCGAGCTCGCGCTCGAAGGTGACGCCGAGACGCGGACATTGAGGGTCGGTCAATTCCTGGCGGCCTGGAACACGCAGCCGGCGGGTCATCTGCACGATGCGCTGCGCGCCTTCCTGCGTGACGTCCGTTCGCAGACCCATCCGACGAACGTCGCCGACCTCGCCCGCTATCGGCGGCGCATGCGCAAACGCGGCGACTATGTCTGGCGCAGCGATGCGCTGCCATTGGAGCATGCGCGGGAGGCCTATCCGCTCTACAGGCCACTCTTGCCGCGGACTGCGCCTGCAAGCTTCGACCTCTGGTGTGTCGAAAGCGGCTTGATCGAGACTGTCGACCGGGCCTTCGCAGCGCTCGCCGGCGCAACCTCAGCCGCTGCGCGCTGACATCCTTCCATCTCCGCTCCAAACGTCAAGGAGGCCATCATGCACCCTTACGATCACGCACGTTCGTCCGCCCGCAAGCACGGCGGACGATGGCAGGACTATCATGCTTGGCATGCATGGTTCGACGCCACGAAAGCCATACAGTGCCGCTTCACGCACCGCGCGTTCCGTCACCATCGGCAAGGGATCGAGGAAGCCGTCTCTGTCTTTGGACCCTTCATCCGCAACAGTGACGGCGCCGAGATCGCCGTTCGTATCCTCGGCCTGCAACATCTCGACGAAGATTGCGGCATCATTCCTGATGCGCGCGACTGGATGGTCGATCTCGACGCGCCGGACTGGCTCCCGCAAGATGCGCCTGACGCCGCCGAACTTGCGGCAGCCAGCGCGCAGCGCTTCGGCGGCGAGCCCGAGCATTTTTGTCCACTGCACGATTGGTTCCTCGCCACACAGAGCTGGTGCGACGGCGCGGCCCATCTGCTGTTCCGTCATCACAGCTTCGGAATCTTCGAGGCCGAGGCCCGTTTCGGACCAGCACTCGAAATCAGCAACGACCGCTTCGTGCCGACGCGCGTAGTAGCGGAGCGCCACGTCCAAACCGTGCTCAATCGCGTGCCGGCAGCCGTCGATGCGCTGCGCCGGATCAAGGGTGCTCGCTGGATGCTTCAGGCGACGTCACCGCGCAAGCTCGACCTGGATTGAGATCCATCATCAACGGCGAAAGGAGAAAATGCCATGACCCACCATGAGGTTCGCACTGTTATTGTCGTCTCGACCGCGCACCTCACCGCGCAAACAGCGCACTATCTCGACAACACGCCGGCCAAGGAATGGCCCTGCGTCGGCGGCCCCTATGGTGAGTACGGATGGTTCGTCTACGCCCAAGAGGAGAATGGCGGCGCGGGTCCGGACGCGATCCCTGACGACCTCTTTGGGGTCATGACATGGGGCCGAAAGCAGGGCTTCGATTACATCCTGTTCGATCGCGATGCCAATCGTGTCGCCGACTTGCCGGGGCACGATTGGTGATGGTTGTGGCGTGCGGGCTGGGACTGACGAAAGATCAACGTTGCGGAAGTCCGAATGCGCGGAATGAAAGGAAGGGGAGGCAAACCCACTGCCGCATGCCCGGCCGGGCGCGTCAAGGGTGAAGCTTCGCCCGCGTTCCGCGGCCCTTGACCCGCCGGACCTTCGATGCGGCCGCGCCCCGAGGGTGTGTTCCACACCCGAAGGGAAGGATGATTCCGATGCCGATCTTCACAATCGAGACAACCTATCGCCTGCCAGTCTATCGGCAACGCAGCTACGAAGCGCCGAATCTCGCCGAGGCCTGCCGGCTCGCGGTCGAGGACGACAACTGGGACGGCGAGAAACACGACCACGACACCGCCGGCGAGACTTATGTCACCGGCGTCTGGGAAGGACGGGACTGCGCCTATAGTGGCCCGTCCGTTCCCGTGCCAAGCCACTACCGCGAGACCGTGCAGCGCAAGGCCGATCATTTCGAGGTGCTGCTCGGTCTTCTGAAGGTGCTGACCGGCGCCGACGAAACGTTGGATCGCACTTTTTGGAAGGACCGCGCCGCCGCGGCCATCGCCAGGGCCGAAGCCATCCTTGCGGGCGCCCGCGATCCCGACTGAGCCGGCACCGCAATCCACTCATCGATCTCAGCACCATTTCCTGGTCGAGCATCCTGCAGGATATCGTGCGTCGCTCGCCGACGCTCGAAGAGATCGCCGTCTCGTCCACCTTCACCTGCTCGCGCATGCGACCGGACGGCTTCGGCGGCATGGCGACCCTGATCGGTCATGCTCGACCGACGAGATCATCGTCAAGTTTCGCGCGAAGGCCTTGGCTGTGGCCGCGCCGCGAACGCATGTGCTCCTGCGCTTCGACGAAAACGAAGTGCGGACGATGATCGGCGAGGTCAGCGCCTATGACGATTCTCTCACAACGCTGTCGCCGGACGCCGTCACCGGCGACGACATCCATGCCGCGTGCCTCGCGGTCGCAGCCACGACCGATCTCGCTGAGGAACGCGGCTCGGCGGTGTTCAAGGCGGCGCTCACGGCAATCAAGAGCGCAGAACAGCTTTTCACCAAAGCGAAGGAGGAAGACCAAGAAGGGGAGGAAGGATGAATCGCGATGCCGCATGCCCGGCCGGCGCGTCAAGGGAAGCTTCGCCCGCGTTCCGCGGCCCTTGACCCGCCGGACCGGAGAGGCGGCCCGCGGGAAGAGGTGATGAAGGGCCAACGTGACGGGGGATCAGGCAGATCGCTCGTGCTTCGGCCCGCCAAGCCGAAAGGAGCCGCCATGCCCACTCTCCCGACCATTCGCAAGATCTTTCAGGGCGTCGCCACGCGCCAAGAAATGTTCCGGCTGTTCAACCGCCACCGTGGCGATCCGGCCTATGCCGCAGGCGACGCCGCGCAGCTCTTCGCCGGCGAATGGTTCGAGATCGCCCAGCGCGAGCATGAGTACATGCTTGAGATCCTGCCGCCGCTCTGGATGCGCGCCGATATGTTCGCGATGCGCGAGTTCATGACCGGCAATGTCACAAGCGTGTTCTTCTCGCTCTGGCTCGACAACCGCAAGCGCTTCTTCCACGGCTATTGCGATCTGTCCGATCGCGACTCGCCGGAGCGCATGAAGCGGGCGATCATCGAGCGGGAGTCCCGGCCGATCCGCACCATGACACGCGACGAGCGCCTCGAGCACATTTGGTCGAGCACGCATGACGACTACCGTGGTTATGCGGGCAAGGGCTGGCCAGCGCACATGCAGGGCAAGCGCACCGTGCTCGTCTATTGCGGCGGCGTCGGTACGGTCCTGAAGCCGCTCGACGATCTCACCGATGACGAGGTCGCCGCGAAGCTGCCAGTGCAGCTCCGGCATCTTCCCGAAGCGGCATAGACCGCAACGCCCTCCCGACCTGCGAGCAGCCCGGCCCCGCGCCAGGCTTTCGCATTTTCGTGGCCCGTTCATCGGCCCGCTCTTCCCAACCTCTCCGCAACGCCGTGCCCGCCGGTCGCGCCCCGCGACGTCGGCGGACGGCCGCGCGCGCCCAACAGAAGGACTTCTCCAATGGCGCACGACGATCCCTTCACCCTCGACCTCTTCGGCAATCCCGCAATCGCGCCGGGTCTCGGCCTCGGCGTGACCGCCTTCGCGCCGGACCCTGCGGCCGACTGCAATGACGACGATCCGCCGCCTGCGATGCCGGCGCCCCCGGCGCCGTCAGCATCGCCCGGTCGATCGATGCCGAAGGGAGAGAATGTCCGGCTCATCGACGGGCGAGGCCTCGCTGCGTCCTGGCGCGATCGCGCGCGCGACAACATCGCGGCGATCCGACTGGCGGCCGAGATCGACGCGGCTGCTCGACCGGCGACGCCGGACGAGCAGACCGCGCTCATCCGCTTCACCGGCTTCGGCGCATCGTCGCTCGCCAATAGCGTCTTTCGCCGGCCCGGCGAGGACGGATTCCGCGATGGCTGGGAGACGATCGGCACGGAGCTCGAGGCGCTTGTCACGCCGTCTGACTATGCCTCGCTGGCGCGCTGCACGCAGTACGCCCATTTCACGCCGGACTATATCGTGCGCGCGGTCTGGGACGGCTTGCTCCGACTGGGCTTTTGCGGCGGCCGCATCCTCGAGCCCGGCATCGGCACCGGCC